>NZ_JAPEPI010000002.1:2802743-3114159 GCF_026340305.1 Streptomyces sp. NBC_01381 | reverse complement strand
GGGACAAGGAAAAGTGGGGCGGCTACGCGCCGCAGGGCGAGCCGGCGACATTCTTCAAACAGGTCAAGCTGCCGCCCGAGCTGGCGAAAGCGATGTACGACCCGCGCTACCGCGTCCCCCTGTACGAAACCGCGCTGCACGGCTCCGTCATCAACACCGACCGCTGGGAAATGCCGTACAACAAGCTCCCGGACCAGAAGACCGACCGGGCATTGATGTCCGCCCTCTACAACACCCCGCTCAACTTCACGCTCGGGGACAAGAGCCTGATGTCCACGGGCAAGGAGATGGCGGCGCTCCAGCGCCATTTCGCACCCCTGCACAAGGCCGCCGGAACCGAGCGGATGACCGGCTATCAGCGGCTCACCGGTGACGGGACGGTGCAGCGCTCGGAGTTCGGCGACGGGAAGCTGACTGTGACCGCCAACTTCGGGAAGAGGAAGTACGGTTCACTGCCCGGCGGTTGTGTGGATGCCAAGCTCGAGAACGAGGCGAAGTCCCATCGCCTCTGCCCCGCAAAACTGCCCTGAGCGTTCCCCGAGCGAGGTCACTGGTCGTGCGCGCTGTACCAGTCGCGGCCCGATGCGACGATCCGGCAAGTCGCTGCCGATCTGGGCATCAACGGGTGCCGACCGAGCCGCCGACACCACTGGAGGCGGAGAGCGCCGCTCTGCGCAAGAAGGTCCGTGAGCTGGAGGAGGAACGCGAGATCCTGCGCAAGGCGGCGAAGTATTTCGTCGGGGAGACGCGCTGGTGAACCGCTTCCAATTCGTTGCCGACCACCACCGCCGCTACGGCGTGAAGCGGCTGTGCAGCATCCTGGGCATCGCCCGCTCCAGCTTCTACTACTGGCGTCGGACGGCCGCGGACCGGGCCGCCCGGCAGGCGGCCGATGCCCGCCTCGCCGCCCGGATACGGGCCGTGCACCGCGAGTCGGGCGTGCGGCTGCGTCGCAGGCACCGCACCACGATCGCGGACCGGTCTCGGCGAAGGCCCCGGACCTGATCGGCCGCGACTTCACGGCAAGCGAGCCGAACACAAAGTACGTCGGCGACATCACCCATCTCCCGCTGAACGGCGGGAAGTTCTTGTATTTGGCCACCGTCATCGCCCTCGCCTCACGGCGCCTGGTCGGCTGGGCGATCGCGGACCACATGCGCACCGATCTCGTCATCGACGCCCTGGCCGCCGCCGAGCGGACCCGCGGCAGCCTCGCCGGGGCGGGACCACCGGGCCCAGTACACCAGCCGGGCCTTCGCCGACGCCTGCCGCCAGGCCGGCCTCCGCCAGTCCATGAGCGCGATCGGCTCCAGCGCGGACAACGCACTTGCCGAGTCCACTCGGACACCGCAGTCCCATCGCCTACGAGACGGCACTCGACACAACATCAACTACCCTGGACGAGTCCTCCACCCGCATCGCCATCACCGAGGCACACGCGGCAGACCGACGACGAGAGCTACACCGTGATCTCGAAGACCCCAGCGGCCTGACGGCCGCTGGGGTCGTTTCACACCATCCCGTCGACAACCAGCACGTCGCCTTCATGCACATCTTCAGCGTCGCTCAACACCTCACCAGGCGAGCGACCCTGACAGCGCCAGCCACAGCTCACCTACCCAAGATCGCTCAGTAGCTCGTACTGACGGTCGCCCCCGTGAAGGAGGTCGTGGCGTGGAGGCTGACGTAGTGGTACGCCCCCGGCCGCAGGCCCGTCACCGTGAGGGACTCGGTGTTGTCCCGGCCGGTGGACCGGGCGGTGTGGGCGCTCGGCGTGGCCCAGGTGTCGGGGTTGAAGTAGAGGTCGGCGTTGCCGGTGCCGCCGGAGGTCTTGATGGTGAGGGACTTCGTGCCGGAGGGGATCCAGAGGTAGAAGTGGGCGGTGTTTCCGGTGGTCGCGGAGACGTTGCTGCGCCCGCAGTTCTTGCCCAGGACCCGGGTGTCGGACGCCGTGCATTCGGTCGTTCCGCCGCCCGAGAGTGTGTCCAGCCACGCGTTGAAGGAGCTGTCGTAGTTCAGCGACTTGGTGAAGGCGTACGCGTCGGCGTACTTCCCCGTCCGGTAGTAGCCGAGCAGCCTGGTCACGTCGGCGGGGTGCTTCTCCAGCATGTACCGCGCCGCCAGGTAGCCCCAGTGGTAGGTCCGGGCCGTGTTGGAGTTCGCGTAGGTGGTGTCGAAGAGGGTGCTGAGTGCGTACGTGTGCTTCGGGGCCTCTTTGAGCGCGGCGTCGTAGCGGAGGTTGCGGTAGGAGTACGACACGTACTCGGCCGCGCCCTCGATCCACCAGACGGCCGGGTGTGCCTGTCCGGCGCTGAAGTCGCCGTACATGTCGTACCGGCCGTCGAGGTAGTGGGTGTACTCGTGGTTGAGGTTCCAGATGCGGGCTGCGAAGCCATTGTCCGTGTCCCACTGGTAGGCGATGAACCGCGGCTGGTTGCCCGCGGCCGAGGGGTCGCCTTCCAGGTACATGCCGCCGTTGTTGGTGTCGATGCCGTAGATCGCGCCGGCGTAGGTCTGGTAGTCGTCCCTGGAACGGAAGGCGACCACCTCCATGGTGGTGTTGTTGTCGTCGGCCACGGGCCGCCCGCCGTCCTGGACCACGTCGTGGAAGTAGGTGTTCTGTCGGAGCAGGCTCGAACAGGCCGCCTGGAACTCGTCGTTGGTCATCTTCTGGGCCAGGATGTGCAGCACTCCGGCGCTGCAGGTGTGCTTCTGGGACAGCACTGCGGCCTTGAGCTGCTTCTCCAGGTCGCAGGTGCCGTAGGCGGAGCAGTTCGCGCTGTCCTTGCTGTTGGCCACGACGGCCACCCGTACCCAGAGCTTCGCGCGGGCGCCGGTGATCGCGCTGTTGTCAAGCAGCCACTTGCTCAGCGGGCGGACCTTGCTCCGCAGGGCGGCGTACTGCACGAACCGGGCCGTTTCCCCACCGGCGTTGGCCACCAGGAACGCGGAGTCCGTGCCCAGCAGGTCCAGGTGCTTGGCGGCGAAGCCGTGGACCGCGTCCACGATGCTCGGGTCGGCCTGTACCGCGGCCGGGTAGCCGTCCGCCCACTCCCCGCGGAACAGGACCGTGAAGACGTTGTTGACCGCGTTGCGCATGTACCAATTGGCGTTGTGGGCGCTGTCGTACGCGGCAAGCAGGCGCTTGACGACGTACAGGTAGCGCGCGTTCTCCTCGGCGCTGTCGATGAGGACGACGGCTTCCCCGAGGATCTCCCCGTTCGCGTCGCTCACGGTGCGGGTGGCCGGGTTGGCGTAGAAGGTGTCCAGCGCCTGCCTGGTCGCGGTGGCCAGGGTGCCCGTGTACGGGCCGACCGTGTCCGGGTTGTAGTAGTGGACGTAGTACCCGGCGCGCAGATACAGGATGAGCTGTTCAGTGCTGGCAGCGTTGGTCCCGTCGTACGACGCGGCGTTCGTCCGCAGCGCGTTGGCCACGGTGACCATCTGCGCCTCACGGAAGGCGTGGTACTGGTCCGAACCGGTCACGCTGAACAGCGAGTTGACGCAGCCGACCGAGGCGGCCTTGATCGCGTTGACCAGGGCCGCGCCCGTGTTGCCGGTGAAGTCGGAGACCCGGCAGTCGGCCGCGGTCCGGGTCGTCCGCAGCGCCTTGGGGGCCGTGGCGGCCGGGGGCGTGAGCGGTGCGAGCCGCTCGGCACTCTTCTGCTTGCCGGGTCTGTCCTGCTCGACGATCTCGGTCGGTCCTGAGACCGGCTTGCCGCGTGCGGCAGTGGCGGTGGCAGTGGCAGGGGCGGTGGGCTCCGGAGCGGGCCGCGCGGCCAGTGCCTGCGCGCCGCTCCCCGCCATCAGGGCGGTACTTATCAATAAGGGCACGACGTAGCGCCGTAGGGACATCGCGACTTCTCCTTCTACTGGGGATATGGAGAGCGATCTTGCTTGACATGAACACATAGCACATGTGACATGTAAAATTTCACATGGTTCATGGGCGGGCAAGACTCGCGTCCTTCATCCTTTGCGCCTTGTGTCATGCCACAACCCCCGTGCGGGTCAAGGGAATTGGGACCAGCACGGGGCCCGCTCACGAGCCCCCGGCTCACCTGCCGTCCGCAACCGCTCCGCGAAGCCGAGCCCCCCGTACTGCTCGGCCACCGACGAAGACGCTCCCGGGTCAGGGTCCTTGAAGTAGAACCCCAGCTCAGGCAGCGGTCCGGTGATCCCACCGTGAGTGCCCGCTGCGCGAACTTCGCGCCGAGCACGGAGCGGAGCATCGTCTGCCCGGTCTTTCCGTCCCTACCGGGTCTGGAACGGCTCGTCGTGGAAGGAGGTCGGCAGTGGCACCACGATCGGCTACCGCCGCCTCCTGAAGCTGTCGGAGCCGGTCACCACCAACAAGGTGCGACTGCGGATCAGCACCACCGGTGCCGACCGGGCGGTGGACGGCGACACCAGCGGTGAACAGCGCGCCGGCTCCGTCACCCACACGTCCCTCACGCTGCTCGACAGCAACCCGTGGTGGCAGGTCGACCTCGGCTCGTCCCAGCACGTCGGCAAGGTGCGCCGGCCGTTGTCGCTCGCAGAGTTCCAGGCCCTCGGCTGACACCAACACCGAGCAGGCCCCGGAAGTCGAACGGGGCCAACTGAACCACTGCCGCGTAGGCGCCGAGCAAGTGCACGACAGGGGTGTCGGCCCGCTCCCCGCAGCGAGCTTCCGTCCGACCGCACGGCCTGCAGGTGATCGCCACCGGAGAGACCGCCTCGGCGGAATCCTGCACGAGTCCTCCGCACTCGCCGCCGCCGGACCGGAGGTGATCCTCGATCGCTCGGTCGACGCCCTTCTCGCCCACGCCCACGCACTGGACGCCTTGCTCGGCTACGAGGTCCACCACCAACTCCGCGACCCGCCCGAAGGGTTGCGTGCCGCCGCAGACGGTGCGGTGCCCCTGCTGCTCGGGGGTGTCAGCAGGGGCACCGCGGCCCGGGGCGGAACGGCAGCGGGACTACGAGGTGGCCAGCGCTTCGGTGGGAGGCAGCCGGGCGGCTCGTACAGCCGGATAGAAGCCGGCCAGGCCGCCGATTACGAGGGTGGCGCCGACGCCGCCGACCATGGCCCAGACCGGCACCACCGTGGTCATGTCCTGGTACGTCGCGTAGCCGATGGTGACGCCGATGCCGAGCAGTACGCCGCCGATGCCGCCAAGGGCAGACAGCAGCAGCGCCTCGGCCAGGAACTGGGTGCGTATCTGGCCTCGGGTCGCGCCGAGCGAGCGGCGCAGGCCGATCTCGGAGCGGCGCTCGAGGACGGAGATGACCATGGTGTTGGCCACGCCGACGCCGCCGACGAGCAACGCCACGCCGCCGAGGCCCAGGAGCAGTCCGCTGAGGGTGTCGTCCGTGGCCTCCTTCGCCGCCAGTACGTCGGAGGGGCGGGAGACGTCGACCTCGTTGGGCACCTCCGGGTTGGCGGTGGCGCCGAGCTTCGCCTGGACGTCCTTGACCGCGTCCTCCTCGGCACGGACGTAGACGGTGGTCGGGTAGCCGTCGAAGCCGAGCTCCTGCTCTGCCACGCCCCAACCGATCATCGCGTTGTTGTCCAGGTCGGGCAGCAGCTCGTTCGGCGCCATCAGCCCCACGACGGTGAACCAGCGGTCGCCGAGCCAGACCCGTACCTCCGGTCCAGCGTGGTGGATGTTCAGCTGGTAGGCAGCGTTGGCGCCGAGCACGACGGCCGGGTACTTGCTGTTGGCCGCGTTGAGCCAACGGCCGTCGGTGAGCTCGGCGCCGATGGACTTCAGCAGGTCGGTACGGGCGGCGGTGACGCGCAGGCCGCCGGATTCCTCCTTCGGCATCAGGTCGTTGCGGTAGACCTTCGCGCTGGTCTTGCCGAGGGCGGAGACCGAGGTGACGTCCGGGATGTTGCCGATCATCGAGAGGGAGCGCTCGGGCAGGTGCGCGGTGCCGCCGCCGAAGGACTCGCCAGGGGACACCGTCAGGAGGTTGGTGCCGAGTGCGGCGAGGCGCTGGTTGAGGTCGTTGGTGGAGGACGAGGAGATGCCCACCACGCCGATCATGGCGGCGATACCGATGGCGATGCCCAGCGCGGACAGGAACACCCGCATCGGCCGCGCGCGCAGCCCCGAGCCGCCGACCCGGACCACATCGGCCGGGCCCATCCGGGCCGCCTTGGGGCGCGGGGGCGCCGGGAGGCTGCGCCAGGGGGCGGCACCGGTCTCCCGGGGCGGGGATGTCAGGCTCATCGGACGCTCCCTCCGGCCATCAGCTCGCCGGCCGCCGCGCCGAAAGCCGAGTCGTGCTCGATCCGGCCGTCCTTGAGCCGGACCTCCCGCGGCAGCAATGCGGCGATGTCGCGGTCGTGGGTGATGACCACGACCGTCGTGCCGGCCTCCTGCAGCTCGTGCAGGAGCTCCATCACCACCGCGCCGGAGCGGGAGTCCAGCGCGCCGGTCGGCTCGTCGGCGAGCAGCAGCGGCGGGTCGCCGAGCACCGCGCGGGCGATGGCCACGCGCTGCTTCTCGCCGCCGGAGAGCTGGTGCGGCTCGTGGTAGAGCCGCAGGCCGAGGCCGACCCGGCGCAGCGCCCGCTCGGCCAGCTCGCGTCGCTCGGCGCGGGACCGGCCGCTGTAGAGCAGCCCGTCGGCGACGCTGTCCAGCGCCGGTACGCCCTGCGCCAGGTGGAACTGCTGGAAGACGAAGCCGATGGTGGCGGCCCGCAGCGCGGACAGGTCGCGGTCGCGCAGCTCGTCGATGTCGTGGCCGCCGATACGGACCTTGCCCTCCGAGGGGCGGTCCAGGGTGCCCATGATGTTGAGCAGCGTGGACTTGCCGGAGCCGGAGGGACCGACCACCGCGAGCAGTTCGCCGTGGTGGATCACCAGGTCGGCGGACCGCAGCGCGGCGAGGTCGCCGTAGGACTTGGAAACCCCGGCCAGGTCGACCACCGGGTGGGACAGTGCGGTCACTTCGGGACCCCCACGACGGTGCCCTCGGAGATGCCGGCGCCGGAGACCTCGACCATGCTGTCGGCGAACATGCCGAGCTTGACCGGGACGTACTCGACACCGTTCGGCGCCGAGGACTTCACGACCTCCAGCGCGTAGCCGCCGCCGTCCTTGGCCACCAGGGCGCTGACCGGGACCGCGAGCACATCCTTGCGGCTCTCCGACTTCAGGGTGACGTCGACCGACGCCGCCTGATAGTTGCCGAGACCCTTCTGATCCTTCACCTTCAGCTCGACGGGGAGGGTCGATGCCTTGTCGCTGTCGCCGGAGCCGGAGTCACCGGAGCCGGAGTCGCCGGACCCCGCGTCGGCGGCGTTGGAGGGCGAGCCGACCTCGGTGACCGTCGCCTCGACGCTCGTCCCGTCAGGGAGTTTGACCTGCGCCTTCGTGCCGTTCTTGACGAGGTCCTCGTACTGGGCGTCGAGGTCCACGGTGATGACCCGCTCGGTCGCGGTCCAGGACAGCACGGTGCCGCTGAGCGCGGCGCCGACCTCGGCCTTCACCTCGGAGACCTTCCTGGCCCCGGGGGCCACCACCGCGTCGCCCGGCTTGACGGTGCCGGTCTCCTCGCGGTTCAGGTCGCCCTGCCACTCCTGCACGGCGGCGGCGGTGTCGTCGTTGTACGTGGAGTCGGCGACGAACCCGTCGTAGCCGAGGGCCTTCAGATTCTGCTCGAGGATCTTGACATCGCTGCCGGACGTGCCGGACTTCATGGTCCGGTAGAAGGGGATGTTGCCGTAGAGCAGGGGCGTCTTCTGCTGGTTGTCGCGGTAGACGTCCCCGCCGCGTTTGATGGTGTCGCCGGCCTTGGGCACCCAGGTGACGATGCCGGAGCCGCCGCCCGCTCCCGGCTTGGCGCCGCCGCCGGAGGACTGGGCCAGCACGGTGGACGCGTCGCCGTAGCTGAGCTTGCCGTCCACGGTCTGGGTGTCGGTGAGGGAGGTGCGCTGCACCTTCGCTGTCGCCGAGGGGCCTTTGGATGCCTGGGGCTTGTCGTCGTCCTTGCCGCCCAGCGTGCCGGTGGCGGCGAGGCCCGCGGCCGCGGCCACGGCGATCGCCACCAGCACGATCAGGGTGGTGCGCAGCGGCCGCCGCTTGCGGTGGCTGAGCGGCGGCTCCTCGCCGCCGCCGGCGCCGTCCTGGCCCTCGCCGCCGCCGGCTGGGACGGGGGCCGGAGCCGCGGGATCCTGGGCGGAAGCGGCGAGCGCCGCCCCGGCCGGCTGCTCGGTGGCCAGGGCACCGGGCCCGCGCACTTCCAACGCGGCGGCCGGGTCGCTGTCCGGCCCGCCGGGACCCCGCGGTCCGGGGGTGTGGTCCGGCGACGTCATTGCTCGGACCCGTCAGTGAAGTACAGCTCGCCGCCCGGCGACTTGTCCTGGCAGGCCTGCGAGGCCTTCTGCATTTTCGGGTCGTCGGGCATCATGCCGATCTTGCCGAGCGGTACGTTGAGCCGGGTGCCGTCGATCTCCGGGTCCGGGAACTTCGGGATGCCGTTCTCGCGGATGCACTTCGCCCACGAGGTCACCTTCGAGGTGTCCATCTTGCCGCCGTTCTCGCGGGAGCGCCCCTGCGGCATCTTGTCGCGGCAGGCCTCCATCGCCTGCTGGGTCTTCGGGTCGTTCTGGCCGTTGCCGGGGTTCATGATGACCCGGCCGTCGGCGTCCTGCTCCGGGTCCGGGTAGTCGGGCACGCCGTTCGCCCGCATGCACTTCGAGTAGGCCAGCGCCTGGGTGAATCCCTTGTCCTTGGTTCCAGGGGACTTACTGCTCCCCGATTCGGCGGCACTCGAGTCACCGGAGCAACCGGCGGCACCGAAAGCGGCGAGAAGCAGTGCGGACGTGGCGATCAGGGTGCGCGCTTTGGTGCGCTTGCGTGTGATGAGCATGCAGCCGTTTCTACGCGGACGGCGGTCACACGGCGGACACAGCCGCGGCCGTCCAACTGTCCATTCCGCAAGCGTTTGTGACCGCACGGTTACCGGGGCCCTCACACGGTGAGGACATGACGCTGACTGCTGCGGCCACCCACCCCGAGGCCTCCCCCGGCACCGCCCCACCGCCCCACCGCCGCTGGTTCTGGCGCTCTCCCCCGGACCAGCCGCCCTGGGCCCGCCCGGCGCTGCTGGGGGTGGCCGCGCTCGCCGCCGTGCTGTACGGCTGGAATCTCACCAGCAGTTCCTACGCCCCGTACTACTCGGTGGCCGCCCGCAGCATGTCGGAGAGCTGGCACGCGTTCTGGTTCACCGCCCTCGACCCGGCGGCCACCATCACCATGGACAAGGTCGGCGGTTTTCTGTGGCCGCAGGCCCTGGCCGCCCGGCTGTTCGGCTTTCACGCCTGGGCGCTGACCCTGCCCCAGGTGCTGGAGGGCGTGGTGTCGGTGCTGGTCCTGTACCGGGTGGTGCGCCGCTGGCAGGGTCCGGTGGCCGGGCTGGCCGCGGCGGGGCTGCTGACCATGACGCCGGTGGCCGCGTCGATGTTCGGCCACGCGATACTCGACGCCTCCCTCACCATGTGCCTGGTGCTGGCCGCGGACCAGTACCAGAAGGCGGTCATGACCGGCCGCCTGGGCCCGCTGCTGCTCAGCGGCGTATGGATCGGGCTGGGCTTCCAGGCCAAGATGATGCAGGCCTGGGTCGTCGTTCCGGCGCTCGCCCTCGGCTATCTCATCGCCGCCCCGCACCCGCTGCGCAAGCGGCTGGGGCAGCTGGTGACGGCCGGCGGCGTGCTGCTCGCCGTGTCACTGTCGTGGGTCGCGCTGATGACCTTCACCCCGGAGAGCTCGCGCCCGTACGCGGACGGCACGACCAACAACAGCGCCTTCGCCATGGTTTTCGGCTACAACGGGCTCGACCGCCTGCACGACGGCCTGATCGACGGCTCGTTCAAGGGGACCTTCCAGGGTGCGCCGCCGTCGCAGGGCCAGGCCGGCGCCCAAGCGGGCGACGCCCAGGCCATGCCGGGCACCGAGGGGTGGGGCAAGCTCTTCGGACCCCGGTTCGCCGCGCAGATCGGCTGGCTGTATCCGCTGGCGCTGCTGTCCCTGGTCCTCGGCCTGGCTCGGCACCGCCGCGCCCCGCGCACCGACCAGCGGCGGGCCGGCTATCTGATGTGGGGCGGCTGGCTGCTCACCTCGGCGGTGCTGCTCAGCGCCATGGGGGTCCCGCACACGGCCTACGTCACGCTGCTCGCACCCGCGCTGGCCGCGCTGGCCGCCGCCGGCATCGTGGCGCTGTGGCGCATCCACCGCACGGCGCTCGGCCCGCCGCAGACCCTGGTGCTGCCGGCCGTCATCGTCGTACAGGAGGCATGGACGCTGCATGTGGCCGCGGAGTACCCGGAGTTCGTGCCGTGGCTCACGCCTGTGATCCTCGCGGCGTCCGTCGCGGCCTGCGCGGCGCTCGTGTACGCGGTGCTGCCGACGCCGCCGGACGCCCGGCTGTCCCGCCGGATCGGGGTCGCCGGGCTGGTGGCGGGCTGCGTCGCGATGTTCGCCGCGCCCACGGCGTGGTCGCTGTCGGTCCTTGACTCCACGTACGCCGGCTCGTCATTCGACGCGTACGCCGGGCCGCCCTACCGGCCGGAGGGCGGCAAGCCGGGGAAGAAGAGCGGCGGGCCGGCCATATCCTCGGGCGGGCAGGGGGCTTCCGGGCAGCCGGGCCGCTCCTCCGGCCCGTCCGGGGCCCAGAGCGGCGGCGGCATCGTGACCGGGCTGAGCAAGGACCAGAAGAGACTCCTGGCGTACGTCCAAAAGCACAACCGCGGCGCCGAGTACACCTTCTCCACCGACGGCTGGGAGTCGGCGGCCCCGTACATCTACGCCAGGGCCCTGCCCCTGCTGCCGCTCGGCGGGTTCACGGGCGGGGCCAACTCGGCGACCCTGGCCGAGTACCGCAAGCTGGTCGCGGACGGCAAGCTGCGCTTCGCACTGCTGCGCGGCGGCGACGGGAAGACGGGCGCGTCACAGCCCGGAAGCTCGGTGGGGCAGATCAACGACTGGGTCAGGTCCACGTGCACCAAGGTCGAGCCGAAGGCGTACGGCGCACAGCAGCCGGGCGAGAAGGGCCCGGGTGAGCCCAAGGGAGCTGAAAGCCCGAAGGCCCCGAAGGCCCCGAAGGCCCCGAAGGAAGCCCAAGACCGGAAGGACCCGAAGGGCCGCCCAGGACCCAAGGCGCCGGAGGAGCAGACGGGATCGAGGTCCTCGGAGGATCAGGCCGGAGCGAAGCCCTCGAAGGGCAAGGCAGACCCCGAGCAGCAGGACCAGGCAGGCCCACAGGGCCAGGAGACCCTCTATCGCTGCTCCCCCGGCGCCGTATGACACCGGCCGGGCACTGACGTGGGCGACGGCCCTGTCCGGGCCGCCGTCGGCGTCACCAGGCGACCGGCAGCTCTTCCACGCCGTACTGCGCGGCGAAGGGACGGAACCGCAGCTCGGCCTCCGGAACGGCGAGCCGCAGCCCGGGGAACCGCGCCAGCAGCCCGGCGATGGAGGCCCGCAGCTGCAGGCGCGCGAGCGCGGCCCCGATGCAGTGGTGGACGCCGTGCCCGAACGCCAGGTGCGAGGAGGCGTCCGCGCGCGTGAGGTCCAGGCGGTCCTCGGGGCCGCCGGGCAGCCTGGTGCGGTTGACCGCGAGGAGGGAGCAGGAGACCGTCTCGCCGGCCTTGATCTGCTGCCCGCCGAGGGTCACGTCCTCCAGCGCCGTCCGCGGCGACGCCGTCGACACCACCGTGACGTGGCGCAGCAGTTCCTCCACCGCCTGATCCAGCAGCTCCGGCCCCGCGCGCAGCAGCGCGAGCTGGTCCGGGTGCTGCACCAGCGTGAGCACGCCCAGGCCCAGCATCTGCGTTGAGTTCTCCAGCGCGCCCAAGAGAAACGAGTTGGCGACGCCGACCAGTTCGGCGTCGGTCAGCTCCGCGCCGTGTTCGCGGACGATGGTGCCGAGCAGGTCCTCGCCGGGCTCCCGGCGCTGCCGCGCGACGATGCCGCCGAGGTACGAGATGTACGCCTTCTGTGCCGCTATCCGCCGCCGGGCGCGGCTGCCGGAGTGGGCGTCCATCCGGCTGGGCGAGCGCACGTCGAGCATCCGACCCAGCTGGGCGAGGTCGTCGCGCGGGATGCCGAGCAGCGCGCAGCTGACCAGGCCCGGCACCGGCCAGCCGAAGTGCCGCATCAGGTCGGCCGGCGGCCCGTTCTCGGCCAGCACGTCGAGCCGCTCGGCCACCACCGCTTCTACGGCCGGAGCCATCGAGCGCATGCGCCGGCTGGTGAAGGCCGGCGCCAGCAGCTTCCGTAGCCGGCCGTGCTCCGGGGGGTCGTAATGCAGCAGATTTCCGGCCTCCTTGGGCTGCGAGATGGCCTTCTGCTGTACGGGCGGCACGGAGCTGAACCGGTCGGTGTCGCTGAGCACCGCCCGTACCTCCGCGCGCCCCGTGACGACCCAGTCGAAGACTCCGGGGTCGCGGGCGACGGGCGTGCTGTGGCTCATCCGGGTCAACTCGGGCGTCGGGGCGAGGCCGTCGCGGCGCAAGTGCGGGGGCAGTTCCGGTGGCTTCGGCATGGGGTGCCTTTCCGTTTACCAGGAGACCGGGAGGTTCTCGATGCCGAAGGTGGCCATCCACGGCGGCCGGAACCGCAGGTCCTCGCGGGGCACCGCGAGCCGCAGCTCGGGGAAGCGACGCAGCACGGCCGCGAAGGCGATCCGCAGTTCCATGCGGGCGAGGGCCGCGCCCGCGCAGTAGTGGATGCCGTGGCCGAAGGCGAGGTGGTTGTCGCCCTCGCGGAGGATGTCGAGGCGGTCGCGGGCGGTCTCGTCCGGTTGGGCGCGGTTGACCGCCAGCAGCGAGCAGGAGACGACCTGCCCGGCCTCGATGGTGTGCTCGCCGATGCGCACCTCCGTCAGCGCCGTGCGTGGTGAGGCGACCGCGACGACGGTGGCGTAGCGCAGCAGTTCCTCCACCGCCCGGTCCATCAGCTCGGGTTTCCCGCGGAGCACGGCGAGTTGGTCCGGGTGGTCGAGCAGCGCCAGGATGCCCAGGCCCAGCATGCCGACCATGTTCTCGATCCCGGCGGCCATGACGGAGGCGGCCAGGCCCACCAGTTCCTTGTCGGTCACCTCCGGGCCGTGCTCCTTGATCAGCCCGCTGACGAGGTCGTCGCCGGGGTCGCGGCGCTTGGTGGCGACGTAGCGGGCCAGATAGTCGTCGAAGGCCTTGGCGGAGGCGCGGCGGGCCCGCCAGCCGCGGTTGTCGCGCCGGCTGAGGTCGAGGTGGCGGGCGAGTTCCGCCTGGTCGTCGCGGGGGATGCCGAGGAGACTGCAGCCGACCAGGCCGGGGATGGGCCAGGCGAAGTGCCGCATGAAGTCGGCCGGGCTGCCGGCCCGTTCCATGACGTCGAGGCGGTCCTCGACGATCCGCTCGACCTGCGGTTCGATCCGGCGCATCCGGCGCAGCGTGAACTCCGGCGCCAGCATTTTGCGCAGCCGGGTGTGC
The DNA here is from genome assembly GCF_026340305.1 of Streptomyces sp. NBC_01381. Classification (NCBI taxonomy): domain Bacteria; kingdom Bacillati; phylum Actinomycetota; class Actinomycetes; order Kitasatosporales; family Streptomycetaceae; genus Streptomyces; species Streptomyces sp. NBC_01381. Next base: position 3,100,692 of record NZ_JAPEPI010000002.1, on the reverse strand, counting down.
TCCGGCGGGTCGTGCATCAGCGGATTGCCGATCTGGGTGATCTCCCGCGACTCCTCCTCGCTGTCGGCCGGTGGCCGGGTGGAGAAGCGGCACTGGGCATCGCCGAGGATCTCCCGTACTTCGTCCCGTCCCGTGGCGACCCAGCTGATCAGCCCCGGCCCGGTGTCCTCGAGCAGCGGCGTCCGCTCGCTCATCACCTCCAGGCCCGGCGGCGGTTCCATTCCCTCCCGCACATGGTTCGGGATGATGTCGAAGGACTTCTCCGCTGCCATCTCAATCGCCCCTTCCGGCACGGATCTTCGCGGTGAGCACGCGGCCGATGCCGGACCGGTGCGCGGATTCGAGCATGTCCTCGTGGCTGGAGGTGACCTCGTGGGTCTCGATGTTCCCGGCAACGTAGGGGCGCCAGCTCGCGATGGCCTCGGTGGCCAGCAACTTCTCGGTGCGCCGCTCGGTCGCCACGAACACCAGCAGGTCGCCGCCGAAGCGGCGCGGGGTGTGGTCGCGGATGAGGCCGACGATGTTCATGATGACCTCCCGCATGTTCTCCAGCTGCGCCCCGCGCGCCTCCACGTCCCGGCCGGGACCGGCGCCGCTGTCCTCGTCCCAGCTGCCCCTGCCGTCCACCGGACCGAAGCCGCCCTCCTGGTCGCTGCCGACGGATCCGACGTCCCGGTACGGATACGCGTCGAGCAGCGCGAGCAGATCGACCTGCTCGCCCAGTTCCTCCAGCCGGCAGGCGATGGCCTGCGCGACGACACCGCCGAAGGACCAGCCGGTCAGCCGGTACGGGCCGTGCGGCTGCACGCTCCGCAGCTGGGCAACGTAGTCGTCCACCATCTCTTCCATGCTCTGCGGCAGCGGCTCCGGGCCGGCGAGGCCGCGCGCCTGGATGCCGTACATCGGCAGATCGGCCGGAAGGTGCGGCAGCAAGGTGGCATAACTCCAGCTCAGGCCGGTGCCGTGGTGAATGCAGAACAGCGGCCGGCGATCGCCCTCGGCACGCAGCGGCAGCAGCACCCCGAGGTCCTCGGAGTTTCTGACGGTGCGTCGGCCAACGCCGTCGCGCCGGTGCCGGTCCGGGTCGCCCGCGGCGTGCGGCCGCAGCAGGCCGGAGGCTTCGCGCCGGGCCCATTGGCCGGTGCGCAGCATCCGTTCGCCGCGGCGGCCGAAGGGGCTGGCGACGAGGCGGCTGCCGGTCTCGCCGGATGCGTCCGGGTAGCGGTGCGCGAGCGCCGGGCCGGTGACGTACACCTCGCCCAGGGCGCCCGGCGGGACCGGACGGAGGTAGAAGTCCAGCAGATGGGCACGGGTGCCGTCCGGCCACCGCACGTCCGTGCCCTGGTCGCCTGGCGCTGCCGCCGGCCGCTCGGTCAGGGCCCGCTCGCCCTCGTCAAGGAGCTCGAGTCTGCCGATCGGGAGTTCCGGATCCTTCGCGACCTGCTCCAGCACCCGCACCAGCCGGCGGGCGAAGGCGGCGGCCTCCGGCTCGTCGAAGAGGTCGACGGCGTAGTCCAGGCTGCCGACGATGCCGTCCGGGTCCCCGTAGTCCTCGAAGCTCTCGGTCAGGGTGAGCCGCAGGTCGAGCGCGGAGTTCTGGGGCGGCAGCGGCAGCCTGGTGGTGGCCAGCCCCGGCAACCCCGCGTCCTCCCACTTCTCGGCGATGTCGTCGCGTACGTCGAGGAGAACCTGAAATACCGGGTGATGGGCTCCGCTCGACCTCGGCTCCAGCCGCTCCACCAGCCGGTCGAAGGGCACGTCCTGGTTCTGCAGCGCTTCCTGGTACGCCTCCCTGGCCCGCTTGACCAGGGTGCGGAAGGCCGGGTTGCCGTGGGTGTCCAGGCGCAGCGACAGCAGCCCGGACAGCGGCCCGACCACGCCTTCCAGGCTCTCCTCCCCGTCCGGCCGCGGCAGTACGGTGCCCAGCAGCAGGTCCGTGCCGGCGCCGAGCCGGGAGAGCAGCAGCGCGAGCGCGGCATGCACCGCCGTGAAGGTGGTCGCGCCGGCGGCGTCGGCCGCGTCAAGGAGCTGGGCGTGGGTATCCGCCGGGATCCGGATCGGGATGGAGGCGGTGCGCCGGTCCGGCCCGGCCGCCGGCTCCCGGTCCGTCGGCAGTCCGGTCCGCAGCGGGGCGTCGGCCCAGGCGGCCCTCCAGTACTCGAGCTGATCGGCGACCAGGCTCTCCGCCTCCTCCTCACCCTTGAGCAGCCCGCGCTCCCAGAGCGCGTAGTCGGCGAACTGCAGTGGCAGCGGCGCCCGTTCCGACGCCCGCCCTTCGCGGCGTGCCCCGTAGGCGGCCGCGAGGTCGCGGATCAGCAGATTCACCGAGGACTCGTCCGCCGCGATCGGGTGGATGACGAGGAGCAGCACATGCCCGGTGGCCGAGAGCCTGAAGAGATGCTGCGCCCAGGGCATCTCCCGGGACAGGTCGAAGCACTGCCGAATACGGGACGCCAGCAGCCCGGGCAGCTCGTCCTCGCTCGCCGGCAGTACCGCCGGCAGCACCGCCGGCCCGGCGCGTACAACGTCGTCGCCGGCCTCGGACGGCTCCTGCACCAGCGTGCCCTCCGGGCTCTCCCGGAACCGCGTACGCAACAGCTCATGCCGCGCCACCACATCGGCCAGCGCCGCCCGCAGAGCCGGCACGTCCAACTCGCCCTCGAGCCGCAGCGCGGCGGCGAGGTTGCTCGTCGCGTCCGCGCCGGCCGCCCGTTCCGCCTGCCAGACCCGCTGCTGATGCACGGAGGCGGGGAGTTCGGCGGGCCGCTGTTCCACCGCCCGCAGCGGCGGCCGCAGCTTGGCGCCGAGCAGCCGCTCCACGCCGACCGGGGTCGAGGCGCCGAAGAACTGCCGGATGCTCAGCTCAGCGCCGAGTTCGGTACGGACCCGTCCCGCCAGCCGCATCGCCAGGGCCGAGTTGCCGCCCAGGTCGAAGAAGTTGTCGTCCGGCCCGACCCGCTCCAGGCCCAACACCTCGGCGAAGAGGACGCACAGCGTCTCCTGGAGTTCACCCTGCGCCGCCTGCGCCGAGACCAGGTTGGCGTAGCTCGGCGCGGGCAGGGCGGACTTGTGCAGCTTGCCGTTGGGGGTGAGCGGCAGCGCGTCGAGCGCCATCACCGTGGCCGGAACCATGTACTCGGGCAGCCGGGCGGCGGCGAACTCCCGCACGGCGGCGGGGTCCAGTCCGCCGCCCTCGACGGGGACGGCGTAGGCGACCAGGCGGGGGTCGCCGGGCCGGTCCTCGCGGACGACGACGGCCGCCTGGGCGATGTGTTCGTGGGCGGCGATGACCGACTCAATCTCGCCGAGTTCGATGCGGAAGCCGCGGATCTTGACCTGTTCGTCGGCGCGGCCCTGGAAGTACAGCAGCCCGTCGCCACTCCATTTGGCGAGGTCGCCGGTGCGGTACATGCGCGCGCCGTCGGCGTACGGGCAGGCCACGAAGCGTTCGGCGGTCAGGTCCCGGCGGCCCAGGTAGCCGCGGGCCAGACCCGGACCGGCGAGATAGATCTCGCCGGTGGCACCGATCGGCACCGGACGTAGGAAATCGTCCAGGACATAGACCCGGGTGTTGGGCAGCGGGCTGCCGATCGCCGGGGGCTGATCGTCCGGTGTGATGCCCTCGTCGAGCGCCACGGCCGTGGCAATGACGGTCGACTCGGTCGGACCGTAGGTGTTCCACAGCCCGGCCGCCGCCCGCCACTTGGCGGCGAGGTCGGCGGTCAGCCGCTCGGCACCCAGCACCCAGTTGCGTACGCCGGGGACGGTCTGCGGGTCCAGGACTCCGAGCAAGGAGGGCACCACGCTCGCGACGGTGACACCACTTCCCTCGACCATGGCGGCCAGGGCCTGCGGGTCGGCGCGCTCCTCACCGGCGGCGATCGCCAGGGTGCCGCCGGACGCCAGAGTCACGGCTACGTCAAGCACCGAGGCGTCGAAGCTGAACGACGCGAACTGCAACGTCACCTCGCCAGGACCGGCGCCCAGCACAGGCCCCATCGCCTCGACGAGATTGGCCGGGCCTCGGTGGGGGACAGCGACGCCCTTGGGGCGGCCGGTGGAGCCGGAGGTGTAGATCACGTACGCCAACTGGTCGTGAGCCACCTCTATTTCGAGCGGCAGCTCCGACTCCGCGGTGATCGCCTCCTCCGCGTCGGCCAGCACGGCGGTGTCCAGCACGACCTGTGCCTCGCTGGACGCGACCATGAACTCGAGGCGGTCGGCGGGGTACTCCGGGTCCAGCGGCACGTACGCGCCGCCAGCCTTCCACACCGCCAGCATCGACACCACCATGTCGACGCCGCGCGGCAACCGCAGACCCACCCGCGACTCCCCGCGCACGCCCTGCCGACGCAGGTAGCGGGCCAGCCGATTCGACCGCGCCTCCAGCTCCGCGTACGACAGCTCCTCGGACCCGCAGCGCACCGCGGCCACGTCCGGGGTCCGGACCACCCACTCCTGGAAGCGCTCCGGCACGGTCAGCGGGCCGAACGGCCGGGTGCCGGCGTTCCATTCCTCGACCACGCGCGCCCGTTCGTCCGTCTCGAGTACGTCGATCTCGCTCAGCCGCACCTGCGGATCGGCGGCCACCTGCTCCAGGACCCGTACGAGACGGTCACCAAGGGCCCGTACCGTCGACTCGTCGAAGAGATCCGCCGCGTACAGAATCCCGCCCCCGAGACCCGCCGGAGCGCCATCCACACCCCACCGCTCACCCAGGGATACGGACAGGTCGAACCGCGCCGGAGGCGCGGCGGCCGGCGGGAACGGGGTGACGCGTAGGCCGGGCAGCTGCCATTCGGCCTCGGGGATGTTCTGCAGCGCCAGCATCACCTGGAACAGCGGGTTGCGGGACAGCGAGCGCGCCGGGTTCAGCTCCTCCACCAGCCGCTCGAACGGCACGTCCTGATGCGCGTACGCCGCCAGATCCGCCTCCCGCACCCGCCGCAGTACCTCCGCGAACGACGGATCACCTTCCAGATCCGCCCGCAGCACCAGCGTGTTCACGAAGAACCCCGACAGCCCCTCCAGCTGCGCATCCCCGCGTCCCGCGACGGGCGTACCGAGGGGGATGTCCGACCCGGCGCCCATCCGCGACAGCAACACCGACAGCGCGGCATGCACCAGCATGAACATCGTCGCCCGGCCGCGCCCGGCCGCCTCGATCAGGCGGGCGTGCGTCTGTGCGGACACATCGACGTCCACCGTTCCGCTGCGGAAGGAGGGGGTCGCGGTACGGGCGCGGTCCATCGGCAGCGCCAGCTCGGGTGGTGCGTCGGCGAGCGTGTCCTTCCAGTACGCCAGCTGCCCGCTGATCACACTCTCCGGATCACCCGGGTCACCCAGCGCCTCCCGCTGCCAGAGGGCATAGTCCGCGTACTGCACCGGCAACGGGTCCCAGCCCGGCGCCCGCCCTTCGCAGCGAGCCTCGTACGCCACCCGCAGATCCCGGGCCAGCACCCCCATCGACCAGCCGTCCGAGGCAATGTGATGCACCACCAACAGCAGCACAAACTCCCTCGGCGCCACCCGCAGCAACGACACCCGCCACGGCAGCTCCACACTCAGATCAAAGCCACGGCCGCTGAGCCCGGCCAGAGTCTCATCGAGGCGGGACTCCTCGGTGTCCACGACGGCCGGCCGCGGATGGGCATCATGTCCGGCCAGTACGTGCTGGCGGGGCTTGCCCTCCCGGTCGGGGTAGACGGTGCGCAGGCTCTCGTGCCGGTCCGCGACATCGCCGAGCGCCGCCTCCAGCGCCTGCAGATCCAGCTCACCCTCCATCCGCAGCGCCAGTGGCAGGTTGTACGCCCCCGCCGCCTCCGAGTCCACGCCGTCCATCCGGCTCAGGAACCACATGCGCTGCTGGCCGAACGACAGCGGCACGTCGTCGGGCCGCGGCTGCGGCCGCAGCGCCACCCGGTTCTCGGCCGCGGCGTCGCCAACCAACCGGGCGATCCCGGCCACAGTGGGTGCGCCGAAGACGTCGCGGATACCCACCTCGGTGTCAAGCACCGCGCGGATTCGGGCGACGAGCCGCATGCCGAGCAGTGAGTCCCCGCCCAGTTGGAAGAAGTCGTCATCGATACGGACCTCGCCAATGCCGAGGACCTGGGCGAAGAGGGTGCAGAGGATTTCCTCGACGGGGGTGGATGGTGCCCGTCCGTGACCGGTGGCAGTTTCGGGGGTGGGGAGGGCGGCCTTGTCGACCTTGCCGTTGGGGGTGAGCGGCAGGGCGTCCAGGACCGTGATGGTGGCCGGCACCATGTGGTCGGGGAGGCGGGTGGCGGTGAACTCCCGTATGGCGGCGGGGTCCAGCGACGCGTCGGACACAACGTAGGCGGCTATGCGGTCGTCGCGGGCGACGACGGTGGCCTGGGCGATGTCGGGGTGGGCGGCGAGGACGGATTCGATCTCGCCGAGTTCGATGCGGAAGCCGCGGATCTTGACCTGTTCGTCCGCGCGGCCCTGGAAGTGCAGCAGCCCGTCGCCGCTCCATTTGGCGAGGTCGCCGGTGCGGTACATGCGGGCGCCGTCGGCGTACGGGCAGGCCACGAAACGTTCGGCGGTCAGGTCCCGGCGGCCCAGATAGCCGCGGGCCAGACCCGGACCGGCCAGATACACCTCGCCGGTGGCACCGATCGGCACCGGACGCAGGAAATCGTCCAGGACATAGACCTGAGTGTTGGGCAGGGGACTGCCGATCGCCGGCGCTTCGTCGTCGGATGTGAAGCTTGCCGGCAGTTCCACGGCCGTGGTCATGACGGTCGCCTCGGTCGGCCCGTAGGTGTTCCACAGACCCGCCTGAGCACGCCACTTGGCGGCCAGGTCGGCGGTCAATCGCTCGGCACCCAGCACCCAGTTGCGTATGCCGGGGACGGTATGCGGGTCGAGCACGGACAACAGAGACGGCACCACGCTGGCCACCGTCACCCCAGCCGTACGGACCATGTCGGCCAGCGCCTGCGGATCCGTGCGCTCCTCGCTGGCCGCGATAGCCAGGGTGCCACCGGACGCGAGAGTGGCGGCCACGTCGAGCACCGAGGCATCGAAGCTGAACGACGCGAACTGCAACGTCACCTCACCAGGACCGGCACCCAGCACCGGACCCATCGCCTCGACCAGATTGGCCACACCCCGGTGCGCCACCGCCACACCCTTCGGACGGCCCGTCGACCCCGAGGTGTAGATGACATACGCCAACTGACCGGCATCCACCACGGCCTCAAGCGGCGCGTCGGGCTCGGCGACAATCGCGCCCTCGGCCCTCGCCAACCACTCCGCGTCGATCACCAAGGACGCGCCGCTGTCGACGGTCATGAACTCCAGCCGGTCCGCGGGGTACTCCGGATCCAGCGGCACATACGCACCCCCGGCCTTCCACACCGCCAGCATCGACACCACCATGTCGACACCCCGCGGCAGCCGCAGACCCACCCGCGACTCCCCGCGCACACCCTGACGACGCAGGTAGCGGGCCAGCCGATTCGACCGGACCTCCAACTCCCCGTACGACAGCTCCTCGGATCCGCAGCGCACCGCGGCCACGTCCGGAGCCCGAACCACCTGCGCCGCGATGGCCTCCACTACCGTGGCCGACTCGACCGGCCGGGTGTCGGCGTTCCACTCCCCCACCACCCGCGCCCGCTCACCCGCGTCGAGTACGTCGATCTCGCTCAGCCGCATCTGGGGATCGGCGGCCACCTGCTCCAGGACCCGTACGAGGCGGTCGCCGAGAGCCCGTACGGTCGATTCGTCGAAGAGATCCGCCGCGTACAGAATCCCGCCCCCGAGACCCGCCGGAGAGCCATCCGCACCCCGCCGCTCGCCCAGCGTCACGGCGAGGTCGAATCGCGCCGGCAACTCCGCCACGGGCGGGAGCGGCGTGACCCGGAGGCCGGGGAGCTGCCATTCGGCCTCAGGTATGTTCTGCAGCGCGAGCATCACCTGGAACAGCGGGTTGCGGGACAGCGAGCGCGCCGGGTTCAGCTCCTCCACCAGCCGCTCGAACGGCACATCCTGATGCGCGTACGCCGCCAGATCCGTCTCCCGGACGCGCCGCAGCACCTCGGCGAAGGACGGGTCACCTTCCAGATCCGCCCGCAGCACCAGCGTGTTCACGAAGAACCCCGACAGTCCCTCCAGCTGCGCGTCCCCGCGGCCGGCGATGCCGGTGCCCACGGGAATGTCCGACCCGGCGCCCATCCGCGAAAGCAGCACCGACAGCGCAGCATGCACCAGCATGAACATCGTCGCCCGGCCCCGGGCAGCCACCGCCACCAGCCGCCGGTGCGTGTCCGCATCCACCGAGACCGGCACACTGCCGCCTTGGAAGGAGGGCTCCCCCCTGCGCGCACGGTCCACCGGCAGGGCCAGCTCCGGCGGCGCGTCGGCCAGGGCGTCCTTCCAGTACGCCAGCTGCCCGCTGATCACACTCTCCGGATCACCGGGATCACCCAACGCCTCCCGCTGCCACAGCGCGTAATCCGCGTACTGCACCGGCAGCGCTTCCCAGCCCGGCGTCCGACCCGCACACCGCGCCTCGTACGCGACCCGCAGATCCCGCGCCAGCACCCCCATCGACCAGCCGTCCGAGGCAATGTGGTGCACCACCAACAGCAGCACGGACTCCTCCGGTGCCACCCGCAGCAACGACACCCGCCACGGCAGCTCCGTACTCAGATCGAAGCCGCGGCCCGACGCTGCCGCGAGCTGTTCCTCCAGTCGCCCCGCATCGGCCGGCCGCACGTCCAGCGCGGGCCGTCCGGCAGCACCCTCCAGCACCTGCTGCCACGGCTCGCCATCCGCATCGGGGAAGACGGTCCGCAGGGTCTCGTGCCGGTCCGCGACGTCGCCGAGCGCCGCCTCCAGCGCCTGCAGATCCAGCTCACCCTCCATCCGCAGCGCCAGCGGCAAGTTGTACGCCCCCGCCGCCTCCGAGTCCGCCTCGGCGAGCCGGTTCAGGAACCACATGCGGCGTTGTGCGTACGAGACCGGCACCTGGTCGGGGCGCGGCTGCGGCAACAGCTCCATCTGCTTGCGTTCGACGGCGCCAGCCAGCTGCCGCGCCAGCCCGGCGGGCGAGGGTGTGCCGAACAGGTCGCGGATGCTCACTTTCGCGTCCAGCACCGCCCGGATACGCGCGACGAGCCGCATGCCGAGCAGTGAATCCCCACCGAGCTCGAAGAAGTCGTCTTCCGGCCCCACCCGTTCCACACCCAGCACATCGGCGAACAGCCCGCAAAGGATCTCCTCCACGGGCGTGGCTGCCGCCCGGCCCTGGCCGGCCGCGTACTCGGGTGCGGGCAGCGCCGCCTTGTCGACCTTGCCATTGGGGGTGAGCGGCAGGGCGTCCAGCACCGTCACGGTGGCCGGGACCATGTGGTCCGGGAGGCGGGCGGCGGTGAATTCCCTGATGGCGGCGGTGTCCGGAGCGGCCTCTGATACCGCGTACGCGGCGATGCGGTCGTCGCGGACGACGACGGTGGCCTGGGTGACATCGGGGTGGGCGGCGATGACGGATTCGATCTCGCCGAGTTCGATGCGGAACCCGCGGATCTTGACCTGTTCGTCGGCGCGGCCCTGGAAGTGCAGCAGCCCGTCGGCGCTCCATTTGGCGAGGTCGCCGGTGCGGTACATGCGGGCCCCGTCGCCGTGCGGGCAGGCCACGAAGCGCTCCGCGGTCATCTCCCGACGGCCCAGGTAGCCGCGGGCCAGACCCGGGCCGACCAGATAGACCTCGCCGACTACACCCGGCGGCACCGGCCGCAGGAAGTCATCCAGGACGTACACCTGGGTGTTGGACAGTGGAATGCCGATCGCCGGCGGCTGATCGTCCGGGGTGATGCCGGTACTGAGCGCTACGGCCGTCGTCATCACGGTGGCCTCGGTCGGGCCATAGGTGTTCCACACCTCGGCCCCGGCGCGCCACTTGGCGGCCAGGCCGGCGGTCAGCCGCTCGGCGCCCAGGACCCAGTTCCGTACCCCCGGCACAGACCGCGGATCGAGCACCGACAGCAGCGACGGCACCACACTGGCCACCGTCACCCCAGCCGTACGGACCATGTCGGCCAGCGCCTGCGGATCCGTGCGCTCCTCGCTGGTGGCGATCGCCAGGGTGCCGCCGGACGCCAGGGTGACGGCGACGTCGAGCACCGAGGCGTCGAAGCTGAACGACGCGAACTGCAGCGTCACCTCGCCAGGACCGGTGCCCAGCACCGGCGCCATCGCCTCGACCAGATTGGCCACACCCCGATGCGCGACGGCCACACCCTTCGGGCGTCCTGTGGAGCCCGAGGTGTAGATGACGTACGCCAACTGATCAGGATCAAGCTCCACTTCGAGCGGCGCGTCCGACTCGGCAGCAACCGCCACACCCACGTCCGCCAGCCACTCGACATCGATCACCACCGACGCACCGCTGTCGACCGTCATGAACTCCAGCCGGTCCGCGGGGTACTCCGGATCCAACGGCACATACGCACCCCCGGCCTTCCACACCGCCACCATCGAGACGATCATGTCGATGCCACGTGGCAGCCGCAGGCCCACCCGCGACTCCCGGCCCACACCGCGATCACGTAGATACCGAGCCAGCCGATTCGACCTGGCATCCAGCTCCCCGTACGAGACGGCCTCCGCCCCACACCGCACCGCTGCCGCCTCCGGGTCCTGGACCGCCCGCTCCCGGAAACACTCAGGGACGGACAGTGACGACACCAGCCGCGCCGTGGCGTTCCACTCCCCCACCACCCGCGCCCGCTCCCCCGCATCCAGCAGCTCGATCTCGCCCACCCGCACCCGCGGATCCGCCGCCACCTGCTCCAGCACCCGCACCAACCGGCCAGCGATCGCGGCGATGTCCTCCCGCCCGAACAGCTCCTCCTGGTAGTCCAGCTTGAGATGCATCCGCTCCTCGGGCACCACGATCAGCGCGAGCGGATAGTGGGAGGCGTCCCGCACCGCCGGTGTGCGGCGGATTTCGAGGCGTCCCGGGGCGGGCTCCTCCTTCGGCGGGCTGGGGTAGTTCTCGTACACCACGATCGTGTCGAAGACGCCGCCCGGGCCGGCAATACGCTGCACCTCGGGCAGTCCGAGGTGCTGGTGCGCCATCAGCGCGGACTGGCGTTTCTGCAGGTCGGCGAGGAGTTGGGCGACCGGTTGGGCGGCCTCGAGGCGAACCCGCACGGGGAGGGTGTTCATGAAGAGGCCGACCATGGACTCCACGCCGGGCAGTTCCGCGGGCCGCCCGGCGGCGGTCGCGCCGAACACCACATCCGTGCGGCCGGCCAGCTGCCCCAGAACCAGCGCCCAGGCCGCCTGGATCACGGTGTTGAGGGTCACGCCCTGGCCGCGGGCCAGCCGGGTGAGGTCCTGGGTCAGCTCGGCCGAGAGGTCGGTGATGAGGTTCGCGGGCTCGCCGGGACGCCTGCCCGGGTCGGCCGGGGCGACCAGCGTCGGCTCTTCGGCGCCGGCGAGTTCCGCCTGCCAGGCCGCCCGCGCGGCCGGCTTGTCCTGGCGCTGCAGCCAGGCCAGGTAGTCCCGGTACGAGGTGGCCCTGGGCAGTGCGCGCGTGTCGCCGCCGGCCGCGTAGATGGCCGCCAGTTCGCCGAAGAGCACGGGCAACGACCAGCCGTCCATGAGGACGTGGTGGCTGGTCAGCACGAGCCGGTGGCGGTCTTCGGCGAGGCGGACGAGGAGCAGTCGCAGCAGCGGCGGCGTCGCCGGGTCGAAGCGCTCCCGCAATTCCGCCGCGCACCGCCGCTCGATCTCGGCGGCCGCGTCGGCTTCCGCCAGCCCGCTGACGTCCGCGTGCTGCCACGGCAGGGTCACCTCGCGGGCGATGACCTGCACCGGTTCGCCTGAGCTCCGCCGCCGGAAGCTCGCCCGCAGCGCAGCGTGCCGATCCAGCAGCGCTTCCCAGGAGGCACGCAGCATGTCGGCGTCCAGGGGCCCGATCAGGTCGACGCCACGCTGGCCCTGGTACACATCGGCGCCCTGGTCGTCGAACGAAGCGTGGAACAGCAGCCCTTCCTGCAGCGGCGACAGCGGCCAAACGTCCTCGACACGGGCTCGGGCCATCGGGTTTTCTCCTCACAGTTGCCTGGGTCGAGTGTCTTAAGTGCGGTCGTCGGCGAATTCGGACTCGAGATCGTCGACCTCGTCCTGGCCGAGGTCGAGCAGGGGGAAGTCGGAGGGGGTGTGGCCGCCGGCGGCCGGGTCGGCCGTGGTGTGGGCGGCAAGTCCCGCCAGCAGATCCAGCCAGCCGAGCCCCAGCCGGTCGGTGTCGGCCGCGTCCAGCAGCCCGCTGGGCCAGGCCAGCGACAGCGACAGCTCCGGTCCGCTCGGGGTGTCCTGGACCAGGGCGCCGGCCTCCAGTACGTGCCGCGCCGGCATGCCCGGCCCGGCCGCGCCGCCCAGCGCCGACTCGCCGGCCGGCTCCCACGCGACGGGCGGTCCGCTGGAGTCGCCGGCGGGGAAGCGGCCGAGGTAGTTGAAGCCGATCTGCGGGGCGGGCAGCCCGGCGAGTACGGGTGCGGTCTCGGGGTTCAGATAGCGCAGCAGCTCAAAGCCGAGCCCGTCCCCGGACGCGGCCTTGGCCTGCTCCTTCACCGCCTTGAGCAGGGTGCCTGCGGCAGGCCCGCCCGTCCGCGCCCGGGCCGGGCCGGTAGTGCCGACGCGCAGCCGGACGGGGCGCGTACTGGCGAACCAGCCCACGGTCCGCGACAGATCCACGGTGTCGTGCAGCTGCTCCCGGCCGTGCCCCTCGACGTCGACGAGCACGCCGGCGCCGTACTCCGGCCGCCACCGCGCCACCGCGCCCGCCAGCGCGGCCAGCAGCACCTCGTGCACGCCGCAGTGGAAGACGGCCGGAGTGCGGGCGACGAGCGTCTCGGCCGTGGCGGTCGGCACCAGCCAGCGGCGCCGGACCGTGGTCCGCTCGGTGTCCTGCGCGGGGTCCAGCGGGCGCCGTCCCAGCAGCGGCTCGTCGCCGGTCAACAGCTGCTTCCAGGCCGGGAGTTCCGCCGTCCGGTGCTCGCTGACGGCCTCGGCTGACATCAGCTGCGACCAGCGGCGGAACGACGTATCCACCGGGTCAAGGCCCGGCTCCCGGCCCACGGCCGCCGCCTCGCAGGCGGCCCGCAGATCCGGAAGCAGGACCCGCCACGACACCCCGTCCACCGCGAGGTGATGCACGACGACCAACAGGCGGCCCACTCGCTCGGATCCGGCGTCGAGCCACACCACCTGCGCCATCACTCCGGCGCCCGGATCCAGTCGGCCGACGGCCGCCTCGGCCTGGGCGGCCACCAGCGCGTCCAGCGCCCCCACGGGCACGTTTGCCGCGTCCACGCGGGATATGAGCGCCGGCACGTCGGTCAAGCCCGGCTCCGGCACCACCAGCTTCGACTCGGCGGCCAGGAGCCGGGCGCGGAGCATGTCGTGCGCGTCCAGTAGCGCGCCCACGCCGACGGTCAGCGTCTCCAGACCCAGCTCCGGGGGCGCGCCGACGACCATCCACTGCGCGAAGGCGGCCTCTGTGACGGCGTTGCCGAGCGATCGCATCACCGGGGTGAAGGCGATCTCCCCCACGCCGGACACGTCCACCGCCGATACCTCGCTGTCCGTCGCGGCGACAACTCGCGCCAGACCGGCCGGGGTTCGCTCCTCGAAGACCTGCCGCGGCGACACCACCCAGCCCGCACGGCGCACCCGCGACGCCAGCTGCATCGACATGATCGAATCGCCACCGAGCTGGAAGAAGTCGTCATCCACCCCGACCTCGCCCACGCCCAGCACCTCGGCGAACAAGGTGCACAGGAGTTCCTCGACAGGCGTTGACGGCGTGCGACTCGGCTCGCGGGCGACGCCGGGGTCGGGCAGCGCGGCTTTGTCGACCTTGCCGTTGGGGGTGAGGGGCAGGGCGTCCAGGACCGTGATGGTGGCCGGGACCGTGTAGTCGGGGAGGCGGGTGGCGGTGAACTCCCGTATGGCGGCGGGGTCCAGCGACGCGTCGGACACGACGTAGGCGGCGATGCGGTCGTCGCGGGCGATGACGGTGGCCTGGGTGACATCGGGGTGGGTGGTGAGGACGGATTCGATCTCGCCGAGTTCGATGCGGAAGCCGCGGATCTTGACCTGTTCGTCGGCGCGGCCCTGGAAGTGCAGCAGCCCGTCGCCGCTCCACCTCGCCAGATCGCCGGTGCGGTACATGCGCCCGTCGTCGGCATACGGACAGGCCACGAAGCGCTCCGCCGTCAGCTCCCGACGGCCCAGATAGCCGCGGGCCAGACCCGAACCGGCCAGATACACCTCGCCCGTCGAGCCGATCGGCACCGGACGCAGGAAGTCGTCCAGGACGTAGACCTGAGTGTTGGGCAGCGGGCTGCCGATCGCCGGGGGCTGATCGTCCGGTGTGATGCCCTCGTCGAGCGCCACGGCTGTAGTCATCACGGTCGCCTCGGTCGGACCGTAGGTGTTCCACAGCCCAGCCTGAGCGCGCCACTTGGCGGCGAGATCGGCGGTCAGCCGCTCGGCACCCAGCACCCAATTCCGTACCCCCGGAACCGTCTTCAGGTCGAGCACGGACAACAGAGACGGCACCACGCTCGCGACCGTCACGCCGCTGTCCCGGATCATCCTCGACAGGGCCTGCGGATCGGTACGCTCCTCACCCGCGGCGATCGCCAGGGTGCCACCCGACGCGAGGGTGACCCCCACGTCGAGCACCGAGGCATCGAAGCTGAACGACGCGAACTGCAACGTCACCGCACCAGGCCCCGCGCCCAGCACCGGCCCCATCGCCTCGACCAGATTGGCCACACCCTGATGTGCGACGGCCACACCTTTCGGGCGTCCTGTGGAGCCCGAGGTGTAGATGACGTACGCCAACTGATCAGGATCAAGCTCTACTTCGAGCGGCGCGTCCGACTCGGCAGCAACCGCCACACCCACGTCCGCCAGCCACTCGACATCGATCACCACCGACGCACCGCTGTCGACCGTCATGAACTCCAGCCGGTCCGCGGGGTACTCCGGATCCAGCGGCACATACGCACCCCCGGCCTTCCACACCGCCAGCATCGACACCACCATGTCGACACCCCGCGGCAACCGCAGACCCACCCGCGACTCCCGAACCACACCGCGATCAAGTAGATACCGAGCCAGCCGATTCGACCGAACCTCCAACTCCCCGTACGAGACGGCCTCCGCCCCACACCGCACCGCACACGCCCGCGGAGCCCGAACCGCCCATGCCCGGAACCGCTCCGGCACCGTCTCCGACCCGACCGCCCGCGCCGTGGCGTTCCACTCCCCCACGACCCGCGCCCGCTCACCCGCATCCAGCAGCTCGATCTCGCCCACCCGCACTTGCGGATCCGCCGCCACCTGCTCCAGCACCCGCACCAACCGGCGCCCGATCCGCTCGGCGTCGCGCTCCTCGAAGAGATCGGGCCGGTAAGCCAGCTCGATCCGCAGCTGGTCGTGCGGGGTCACCCCCACAGTGAGGGGATAGTTCGTGGCCTGGCGGGTCTCGCCGCCGGAGATGGTGTAGGTCTCGGTGCGGCCTCTCCGCGGTTCCGGGGCCTTGGGAAAGCTCTCGTACACGACCAGCGTGTCGAAGCCCGCGCCCGGTCCGGCCGCGCGCTGGATCTCCGCCAGGCCGAGGTGTTGGTGTGCCATCAGCTCCGACTGGCTCTGCTGCAGTCCGGTGAGCAGTTCCAGCACCGGCAGTTCGGGCCGTAGGCGGACTCGTACCGGCAGGGTGTTGATGAGCAGTCCGACCATGGACTCCGCCCCGGGCAGCTCCGCCGGCCGGCCCGCCACGGTGGCGCCGAAGACCACGTCGCGGCGGCGTGCCAGCCGCGCGAGCACCAGTGCCCAGGCGCCCTGCACCACCGTGTTCACGGTCAGGCCATGGGTGCGGGCCAGCTCCGTAAGGGCCCGGGTGGCGGGCTCGGAGAGGTCGAGGCGGCACTCCTGCGGCAGGACCGCGGTCCGCTTCGGGTCGACGGCCGCTACCAGCGTCGGCTCTTCGGCGCCGGCCAGCTCGGCCTGCCAGGCGGCTCGTGCCGCCGCCTTGTCCTGGCGGTTCAGCCAGGCCAGGTAGTCCCGGTAGCCGGCCACCGGGGGCAGCGTCCGGCTGTCGCCGCCGGCCGCGTACACCGCGGCCAGCTCGTCGAGCAGCACCGGCATCGACCAGCCGTCCATCAGGATGTGGTGGGTCGTAAGGACCAGCTGGTGCCGTTGGTCGGCGAGCCGGATCAGCAGCAGCCGCAGCAGCGGCGCGGCCGCCAGGTCCAGCCGCTTCGCGTGCTCCTGTGCGGCGAGTTCAGCTGCCCTGGCCGTCCGCTCGGCCTCCGCCAGGCCGGACAGGTCGGTCTCCCGCCAGGGCAGTCGTACCGTACGGGCGATGAGCTGGACCGGTGCTCCCGACTTGCGCTCGTGGAAGCTCGCCCGCAGTGCCGCATGCCGGTCCAGCAGGGCCTGCCAGGAGGCCCGGAAGCGGGCCGGGTCCAGCGGCCCGGTCATCGAGATCACCGTCTGCAGGGCATAGACGTCCGGGCCTTCGCCGTCGAAGGAGGTGTGGAAGAGCAGCCCTTCCTGCAGCGGAGAGAGCGGCCAGACTTCGGCGAGGGCGTTTCCCTTGGCGCCGGTGGAGGCCGGCGAAGTGGGCGTCTTCACAGCGGGTTTTCTCCTTCGCGTTCTGCCGCCAGCGCTTCGAACTCCTCGACCTCGTCCTGGGCGAGCTCGAGCAGCGGGAAGTCGGAGGGCGTGTGGCCGCCGGCGGCGGGGTCGCCGTCCGTGTGCGCGGCGAGTCCGGTGAGGACGTCCAGCCACTGGCGGCCGAGTGCCGCGCCCTGCGCGTGGTCCAGCAGGCCGCCCGGCCAGGCCAGCGACAGGGTCAGTTCAGGTCCGTGCGGGGTGTCCTGGACGATCGCGCCGGCTGCCAGCGCGTGGGCGGCCGGGGCCTGCGGGTCGGCGGCACCGCCCGGGCCCGTTTCGCCGGCCGACTCCCAGGCGCCCGGTTCGCCGGTGTCGGCCCCGACGGGGAACCGGCCCAGGTAGTTGAAGCCGATCTGCGGTGCCGGCAGCGCGGCCAGCTCCGGTGCGGTGCTCGCGTTCAGATGGCGCAGCAGCCCGTAGCCGAGGCCGTCGCCCGGAACCCGCTGGAGCTGTTCCTTGACCGCCTTCAGCAGGGCGCCGGCGGCCGGGCCACCGGAGAGCGCGTCGGCAAGGTCCACGCCTGAGGACGCCACCCGGACCGGATGTACGCCGGTGAACCAGCCGATCGTGCGCGACAGATCCACCCCGAGGCGCTGCGCCTCCCGGCCGTGGCCCTCGATGTCGACGAGCACACCGGCGGCGTACTCCGGCCGCCACCGCGCCACCGCACCGGCCAGCGCCGCAAGCAGCACCTCGTGCACGCCACAGTGGAAGACGGCGGCGGTACGGGAAACGAGCGTCCGGGCCACGGCGGCGGGCACGACCCACTCCTCACGGCGCAGACCCGCCACCGTGTCCCGTACAGGATCCAGCTCTCGCCCGCCCAACAGCGGCTCGCCGCCGGTCAACAGCTGCTTCCAGACCGGGAGTTCCGCCCTCCGGTGCTCGCTGACGGCCTCGGCTGACAGCAGCTGCGACCAACGGCGGAAGGACGTACCCACGTCTTGGAGTCGGGGCTCCTTGCCGGCAGCCACCGCCTCGCAGGCAGCCCGCAGATCCGGCAGCAGAATCCGCCACGACACCCCGTCCACCGCGAGGTGATGCGCCACGATCACCAGCCGGCCCACGGCATCCGGCCCGGCGTCGAGCCACACCACCTGCACCATCACCCCAGCGCCCGGATCCAGCCGTTCGACGGCCGCCCGCGCCTGCGCCCGGACCAGCTCGCTCAGCTCACCATCCGCCGCGTCGACCGCAGCCACCCGCGATACGCGCTCCGCGGCGTCGGTCGAACCCGGCTCCGGCACCATCAAGCGGGACTCGCCGGCCACCAGCCGTGCCCGGAGCATGTCGTGTGCGTCCAGCACGGCGGTCACGCCGGCGGTCAGCGCCTGAAGACCCAGCTCCGGGGGCGCGCCGACGACCATCCACTGCGCGAAGCCCGGCCGCGTGGCCGACTCCCCGAGCGACCGCATCACTGGCGTGAAGGCGATCTCTCCCACGCCGGACGCATCCACCGCCGATACCTCGCTGTCCGTCGCGGCGACAACTCGCGCCAGACCGGCCGGGGTTCGCTCCTCGAAGACCTGCCGCGGCGACACCACCCAACCCGCACGGCGCACCCGCGACGCCAGCTGCATCGACATGATCGAATCTCCGCCGAGCTGGAAGAAGTCGTCATCCACCCCGACCTCGCCCACGCCCAGCACCTCGGCGAACACGCCGCACAACGCCTCCTCCACCGGCGACGACGGCACCCGGCTCGCCTCGCGCACGACATCGGGCGCGGGCAACGCCGCCTTGTCGACCTTGCCGTTGGGCGTGAGCGGCAGCGCGTCCAACACCACCACCACGGCCGGGACCATGTACTCGGGCAGTCGGGCGGCCGCGGACTCCCTGACGGCGGCGCCGTCCAGTTCCGCGCCCGCGTCACGGACGACGTACCCGACCAGCCGCTCACCGTTCGCCGCAACCAGCGCCTGGGCCACCCCCGGATGCGCGGCGAGGGCCGACTCCACCTCGCCCGGCTCGATGCGGAACCCGCGGATCTTCAGCTGCGCGTCCGCCCGCCCCTGGAAGAGCAGTTGACCGTCGGAGGTCCACTTCGCCCGGTCGCCCGACCGGTACATCCGCCCGCCTTCGGCGTACGGGCAGGCCACGAACCGCTCCGCCGTCAGCCCCGGCCGCCCGGCGTAGCCGCGGGCCAGGCCCGAGCCGGCCAAGTACAGCTCTCCCGTGACGCCGGCGGGCACCGGCTGCAGGAAGCCGTCGAGCACAAAGGCCCGGGTGTTCGTCATCGGGCGTCCGATCGGCACGGTGCCGGCGCCCGGCGTCAACGGCCGGCTCATGGCCGCGCAGACCGTCGTCTCCGTCGGCCCGTAGGCGTTCACCAGGCGCCGTCCGGAGGACCAGCGGTCAGCCACCGCCTGCGGACAGGCCTCGCCGGCCACCGTCACGGTCTGCACCGTGTCCGGCAGCGACTCCGCCACCGCCAGCAGACTGGGCGGCAGCGTTACGTGCGTCGTCCGGGTCCGTGCCAGGGCCTCGGCCACCGGCAGCTGCGGCGGCAGCTGTGCCGCGTCGGCCACCACCAGCGTGGCGCCGGACAGCAGCGCCATGCACAGCTCGGAGACAGCGGCGTCGAAGCTCAGCGAGGCGAACTGCAGCACCCGGGCGTCCGGGTGTACGGCGAACCGCTCGATCTGCGCCCGCGCCAGGTTCGCCAGCCCCACGTGCGAGACCACCACGCCCTTGGGACGGCCGGTGGAGCCCGAGGTGTAAATGACATAGGCCGCGTGCTCCGGCCGCAGCGGCGCGCGGCGCTCCGCGTCCGCGATCGCGCCGGGCACACTCGCCGCCACCACCGCGGCCACGGCGGGCTCGTCCCACGCCAGGGCCCGGTCCGCGAACTCGTCCGGCAACACGCCGCGCACCGCGGTGGAACACAGCACCAGCGCCGGATCGGCGTCCCGCAGCATGAACTCCAGCCGCTGCCGCGGATACGCCGGGTCCACCGGTACGAAGACGCCGCCCGCCATCGACACCGCCAGCAGCGCCACCACCGCCGGCACCGTTCGCTCCGCAAGGAGCGCCACCCGGACCTCCGGCCCGACGCCGGCGGCGATCAGCCGACGGGCCAGCCGGCCGGCCGCATCCTGCAGCTCTCGGTAGGTCAGGGTCTGTTCGTCAGCCTGTGGCAGAGCCCGCTCGTCCCCGCGCGACAGGGCCCGCTCCTCCGGTACGAAGCTGAGCGCCGCCGCGTCCGGGGTCCGCCGCACCTGGCGGGCGAACAGCTCGGGCAGCGGGGCGGCGGTCACCGGCGCGGCGGGGTCGGCGTCGTTCCACTCCCGCAGCACCCGCGCGCGCCCGGCCGCGCCGAGGACGCCGATCCGGCCCACTGGCACGGTGGCGTCGGCGGCCAGCTGCTCCAGCACCCGCAGCAGGCAGGCCAGGTTCTCCGCCGCCCAGTCGCGGGTGCCGAGGTCCGGCCGGTAGACCACCTCTCCTGCCAGCCGGTCGCCGGGCGCCATGATGAGGGCGAGGGAGTAGTGGCTCGCGTCCTGCGACTTGCCGTCCGGCCGCAGCGAGAGGCCGCCCGCCGGGCCGGCGGCGGAGCGCGGGTAGTTCTCGTAGACCACCAGCGTGTCGAACTCCGCACCGGACCCGGCGAGTTTCTGGATCTCTGCCAGGCCCAGGTGATGGTGCCCCATCAGGGCGGCCTGGCGCCGCTGCAGGTCCGCGAGCAGGTCCAGGGCCGGCTGCGCGGGGTCCAGGCGGGCCCGTACCGGGAGGGTGTTGATGAACAGCCCGACCGAGGCGTCCGCGCCCGGCACGTCGGCGGGCCGGCCGGCCACCGTGCTGCCGAACACCACGTCGTCGCGCCCGATGAGCCGGGCGAGCAGCAGCGCCCAGGCGCCCTGCACGATCGTGTTCATCGTCAGGCCGTGGGTGCGGGCGAGTTCGGTGAGGTCACGGGTCAGTTCGGCGGAGCACTCGAACTCCAGCGGGATCGGGCGTGCCGCCGCGGCCGACCGGTCGGGCGCGACGCGGGAGGGCTCGTCGGCGCCGGCCAGCTCCGCCCGCCAGGCGGCCCGCGCGGCCGGCCGGTCCTGTCGGCCCAGCCAGGCCAGATACTCCCGGTAGGACGTCGCCGGCGGCAACGCCGTCCGCCGCTCGCCGGCCGCCGCCTCGTACAACGCGGACAGCTCGTCGAAGAGGACGGGCAGCGACCAGCCGTCGACCACGACGTGATGAGTGGTCACCACCATGCGGTGCCGCCGCTCGCCGAGCCGGATCAGCAGTACACGCAACAGCGGCGCCTTGGTCAGGTCGAACCGCTCCGCCATCTCCGCCGCGCACAGCCGGCCGATCTCCGCGCGCGCCTGCGCCTGCGGCAGTCCGGACACATCGGCCGCGCGCCACGGCAGTGTGACGGCGTCGGCGATGACCTGCACCGCTGCTTCGTCGGAGGCACCCTGGTGAAAACTCGCCCGCAGGATGGGGTGCCGGTCAAGCACCTCCTGCCATGCCCCGCGCAGCCGTGCCGCGTCCAGCGGGCCGTCGAGCAGCAGGGCCCGCTGTCCCGCGTAGACGTCGGGCCCGTGGTCGTCAAAGGCGGCGTGGAAGAGCAGCCCTTCCTGCAGCGGGGACAGCGGCCATACGTCGGCCAGGTCCGGGACCGCCAGCTCCAGCTCCTGGACGCCGCGCTGGGTCAGGGGCAGTTGGAGAAGGGGGAAGTCGGCGGGGGTGTGGCCGCCGGCGGCGGGGTCGCCGTCCGTGTGTGCGGCGAGTCCGGTGAGCAGCGCCAGCCACTGGCGGCCGAGCTCGGCGGCCTCGGCGTCGTCGAGCAGGCCACCTGCCCAGGCCAGGGAGAGCGTCAGCTCGGGCCCGTGCGCGGTGTCCTGAACAACCGCGCCCGCGTCCAGCGCGTGGGCGGCCGGAGCCTGCGGGTCGGCGGCACCGCCCGGGCCGGACTCACCGGCGGGCTCCCAGGCGGCCGCTTCGCCCTCGCCGGAGTTGGGCCCGGCGGGGAAGCGGCCGAGGTAGTTGAAGCCGATCTGCGGTACGGGCAGCGCGGCGAGTGCCGGCGCCGCCTCGGGGTTGAGGTAGCGCAGGAGCTGGTAGCCGAGGCCGTCGCCGGCCTTGGCCCGGGTCTGCTCCTTGACCATCTTCAGCAGGGCGCCGGCGGCCGGGCCACCGGAGAGCGCGTCGGCAAGGTCCACGCCTGAGGACGCCACCCGGACCGGGTGCACGCTGGTGAACCAGCCCACGGTGCGCGAGAGATCCACCCCGTCGGCCAGTGCCTCCCGGCCGTGGCCCTCGATGTCGACGAGCACACCGGCGGCGTACTCCGGCCGCCACCGCGCCACCGCGCCGGCCAGCGCCGCGAGCAGCACCTCGTGCACGCCACAGTGGAAGACAGCGGCGGTACGGGAAACGAGCGTCCGGGCCACGGCGGCGGGCACGACCCACTCCTCGCGGCGCAGGCCCGCCACCGTGTCCCGTACGGGATCCAGCAGTCGCCGGCCCAGCACCGGCTCGTCGGCGGCGAGCAGCTCCTGCCAGGCCGGGAGTTCCGCCACCCGGTGCTCGCTGACGGCCTCGGCTGACAGCAGCTGCGACCAACGGCGGAAGGACGTACCCACGTCTTGGAGTCGGGGCTCCTTGCCGGCAGCCACCGCTTCGCAGGCGGCGCGCAGATCCGGCAGCAGAATGCGCCACGACACCCCGTCCACCGCGAGGTGATGCACGACGACCAGCAGGCGGCCCACCCGCTCCGGCCCGGCGTCCAGCCACACCACCTGCGCCATCACCCCGGCGCCCGGATCCAGCCGGCGGAGTGCGGCCTGCGCCTCGGCCCGGACCAGTTCGCTCAGCTCCGGGTCATCGACACCGGTGCCGTCGACGCGGGATACGAGCGCCTGTACGGCGGTCGAGCCCGGCTCCGGCACCACCAGCTTCGACTCGGCGGCCACCAGCCGGGCGCGGAGCATGTCGTGCGCGTCCAGTAACGCGGCCACGCCGGCGGTCAGCGTCTCCAGACCCAGCTTCGGGGGCGCGCCCACGACCATCCACTGTGCAGACCCGGCGCCGGTCACGGACTCACCGAGCGAGCACATCACCGGGGTGAAGGCGATCTCCCCCACACCGGACGCGTCCGGCCCGGCCCCGGCCACCGACTCCGCCGAACAGTCCGGCTCCACGACCCGCGCCAGACCGGCCGGAGTGCGCTCCTCGAACACCTGCCGCGGCGACACCACCCAGCCGGCCCGCCGCGCTTGCGACGCCAGCTGCATCGACATGATCGAATCGCCGCCGAGCCCGAAGAACGAGTCGTCCGCCGCTACACGGTCGATCCCCAGGACCTGGGCGAAGAGGGTGCAGAGGATTTCCTCGACGGGGGTGGATGGTGCCCGTCCGTGGCCGGTGGCAGTTTCGGCGGTGGGGAGGGCGGCTTTGTCGACCTTGCCGTTGGGGGTGAGCGGCAGGGCGTCCAGGACCGTGATGGTGGCCGGCACCATGTGGTCGGGGAGGCGGGTGGCGGTGAACTCCCGTATGGCGGCGGGGTCCAGGGCGGTCGCGCACACGGTGTACGCGGCGATGCGGTCGTCGCGGGCGATGACGGTGGCCCGGGCGATGTCGGGGTGGGCGGCGAGGACGGATTCGATCTCGCCGAGTTCGATGCGGAACCCGCGGATCTTGACCTGTTCGTCGGCGCGGCCCTGGAAGTGCAGCAGCCCGTCGCCGCTCCATTTGGCGAGGTCGCCGGTGCGGTACATGCGGGCGCCGTCGGCGTACGGGCAGGCCACGAAGCGTTCGGCGGTGAGGTCCCGGCGGCCGAGGTAGCCGCGGGCCAGACCCGGACCGGCGAGATAGATCTCGCCGGTGGCGCCGATCGGCACCGGACGCAGGAAATCGTCCAGGACATAGGCCCGCGTGTTGGGCAGCGGACCGCCGATCGCCGGCGATGGGCCGTCCGCGCTGATTCCCTCATCGAGCGCAACAGCCGTGGTCATGACGGTGGCTTCAGTGGGTCCGTAGGTGTTCCACAGCCCCGCCTGGGCACGCCACTTGGCAGCCAGGTCGGCGGTCAATCGCTCGGCACCCAGGACCCAGTTGCGTATGCCGGGGACCGTCTGCGGGTCGAGCACGGACAGCAGGGAGGGCACCACGCTGGCCACCGTCACCCCAGCCGTACGGACCATGTCGGCCAGCGCCTGCGGATCGGTGCGCTCCTCGCTGGTCGCGATCGCCAGGGTGCCGCCGGACGCGAGGGTGGCGGCCACGTCGAGCACCGAGGCATCGAAGCTGAACGACGCGAACTGCAACGTCACCTCGCCCGGCCCCGCGCCCAGCACCGGCCCCATCGCCTCGACCAGATTGGCCACACCCCGATGCGCTACGGCCACACCCTTCGGACGGCCGGTCGACCCGGACGTATAGATCACATACGCCAACTGATCGAGATCAAGCTCTACTTCGAGCGGTGCACCCTGCTCGGCAGCGACCCCGGCACTGGTTTCCGTCAGCCACTCGGCGTCGATCACCACCGACGCGCCGCTGTCGACCGTCATGAACTCCAGCCGGTCAGTCGGGTACTCGGGATCCAGCGGCACATACGCGCCACCGGCCTTCCACACCGCCAGCATCGACACCACCATGTCGATGCCACGTGGCAACCGCAGACCCACCCGCGACTCCCGAACCACACCGCGATCACGCAGATACCGAGCCAGCCGATTCGACCGCACCTCCAGCTCCCCGTACGAGACGGCCTCCGCCCGACACCGCACCGCGACCGCCTCCGGAACCCGGACCGCCCACTCCTGGAAACGCCCGGGCACGCTCAGCGACCCGACCGGCCGCGCCGTGGCGTTCCACTCCTCCACCACCAGCGCCCGCTCGCCCGCATCCAACAGCTCGATCTCGCCCACCCGCACCCGCGGATCCGCCGCCACCTGCTCCAGCACCCGTACCAACCGGCATAAGATCCGCTCGGCGTCGCGCTGGTCGAACAGGTCGTGGCGATAGTCGAGCCGAAGCTTCAGTTCGGACGCGTCCACCCCAAGCGCCAGCGCGAAGTTCGTTGACTCCCGCATCCCCGCACCCGTCAGCCGGACGGAGTCGAGGGCGACCGGCACCTCCGGGTCACCGGGGAAGTTCTCGAATGCCAGCAGCGTGTCGAAGCCCGCGCCCGGACCTGCCAGCCGCTGGATCTCCGTAAGGCCCAGATGCTGGTGATCCAGCAGTGCGGACTGCTCAGCCTGCAGGTCGGCGAGGAGCTCGGCGACAGTACGCGCCGGATCGAAGCACACCCGTACCGGGATGGTGTTGATGAACAGCCCCAGCATGTCCTCCATGCCCGGCAGCTCGGCCGGCCGTCCCGCGACCGTCGCTCCGAACACCACGTCCCGGCGGCCCGTCAGGCCTCCGACCAGCAGCGCCCAGACAGTCTGCAGAACGGTGTTCAGGGTGACGTCCGCGTCGCGGGCCAGCCGCGTCAGCTCTTGGGCGAGCGGCGGGGGCAGCTCGGCGCCGACGCACGCGGTCTCGCCGGGCGAACGGGCCGGGTCGGCAGGGGCGACCAGGGTTGGTTCCTCGGCCCCGGACAGGGCCTGCTCCCAGGCCGACCGCGCGGCGTCTTTGTCCTGCCGCGCCAGCCAGCCCAGATACTCCCGGTACGGGGTGACCGCGGGCAGTCCCGCGCCGCTGCCGCCGGCCGCGTAGGCAGCCCACACCTCCCGTAGCAGGATCGGCAGCGACCACCCGTCCAGGACCAGGTGGTGCATGGTGATCACCAACCGGTGGCGGTCCTGGCCCAATCCGATCAACAGCACCTTCAGCAAGGGCGGCGTCCCCAGGTCGAATCGCTGTGCGCGCTCCTCGACCGCGATCCGCTCCGACCGCGCCCAGGCCGCCTGTTCCGGCTCGTCCGTCAGGTCTTCCTCGCGCCAAGGCAGCTCCACGCCCTCGACGATCACCTGCAGCGGCTGCTCGATCCCCGCCACCTGCCGGAAACCGGCCCGCAAGCTGCTGTGCCGGTCAAGCACCACCTGCCACGACGCCCGCAGCACGCCTGCGTCGAGCTGCCCCTCCAGGTCCAGGACCAGCTGCTCCACATACACATCCGTGCCCTGCTGATCAAACAGCGCGTGGAACAGCAGCCCTTCCTGCAACGGCGATACGGGCAACACCTCCACCAGACCGGGCGCTGCCGCCTCCAACTCCTCCACCTGCGACTGCCCCAACGCCACCAAGGGGAAATCCGACGGCGTATGACCGCCACCACCCGACCCCACATGAGCCTCAAGCCCGGCCAGCATCTCCGCCCAGCCATCAACCAGAGACTGCGCCGCCTCCACGCCCAACAGCCGCTCCGGCCAGGAGAGGCTGAGGGTGAGTTCCGCGCGGCCCTCGGCCAAGTCATGCACTGCGCCCATGAACTCCAGGGCGTGCAACACCGGGAAGTCGCCGCCGGCCCCGGCGCCGAGGTCGTCGTCGAGCAGCTGCCAGTCGCCGCCCGCAGGACTGCTGAAGCGGCCCAGGTAGTTGAAGCCGATCTGCGCGGTCGACAACGGCGCGCTCCCGTACGCCGTATCGGGGTTGAGGTACCGGAGCATGCCGTAACTCAGCCCGTCCCCCGGCACAGCGCGTACCTGTTCTTTGATCCGCTTGACGACCGCTCCCGCGGCTGCCTGGCCGGCCCGTATCGCGCCACCGTCGACCACGCCCGGATCCAGCCGGACCGGGTGCACACACGTGAACCAGCCCACCGTCCGCGACAGATCCACCCCGTCGCCCAACGGCTCCCGCCCATGCCGCTCGACGTCGACCAGGAATGACGCCTGCCCCTGATCGGCCCACTCCTGCAGCGACGCCGCCAACCCTGCCAGCAGCACCTCATCAACCTTGGCACCGAACGCCGCCGGCACCCCGGTCAACAACGCCGACGTCACCGACACAGGCACCCGCACCGACACCCGCCGCACCGACGACTCGACATCCCGCACCGGATCCAGCGGCAGCGCCGTCAACAGCTGGTCGGAACCCGCCTGCATCGCGCTCCAGGCCTCCAGCTCCGCCAGCCGCTCCGCACTCCCGGCCTGCACCTCCAGCTCCCGCGCCCAATGCCGGAACGACGTCGCCACCGGCGCCAGCACCGGCTCCCGACCCGCAGCCAACGCCGCACACACCTCCGCCAGATCCGGCAGCAGCACCCGCCACGAGACCGTGTCCACCACCAGGTGGTTGAAGACGAGTACCAGTCGCCCCTCGGCCACCGGACCGGCGTCGAACCACACCGCGTCGAGCATCTGACCGGCGGCCGGATCCAGCCGCCGCGCGGCCGCTCGGACCTGCGTGCTGGTGAGCTCCCGCAGCGCGTCGTCCGCCAGGCCGGTCGCGTCGACCTGGCGTACCCATGCCCGCTCGGGCACGTCCGCCGGCACCTCGAGCCGTGGCTCCGGACCTGTTACCAACCGCGCCCGCAGTACGTCGTGATGACCCACCAGCGCCTGCACCGCACGTACGAGAACGTCGAGGTCCAGTCCGGCCGGGGTGCTCACCACTCCCGACTGCACGGCCTCGCCCACCTGGTCGAGTCCGACTCGTTCGATCAGCTCATGCATCACCGGAGTCAGCGGCACCGCACCCACACCGGAATCCCGCCCCGGCACCACACCACCGCTGTCCACTGCCTCCGCAACCCGCGCCAGTCCCGCCGCGCTCCGCCGCTCGAACACCTGCCGCGAAGAGATCGCCAGCCCTGCCCGCCGAGCGCGCGACACCAGCAGCATCGACATGATCGAGTCGCCGCCCAGCTCGAAGAACGAGTCCTCGGCACCCACCCGCTCCAGGCCCAGCACTTCGGCGAAGAGATCGCACAGCAGCACCTCGGCCTGCGTCGCCGGCGCCCGGCCATCGCGGGCCGCACGCTCGGGCGCGGGCAGCGCCGCCTTGTCGACCTTGCCGTTGGGGGTGAGCGGCAGCGCGTCCAGGACGGTCACGATCGCCGGGACCATGTGCTCCGGGAGCCGGGCGGCGGCGAAGTCCAACAGGGCGGTCGTCTCGATGCCGCTGCCTGCGGTGGGAACGGCGTAGGCGACGAGACGGTCGTCGCGGGCGATGACGGTGGCCTGGGTGACATCGGGGTGGGCGGCGAGGACGGATTCGATCTCGCCGAGTTCGATGCGGAACCCGCGGATCTTCACCTGCTCGTCCGCGCGGCCCTGGAAGTGCAGCAGCCCGTCGCCGCTCCATTTGGCGAGGTCGCCGGTGCGGTACATGCGGGCGCCGTCGGCGTACGGGCAGGCCACAAACCGCTCCGCGGTGAGGTCCCGGCGGCCCAGGTAACCGCGGGCCAGACCCGGACCGGCCAGATACACCTCGCCGGTGGCACCGATCGGCACCGGACGCAGGAAGTCGTCCAGGACATAGACCTGGGTGTTGGGCAGCGGGCTGCCGATCGCCGGCGCTTCGTCGTCGGATGTGAAGCTTGCCGGCAGTTCCACGGCCGTGGTCATGACGGTGGCCTCGGTGGGACCGTAGGTGTTCCACAGCCCCGCCTGCGCACACCACTTGGCGGCCAGATCGGCGGTCAATCGTTCGGCGCCCAGGACCCAGTTGCGTATGCCGGGGACGGTATGCGGGTCGAGTACGGACAGGAGCGACGGCACCACGCTGGCCACCGTCACCCCGGCCGTACGGATCATGTCGGCCAGCGCCTGCGGATCGGTGCGCTCCTCGCTGGTGGCGATCGCCAGGGTGCCGCCGGACGCGAGGGTGACGGCGACGTCGAGCACCGAGGCGTCGAAGCTGAACGACGCGAACTGCAACGTCACCTCGCCAGGACCGGTGCCCAGCACCGGCGCCACCGCCTCGACCAGATTGGCCACACCCCGATGCGCCACCGCCACACCCTTCGGGCGCCCTGTGGAGCCCGAGGTGTAGATGACGTACGCCAACTGATCAGGATCAAGCTCTACTTCGAGCGGCGCGTCCGACTCGGCAGCAACCGCCACACCCACGTCCGCCAGCCACTCGACATCGATCACCACCGACACGCCGCTGTCGACCGTCATGAACTCCAGCCGCTCGACCGGGTACTCCGGATCCAACGGCACATACGCACCCCCGGCCTTCCACACCGCCAGCATCGACACCACCATGTCGACACCCCGAGGCAACCGCAGACCCACCCGCGACTCCCGAACCACACCGCGATCACGTAGATACCGAGCCAGCCGATTCGACCGCACCTCCAACTCCCCGTACGAAACGGCCTCCACCCCACACCGCACCGCGGCCGCCTCCGGGGACCGAACCACCCATTCCCCGAAATGCTCCGGCACGGACAGCGGGCCGACCGGCCGGGTGCCGGCGTTCCACTCCCCCACCACCAGCGCCCGCTCATCCGCACCGATCAAGTCGAGCTCGCTTACCCGCACCCGCGGATCCGCCACCACTTGCTCCAGCACCCGCACCAATCGGCCGGTCAACGCCCGGGCGGTGTCCTCGTCGAAAAGGTCGGGGCGATAGTCGAGCCGAAGGTTCAGGTCGGAGGGGTCCACGCCCAGCGCCAGCGCGAAGTTTGTCGACTCCCGCATCCCCGCACCCGTGACGACCACGGACTCCAGCGATGACGGCACATCCGGGTCGCCGGGGAAGTTCTCGAACGCCAGCAACGTGTCGAAGCCCGCGCCCGCTCCTGCCAGCCGCTGGATCTCTGTCAGACCGAGATACTGGTGATCGAGTAACTCCGACTGTTCCGCCTGCAGTTCGGTCAGCAGCTGGGCCAACGGCTGCGTGGCCTCAAGCCGCACCCGCACGGGGATCGTGTTGATGAAGAGGCCCAGCATGTCCTCCATGCCCGGCAGCTCGGCCGGCCGGCCCGCGACCGTCGTCCCGAAGACCACGTCCCGGCGGCGGGCCAGCTGACCCAGCACGATCGCCCATGCCGCTTGCAGGACGGTGTTCACCGTGACGCCCAGCTCCCGGGCCAGGTCGCGCACCGCGTCGCTCAGCTCCGCACTCGGCGCACAGGCCACCGATCGGGGCAGTGCGGCCCCGGCATCCACGGCGGCGGGGGCGACCAGGGTTGGTTCGTCGGCCCCGGACAGGGCCTGCGTCCAGGCGGCGCGCGCGGCGTCCTTGTCCTGGCGCGCCAGCCAGTACAGATACTCCCGGAAAGGCGTGACCGCGGGCAGTCCCGCGCCGCTGCCGCCGGCCGCGTACGCAGCCCACACCTCTCGCAGCAGGATCGGCAGCGACCAGCCGTCCAGCAGGATGTGGTGCAGCGTGATCACCATGCGACAGCGATCCGCACCCAGCCGGATCAGCAGTACGCGGATCAGTGGCGGCCGCGCCACGTCAAAGCCCCGCACCCGCTCGGCCAGAACCAACTCCTCGGCCTGTTCCGGCCGTTCCGTCAGGTCTTCCTCACGCCAAGGCAGCTCCACGCCCTCGACGATCACCTGCAACGGCTGCTCGATCCCCGCCACCTGCCGGAAACCGGCCCGCAAGCTGTCGTGTCGGTCAAGCACCGCCTGCCACGACGCCCGCAACACGCCCGCGTCGAGCTGCCCCTCCAGGTCCAGGACCAGCTGCTCCACATACACATCCGCCGACCCCTCGTCGAACAGGGCGTGGAACAGCAGCCCTTCCTGCAACGGCGATACGGGCAACACCTCCACCAGCCCGGGCGCTGCCGCCTCCAACTCCTCCACCTGCGACTGCCCCAACGCCACCAAGGGGAAATCCGACGGGGTATGACCGCCACCACCCGACGCCACATGAGCCTCAAGCCCGGCCAGCATCTCCGCCCAGCCATCAACCAGAGACTGCGCCGCCTCCACGCCCAACAGCCGCTCCGGCCACGCCAACGTCAACGTCAGCTCCGGCCCCTCGGCCAGATCACGGACCGCGCCCAGGAACTCCAGCGCATGCCGCACCGGGAAGTCGCCGCCGAGGCCGCCCCCGACATCGTCACCGACCAGCTGCCAGCCGCCCGAGCCGCTGCTGAAGCGGCCCAGGTAGTTGAAGCCGACCTGCGCAGTCGGCAACCCGGCCAGCTCCGTCGCCGTAACCGCATTCAGATACCGGAGCAGGCCATAACCGAGACCGTCCCCGGGCACACCCCGCACCTGCTCCTTGACCCGCTTGACGACCTCCCCGACCGCCACCGACCCACCGGCATCCAGCCGGACCGGATGCACACCCGTGAACCAGCCCACCGTCCGCGACAGATCCACCCCGTCGCTGCCAAACGGCTCCCGCCCATGCCGCTCGATGTCGACCAGCGTCCCGGAGCCACCCTCGGGCCGCCACTCCTGCATCGCCGCGGCCAACCCCGCCAGCAGCACCTCATCGGCCTTGGCACCGAACGCCGCCGGCACCCCGGTCAACAACGCCGACGTCACCGACACAGGCACCCGCACCGACACCCGCCGCACAGTGGTGCCCAAGTCCATGGCCGGGTCCAGCGGCAGCGTCGTGAGCAGCTGGTCGGAACCCGCCTGCATCCCTGTCCAGGCCGCCAGCTCCGCCAGCCGCTCCGCGCTCCCGGCCTGTGCCTGAAGCTCCTGTGCCCAATGTCGGAACGACGTCGCCACCGGCGCCAGCACCGGCTCCCGACCCGCAGCCAACGCCGCATAGGCCTCTGCCAGATCCGGCAGCAGCACCCGCCACGACACCCCGTCCACCACCAAGTGATGAACCACCAGCAACAGCCGGCCCGGCGCATCCACCCCGGCGTCGAACCACACCGCCTGCACCATCACACCGGCCGGCGGATCCAATCGCCCCACCGCCGCCCGCGTCTGCGCATCCACATCCGCGCCAGCCGCATCCACCCGGCGTACCCACGCCCGCTCCGGCACCGCCTCCGGCACCTCAAGCCGCGCCCCCGTACCCGGCACCAACCGCGCCCGCAGCACGTCATGCCGCGCCACCAGCGCCTGCACCGCCCGCGCGAGCACCTCGAAGTCCAGTCCGGCCGGCGTACGCACCCAGCTGGACTGCACGACCTCATGGAGCCGTTCCGGACCGACGCGTTCGATCAGCTCATGCATCACCGGCGTCAGCGGCACCGCACCCACGCCGGACTCCCCGCCCGGCACCACATCGCCGCTCTCCAGCGCACCCGCAACCCGCGCCAGACCGGCAGGAGTCCGCAGCTCGAACACCTGCCGGGAGGAGATCGCCAGCCCTGCCCGCCGAGCGGCCGAGACCAGCAGCATCGACAGAATCGAGTCCCCGCCCAGGGCGAAGAAGTCGTCGTCGGCACCGGCCGACCCCGCGCCCAGCACCTCGGCGAAGAGCCCGCACAGCAGCGCCTCCACAGGCGTCGCCGGCGCGCGGCCCGCACCAGCCGTCGCATCGACGGCGGGCAGCGCCGCCTTGTCCACCTTGCCGTTGGGGGTGAGCGGCAGCGCGTCCAGCACCGTCACCGCGGCCGGGACCATGTACGCGGGGAGGCGGCGGGCGGCGAATTCCCGTATCGCGGTCGCGTCGGCCGCGCCCCGCGCGCCGGGTGTCACATAGGCGGCGATACGGTCCGCACGCACCACGACGGCCGCCTGGGCGACCTCCGGATGCGCCGCGATCACCGACTCGACCTCGCCCGGCTCGACTCGGAAGCCGCGGATCTTCACCTGCGTGTCCGCCCGGCCCGCGAAGTGCAGGAGCCCTTCGTCGCTCCACTTCGCCAGATCGCCGGTGCGATACACGCGCCCGCCGTCGGCGTACGGGCAGGCCACAAACCGCTCCGCGGTCAGACCCGGGCGACCCAGGTAGCCGCGGGCCAGACCCGGGCCGGCGAGATAGACCTCACCCACCACACCCGGCAGCACCGGGCACAGGAAGTCGTCCAGCACGAAGACACGGGTGTTGGGGAGCGGGCCGCCGATGGCCGGCGGTCGGTCGTCGGGGGCAATGCCGGTCGCGAGCTCCACGGCGGTGGCGATGACGGTGGATTCGGTGGGTCCATAGGTGTTCCACAGCCCCGCCTGGGCACGCCACTTGGCGGCCAGATCCGCGGTCAGCCGCTCGGCACCCAGCACCCAATTCCGCACCCCCGGCACGGCCTGCGGGTCGAGCACGGACAGCAGCGACGGCACCACGCTGGCCACCGTCACCCCAGCCGCACGGATCATCTCCGCCAGCGCCTGCGGATCCGTACGCTCCTCGCCGGCAGCGATAGCCAGGGTGCCGCCGGACGCCAGCGTCACGGCCACGTCCAGCACCGAGGCATCGAAGCTGAACGACGCGAACTGCAGCGCCGTCGTCCCCTCCGAGACGCCCAGCACCGGGCGCATCGCCTCGACCAGATTCGCCACACCCCGATGCGCCACCGCCACACCCTTCGGGCGGCCGGTCGAGCCGGAGGTGTAGATCACGTACGCGAGCTGATCCGGTTCGACCGCGACATCGAGGGGGACGTCCGGCTCGGCGGCGATCGCCGGCCCGGCGGCGGCCAGCCGGTCCGCGTCGACCACCACCGACGCGCCGCTGTCGACCGTCATGAACTCCAGCCGGTCAGTCGGGTACTCGGGATCCAGCGGCACATACGCACCCCCGGCCTTCCACACCGCCAGCATCGACACCACCATGTCGACACCCCGAGGCAACCGCAGACCCACCCGCGACTCCCGGCCCACCCCAAGCCCACACAGGTAGCGGGCCAGCCGATTCGACCGAACCTCCAACTCCCCGTACGAAACGGCCTCAGCGCCGCAGCGCACCGCTACCGCATTCGGCGTGAGCACCGCCCAGGCCCCGAACAGCTCCAGCCAGGTGTCCGCCGACACCGGCCGCGCCGTGTCGTTCCACTTGTCGACGACCAGGGACCGCTCCGCCTCGTCGAGGGCGTCCAACGTGCCGATACGGGCGTCCGGCTCAGCCGCCATCCGGGTCAGCACCCGTATCAGCCGCTCCGAGATCGCCACGGCCGCCGTCGCGTCGAAGCTGTCCAGCCGGTGATCGAGCCGCAGCCGCAGCCCGTCGA
Source organism: Streptomyces sp. NBC_01381 (assembly GCF_026340305.1). Taxonomy (NCBI): domain Bacteria; kingdom Bacillati; phylum Actinomycetota; class Actinomycetes; order Kitasatosporales; family Streptomycetaceae; genus Streptomyces; species Streptomyces sp. NBC_01381. The sequence goes on along the minus strand of NZ_JAPEPI010000002.1, from coordinate 3,067,019 downwards.
TCGGGTCAACACCCAGCGTCAGCGCGAAGTGGGTCGACTCGCGGACCCCGGAGCCGGTGAGGCGCAGCGGCTGCGGGGGGCCGCTCTCGCCGGCCCGGTAGTTCTCGAACGCCAGCAGCGTGTCGAAGCCCGCGCCCGGACCCGCCAGCCGCTGGATCTCCGTAAGGCTCAGATGCTGGTGGTCCAGCAGCGCGGACTGCTCAGCCTGCAGGGCGGCGAGCAGCTCCGCGACCGTCCGCGCGGGATCGAATCGCACCCGCACCGGGACGGTGTTGATGAACAGCCCCAACATGTCCTCCATGCCAGGCAGCTCCGCCGGCCGCCCCGCGACGGTGGCGCCGAAGACCACGTCCCTGCGGCCCGTCAAACCACCGGCCACCAGCGCCCAGGCGGCCTGAACGACGGTGTTCAGCGTGACGCCGTGCCGGCGGGCCAGCTCGCGCAGCGCCCCGGTCAGTTCGGCGGCCGGTGCAAAGGTCAGCTGGTCGGTCGGACTCGGCGTGCCGTCCGCGGCGGCGGAGGCCACGAGGGTCGGCTCGTCGAGCCCGGACAGGGCGTGCGTCCAGGCGGCCCGTGCGGCGTCCTTGTCCTGCTGCGCCAGCCAGGCCAGGTGTTCACGGTGCGGGGTGACCGCGGGCAGTCCTGCGCCGGTGCCGCCGGCCGCGTACGCAGCCCAGACCTCTCGCAGCAGGATCGGTAGCGACCAGCCGTCCAGCAGGATGTGGTGCAGCGTGATCACCATGCGACAGCGGTCCGCACCCAGCCGGATCAGCAGTACGCGGATCAGTGGCGGCCGCGCCACGTCAAAGCCCCGCACCCGCTCGGCCAGAACCAACTCCTCGGCCTGTTCCGGCCGTTCCGTCAGGTCTTCCTCACGCCAAGGCAGCTCCACGCCCTCGACGATCACCTGCAACGGCTGCTCGATCCCCGCCACCTGCCGGAAACCGGCCCGCAAGCTGTCGTGTCGGTCAAGCACCGCCTGCCACGACGCCCGCAACACGCCCGCGTCGAGCTGCCCCTCCAGGTCCAGGACCAGCTGCTCCACATACACATCCGTGCCCTGCTGATCAAACAGCGCGTGAAACAACAGCCCTTCCTGCAACGGCGATACCGGCAACACCTCCACCAGACCGGGCGCTGCCGCCTCCAACTCCTCCACCTGCGACTGCCCCAACGCCACCAACGGGAAATCCGACGGCGTATGACCGCCACCACCCGACCCCACATACGCAGCCATATCCGCCAGGGCCGCCGCCCAGCCATCAACCAGCGCCTGCGCCGCGCCCGCGTCCAGCAGCCGCTCCGGCCACGCCAACGTCAACGTCAGCTCCGGCCCCTCGGCCAGATCATCGACGATGCCTTCGGCCTCAAGGGCGTGCATCGCCGACGACCGGCTCGCGAAGCCCTCTCCCAGGCCGTCGCCGAGCAGCTGCCAGTCGTCGCCTGAGCCGCTGCTGAAGCGGCCCAGGTAGTTGAAGCCGACCTGCGCAGTCGGCAACCCGGCCAGCTCCGTCGCCGTAACCGCATTCAGATACCGGAGCATGCCGTAACCGAGACCGTCCCCGGGCACGGCGCGTACCTGCTCCTTGACCCTCTTGACGACCTCCCCGACCGCCACCGGCCCGCCGGCATCCAGCCGGACGGGGTGGATTCCGGTGAACCAGCCCACCGTCCGCGACAGATCCAGTCCATCGCTGCCGAACTGCTGCCGACCGTGGCTCTCGACATCCACCAGGAACGAGATCCGGCCCTGGTCGCCCCACTCCCCTATCGCCGCCGCCAGCCCCGCCAGCAGCACCTCATCGACCTTGGCACCGAACGCCGCCGGCACCCCGGTCAACAACGCCGACGTCACCGACACAGGCACCCGCACCGACACCCGCCGCACAGTGGTGCCCAAGTCCATGGCCGGGTCCAGCGGCAGCGTCGTGAGCAGCGGGACGGAACCCGCCTGCATCCCTGTCCAGGCCGCCAGCTCCGCCAGCCGCTCCGCGCTCCCGGCCTGTGCCTGAAGCTCCTGTGCCCAATGCCGGAACGACGTCGCCACCGGCGCCAGCACCGGCTCCCGACCCGCAGCCAACGCCGCATAGGCCTCTGCCAGATCCGGCAGCAGCACCCGCCACGACACCCCGTCCACCACCAAGTGATGAACCACCAGCAACAGCCGGCCCGGCGCATCCACCCCGGCGTCGAACCACACCGCCTGCACCATCACACCGGCCGGCGGATCCAATCGCCCCACCGCCGCCCGCGTCTGCGCATCCACATCCGCGACAGCCGCATCCACCCGGCGTACCCACGCCCGCCCCGGCACCGCCTCCGGCACCTCGAGCCGCGCCCCCGCACCCGACACCAACCGCGCCCGAAGTAAGTCGTGGTGGCCCACCAGCGCCTGCATCGCGGCCGTCAAAGTGGCCGCGTCCATTCCTCGCGGGGTGGCGACCAGGGCTGACTGGAAGACCTCCGACAGGTCCTCCGACCGCACCCGCTGCAGCAGTTCGAGCATGACCGGGGTGAGCGGCACATCGCCCGAACCGGCGGCCGTGTCGACGGAAGCGGGAGCGTCGCCCAAGGGCAGCGCGACCGCGGCGATGCGGGCGGCGGTCCGCTCCTCGAAGACCTGCCTGGTCGTGACCGCGAGGCCGGCCCGGCGGGCGCCGGATACGACCATCATCGACAGGATCGAATCCCCGCCCAGGGCGAAGAAGTCGTCGTCGGCACCGGCCTCCCCCAGGCCCAGCACCTCTGCGAAGAGCCCGCACAGCAGCGCCTCGACGGGCGTCGCCGGCGCCCGGCCCGCACCAGCCGTCGCATCGACGGCGGGCAGCGCCGCCTTGTCCACCTTGCCGTTGGGGGTAAGCGGCAGCGCGTCCAGCACCGTCACCGCGGCCGGGACCATGTGCTCCGGGAGACGCGCCGCGGCGAACTCGCGCACGGCGGCGGAAGCGAGCTCGCCGGCAGCGGCCACATACGCGGCGAGACGGTCCTCCCGTACGACCACCACCGCCTGCGCGACAGCTGGATGCGCGGCGAGAACGGATTCGATCTCGCCCAATTCGATGCGGAACCCGCGGATCTTCACCTGCTCGTCCGCGCGGCCCTGGAAGTGCAGCAGCCCGTCGCCGCTCCACTTCGCCAGGTCGCCGGTGCGGTACATGCGCCCGCCCTCGGCGTACGGGCAGGCCACGAAGCGCTCCGCGGTCAGCTCCCGGCGGCCCAGATAGCCGCGGGCCAGCCCCGGACCGGCCAGATGGACCTCACCCACCACACCCGGCAGCACCGGGCGCAGGAGGTCGTCCAGGACGTAGACCTGTGTGTTGGGCAGGGCGCGGCCCATGGACGGGGGCTGGTCGTCCGGGGTGAGGCCGGCGGGCAGCTCCACTGCGGTGGCGATCACCGTGGACTCGGTGGGGCCGTAGGTGTTCCAGAGCCCTGCCTGGGCGCGCCACTTGGCGGCCAGGCTCGGGGTCAGCCGCTCGGCGCCCAGCACCCAGTTGCGTACGCCGGGGACCGTCTGCGGGTCGAGCACGGACAGGAGCGACGGCACCACGCTGGCCACCGTCACCCCGGCCGATTCGATCATCTCCGCGAGCGCCTGCGGATCGGTGCGCTCCGCGCTCGTGGCGATCGCCAGCGTGCCCCCCGATGCGAGGGTGGCGGCCACGTCCAGCACCGAGGCGTCGAAGCTGAACGACGCGAACTGCAACGTCACTTCACCGGGACCGGCACCGAGTACCGGCCCCATCGCCTCGACCAGATTCGCCACACCCCGATGCGGGACGGCCACACCCTTCGGGCGGCCCGTCGACCCCGAGGTGTAGATGACGTACGCCAACTGATCCGGATCGAGCCCCGCGTGGAGCGGCTGTGCGGACTCCGCGGCGATCGCCGCCCGCGCGCCGGCCAGCCACGCCGCGTCGATCACCAGCGACGCCTCGCTGTCCGCCGCCATGAACTCCAGCCGGTCCGCCGGGTACTCCGGATCCAGCGGCACATACGCACCCCCGGCCTTCCACACCGCCAGCATCGACACCACCACGTCGACACCCCGCAGCAACCGCAGACCCACCCGCGACTCAGACCCGACACCCAGCCCCCGCAGATACCGGGCCAGCCGGTTCGTCCGGTCGTCCAGCTCCCCGTACGAGAGGGTCTCGGAGCCGCACCGCACCGCGCATGCCTCCGGCGACCGAAGCGCGTGGGCACGGATCAGTTCCGGAACGGTGTTGGTGACAATCGAGCGTCGAGAGTCAGGCATGCCAGAGGTCTCCACTGGGTCGTCGATCGCTGGACGTGCGTGCGGAGTCAGCGGTGCTCAGGCGGCGGTGGCGGCGGGCCCTGGTGAAAGAAGGGGCCGCCTCCGGGCCCGCCGGGGCCCGGTCCCATGCCCGGCCCGGGGCCCATCCCCGGCCCTGGTCCCATCCCCGGCCCTGGTCCCATCCCGGGCTCGGGTCCCATCCCGATCCGCACCGGACCACGGCCACCGGGCCCAGGACCGCCCGGCCCAGGCCCGGGCCCGCCCGTATGCACCGGCTCCAGTTCCGGTCGCGGCGCCGGCGATCCGTTCTTCGACTGGTCAGCGAACTGCGTCCGGTACAGCTCGGCGTACAGCCCGCCCTGTTCGAGCAGTTCCTCGTGGGTGCCCGACTCCTGGACCCGGCCCTCGTCGATCACCAAGATCTGGTCGGCGTCGCGGATCGTTGCCAGTCGGTGGGCGATGACCAGCGAGGTGCGCCCCTTCAGCGCGGTCTTGAGGGCCTGTTGCACGGCCGCCTCGGACTCCGAATCGAGATGCGCGGTGGCCTCGTCGAGGACCACGACGGGCGGAGCCTTCAACAGCAGCCTGGCCATGGCGATGCGCTGCTTCTCGCCGCCGGAGAGCCGGTAGCCACGGTCGCCGACCACGGTGTCGAAGCCGTCCGGAAGCGCTTCGATCAGCTCCCAGATCTGCGCGGCCTTGCAGGCGTCGATCAGGTCCTGCTCGGTGGCGTCCGGGCGGGCGTAAGTGAGGTTCTGGCGGATGGTGGTGTGGAAGAGGTGCGCATCCTGGGTGACCATGCCGACGGTGTCCAGCACCGACTCCAGGGTCAGGTCGCGCAGGTCATGGCCGCCGATGCGCACCGTACCGGCGCCCGGGTCGTACAGGCGCGGCACCAGGTGCGTGATGGTCGTCTTGCCCGCTCCGGAGCGGCCGACCAGCGCGGTGAGCTTGCCGGCCGGTGCGGTGAAGCTGAGGTCCCGCAGGGTCCAGGCGTCGCCGGCGCGCTCCGGCATCGGCAGCGCGATCGATTCGAGGGAGGCGAGCGAGACGTCGGCCGCCTTGGGGTAGCGGAACGACACATTGTCGAACTCGACCGACATCGCGGGCGACTGCTTGCCGCCGGCACCGTCTCCGGCACCGCTCGCCGCCGGCAGCGCCACCGCGTCCGGCTTCTCCGCGATCAGCGGCTTCAGGTCCAGGACCTCGAACAGCCGGTCAAAGCTGACCAGCGTATTCATCACGTCCGCCTGGGCGTTGGAGAGCTGGCCGATCGGCTGCATCAGCCGGGTGAGCAGGGTGGCCAGGGCCACCAGGGTGCCCATCTGGATGGTGCGGTCGATGACCAGATGGCCGCCGACCCCGTACACCGCGGCCGTGGCCAGCGAGCTGACCAGCATGGTGGAGAGGAAGAGCAGCTTCATGTGGACGGAGGTCTGCACACCCACGTCGCGGCTTCTGCCCGCCAGTCCGGAGAACTCGGCCGACTCCCGGCCGGGGCGGCCGTAGAGCTTGGCGAGGAGGGCGCCGGTGACGTTGAACCGCTCATGCATCATCGAGCCCATTTCGGCGTTGATCTGCATGTGCCGCCGCATGAGCCGCTGCATCCGGCGGCCGATGACCCGGCCGGGCACCACGAAGAACGGGGCCAGCAGCAGGGCGATCAGCGTGATGACCCACGACAGGTAGATCATCGTGATCAGGATGAAGGTGAGGGTGAGCGCAGCGGAGACGACGGTGGAGAGCAGCGACGTGAGCGCCGCTTGTGCTCCCATCACGTCGGTGTTGAGCCGACTGACCAGCGCTCCGGTCTGGGCCCGGGTGAAGAAGGCCAGCGGCTGCCGCTGTACGTGGTCGAAGACCTCGGTCCGCAGGTCGTAGATGAGCCCCTCGCTGACCCGGGCGGACACCCAGGCCTCCACGAATCCAAGCAGGCCGGCCACGAGGGACAATCCGGCGACGGCCACGGCTATCCATACGACGGCCGAGGTGTCGTTCTTGAGAATTCCGTTGTCGATGAGGTATTTGAACATCAGCGGAATGGCAACCGCGATGCCGGCGTTCAGCGTCGTCGTCGCCAACAGGCCCACTATTATGCGGCGGTGTCGCCTGGCGTACGGGAATATTCGCTTTGCGGTGCCGGGCCTGACCTCTTGTTTCCCGATGGACGGATCGGGTCCGTCCCCTCGCACGATCACCGGTCCTGGGCCACCCATCATGGCCACAGCTACCACCTCTGTCCCGTTGTCTCGCCGTCCGGTCGGTCTTCGGTCAGTTGACGGATTCGGCCGTGACGTTCTCGCCGTCGGCCGCGTCCATCGCCTCGGCGAGGCTCCTGGGACGCATGTCCGTCCAGTTCTCCTCGATGTACGACATGCAGGCCGCTCGCATTCCCTCGCCGAAAACGACCTTCCAGCCGTCCGGCACCTCGGCGAATGCGGGCCAGAGAGAATGCTGGTTTTCGTCGTTCACCAGCACCAGAAAGGAGCCGTTCTCGTCGTCAAAGGGATTCGCCATGACCACTCCCGCCAATGGGTTCACCTGGGCGTGGCCAACAATAATCAGGCCCCTGGTAGACGACAAGCAGCGTAATTTGACAGCCCTGTCCAACCGCTTATTCTCGGCACTTGGACACGCTATTTGGACTTGTCGGCCTTTCTTGTCACCGCTCTCGTCGCAGCGCCGGTGAGCTTGCGCTGTGCGGGAAAGACCACCTGCACGACCAGGCCGCCGTCCGGGCGGTCCTGCGCCGTGAGTTCGGCGTCGTGTGCGGTGGCGATGGAGCGGACGATGGACAGGCCGAGGCCGTGGTGGCCGTCGTCGGCGTTGCGGCGCATCCGCTGGAAGGGGTTGAACAGCCGGTCGACCTGGTCCGCGGGGACCTGCGGACCGGTGTTGGCGACCCGGACGAAGGCCCGGCCGGAGCGGGTGCCGATGGTGATCTCCACCTGCCCGTCGGGGTGGTTGTAGTCGATCGCGTTGTCGAGGAGGTTGGCCAGCAGCCGTTCCACCAGCACTGGGTCACCGTGCAGGGCGGCGGGCTCGACATCGGCGACGAGCCGCAGGCCGCGCCGTTCGGCGGCCGGGCGGAAGGTACGTACGATTTCGTCGGCGAGGTGCGCCAGCTCCAGCGGCTCCGGCTGCTCGAGGCCGCGCTCGCTGGTCGCCAGGAACAGCAGCGACTCCAGCAGTCGGCCCTGCTGCTTGCTGATCGCCAGCAGCCGCTCGAAGTTGCTGCGGAAGGACTCGACCGTCGGGGCGCCGTCGATGAGGGACTCCTCGAGCAGCGCGTGCTCCAGCGTGAGCGGGGTGCGCAGTTCGTGCGCGGCGTTGGCGACGAAGCGTCTATGGGAGTCCAGGGCCGTCTCCAGTCGGCCGAGCAGGCCGTCCACCGTGTCGGCGAGGTCCTTCAGCTCGTCGCGCGGGCCGTCGACGGCCAGCCGCTCGTGCACATTGCGTGCCGTGATCTGCTGGATGGCGGTGGTCATGGAGCGCAGCGGGTGCAGCACGCGGCCGGCGACCACCCAGCCGAGCCAGATCGCGATCACCGCCGTGACCGCGAGGGCGATCGCCGACTCGAACAGCAGCCGGCTCATCATTTCCTCGTGGGTACGGGCGGCCTGCTGGCGCAGCCCTTCCGTAAGCCGGTCGGCCGACGCCGGTTGGCCGTCGCCGATCAACCGGCTGCGGCGCGGCGGCTCACCCGACTCCGACGACTCCTGGTAGCCGCTGACCAGGACTGGGCCGCCGGTGGAGCTGGCCACGAGCAGATAGGTGACGGTGAGCAGGACGGCGCCGGACAGGACGAACAGCCCTCCGTACAGCAGGGTGAGGCGCATGCGTACCCGCCGGGGCCGCAGCAGCGCGGCGGCCCGGGCACGGGTGAGGTGGGTCGCGGTCAGCGGGAACGAGCGCATGACACCTCAGATCCGGTCAGATCCGGTACCCGCCGCGGGGTACCGTCTCGATCACGGGCGGGGACCCCAGCTTCGCGCGCAGCCGGTTGATCGTCGTCTTGACGGTGTTGGTGAACGGGTCCGTTGCGTCGTCCCACACCCGCTCCAGCAGCTCCTCGGTCGGTACCACCCGGCCCTCGGCGGTCATGAGGTACTCGAGGACCGCCAGCTCCTTGGGGTTGAGTGGCAGCCGCTCGCCGCCGCGAGTGGCGAGCCGCTTGCCTGGGTCGAGCCGCAGGTCGCCGTGGTCGAGGATGGGCGCGAGCGCCTGCTGCGGGCGCCGGGAGATGGCGCGGATCCGGGCGATGAGCTCCGGATAGGCGAAGGGCTTGGGCAGATAGTCGTCCGCGCCCAGATTCAGCCCTTCCACCCGCTCGGCCATCGTGCCGGAGGCGGTGAGCATCAGCACACGGGGCTGCTGCGGCTGTTCGGCCAGCGTGCCGCAGACGTCGTCGCCGTGGATTCCGGGGAGGTCCCGGTCGAGCACGACGACGTCGTAGTCGACGACGGAGGTGCTCTCCAGGGCGCGTTCACCGTCGTGTACGACATCGACGGCCATTCCTTCGCGGCGTAATACCCGCGCCACCGATTCCGCCAGCACGGCATGATCCTCAACCACCAGCACTCTCATCGCCCCACCCCTAGCGCAGCCCGGTCGCCTTCAGCCGATAACGCTATCGCTCGGATACGTCAGCCGGGCGTGAAGAATCCGGTCATCGCCTCGTTCACCGCGTCGGGCTTTTCCAGGCAGCCGAAGTGGCCGCAGCCGGAGATTTCGGTGTAACCGGCGCCGGGGATCGCCGCCGCGACCTCACGGACCAGGTGCGGGCGGGCGACGAGGTCGTCGGCGAAGCCGATGACGTGGCAGGGCACGCCGATCCGGCGGTAGGCGGGCAGCCGGTTGCCGATCAGCTGCAGGCCCAACTGGGCGCGGACCGACCCGGGGGCGGCCCCGGACAGCTCGAAGACGGCCAGCCAGTCCTGCAGGCGCTCCTCGTCATTGAGGGTTTCCGGCGACAGGTTCTGGATCGCCTGCGCATAGGCCGCGTACGCCGGCGGCAGGGCGCCGCTGTCGGCCAGTGCCAGGTCGGCGGCCGCCATGGCTGCGATCAGCGCGTCCGCCCGGCCGCAGGAGGCGATCAGCACGGCCTGCCGGACGAGCTCGGGGCGGGCCAGCAGCAGTTCGGCGACGATGATGCCGCCCAGGGAGAAGCCGACGACCCGGCACGGGCCCGCGCCCAGGTGCTCGATGAGTCCGGCGACGTCAGCCGCCATGTCGTCGAGGGTGTATGACTGCGGTCCGGCTTCGGTCGGCGGGATGCCCCGGTTGTCGACGGTGACGACCCGGTAGCCGGCCGCCTTCAGAGCCGGGACCTGGTGGGTGCGCCAAATCCGCCCGGGCGCGCCGGTTCCGGTGACCATCACCACCGGCTCTCCGGAACCGTAGTCGTCGTAGCTCAGCCTGATCCCGTTGACAGGCACCACCGGCATCGGGCATCCCCCTTTGCTCTCCGCTCACTTACCGGTCCAGACGGGATCGCGCTTCTCCGTGAAGGCCTTGACCCCTTCCGCCACATCCCCACTGCGTCTGCGGCGCTCCTCCCAGCTGTAGGTGGCGGTGAACGCGTCCGGGAGCGGCATGTCGACCGACGCCAGGGCGGCCTGCTTGATCGCCCGTACCGAGAGCGGGGCACTACACACCAGGTCCCGCGTCCACTGGGCGACGCAGTCGTCCAGCCGGTCAGGCGGTACGACCTCGTTGACCAGGCCGTACCGCAGGGCCTCGGCGGCGTCGAGGCTGCGGCCGGTCAGCAGGTGTCCGAGCGCGACCTTCTGCGGCAGCTGCCGGATCAGCCGGAACGCGCCGCCCGCCCCGGGGATCAGGCCGAGCCGCGCCTCGGGCAGGCCGAACACGGCCCGCTCGGAGGCGATGATCAGGTCGCAGGCCAGAGCGAGTTCGAACCCGCCGCCGAGGGCGTAGCCCTGGACCCGCGCGAGCACCGGCTTGGACAGCGTGAAGCGGTCGGTGAGCCGCGGCCAGCCGCTCTGGCCGCGGCTGCCGAAGGTGGTCGGCGGCGCGCCCTGGGCGCCCAGCCGGGCGCGCTCCTTGAGGTCCTGTCCGACGCTGAAGGCGCGGTCGCCGGCCCCGGTGAGTACGGCGACGCGTACCTCGTCGTCGGCCTCGACGTAGTCCCAGACCGCGCCGAGCTCCTCGTGCATGCGCAGGTCCATCGCGTTGAGCACGTCCGGGCGGTCGAGCGTGACGTAGGCGACGTGGTCGCGCGTGACGCACCGCACCCGGGGGCCGGCGTCGTTCATCCGGCGCGCCCCGCGAACCCGCCGACCTTGTCGATGACGTCCTCGCCGTACAGGCGCAGCGCCTGCTGCAGCGCGAATTCGGCCATGTACCGGCGGAATTCCTCCGGCGGCTCCTCGACGGCGTTCAGCATTCTGCGGTTCGCGACGACCGCCGGGCTCTGCATCTGCGCCACGCCGCGAGCCACGGCGGCGTCGAGCTCGCCGGGCTCCACGACCTCATCGATCAGCAGCCGGGCGTCCGGTTCGGTCGCCCAGATCCGCCGCCCCGACAGGATGACCTGGCGGGAGATCCGCGGACCGGTGTGCCGGCCGAGGCGGAAGTTGGCGGCTCCCGGCACGATGCCCTCGCGGGCGGCCGGCAGAGTGAGATAGGCGTCCGACGCGGCGAGCACCTGGTCGCAGGCGAGCAGCAGCTGCATGCCGCCACCGATGGCGAAGGTGTCGACGGCCGCGATCCAGGGCTTTTCGACCGTACGGGAATGCCAGGCCCCGGCGTGGTCGGTGAGCAGGCCGGTGACCAGCTTGCGGAGGTAGCCGAGTTCGCGGCGGAGCAGGAAGCCGGTCAGCGAGATGCCGCCGGCATGCAGGCTCTTGAGGTTGATGCCGGCGCTGAACACCCGCTTGCCGCGGTAGCGGGGATGGCTCATCTCCCCGCCCCGCAGCACGCCGACGCGCACCTCCTCGTCAAGGAGCGCGAGGTCCACGGCGGTCTCCATGTCGTCGACCTGCTCACCGTCCTCGGCGTTCAGGCAGTCGTCCCTGCACATCGTCAGGTACGCGGCGCCGTCCCGCCGTTCCAGCAGGACCGAGCGGGTGCGCAGCACCCCGGTGCGGCGGAACTCCGGCAGCAGCCGCAGGGCGCGCGGCGTCGGCCGCAGCATCGCGTCCAGCACCCGCGGGCCCGCCAGCGGGGAGCGCAGCACCGCCCGCAGGAAGATGCCCTGGTCTATCTCCCAGCCCTCCTTGTCCGCCTGGCGGCGGCCGCGGTCGGCGGCGAGCTGCTTCTCCGTCGGCACCAGGCCGGGGTAGGCGTCCGCGGCGGCTGCCACCAGCTCGTCGATGCGCAGCCCGTCGGCGAGCCGCTCGAATACGGCGTCGGCGTGTGTGTCGAGGTAGTGCACCCGCAGCGCGCGGGCCGCGTCCTTGGCGGCGGCGAGCTCCGCGCGCTGCGGGTGCGTGCGCGCACCGGGGTCGGGGAGCGCCGCGATCAGGTCCTCCACGCGGGCCGCCGCCTCCCGCAGGCTCGGCCAGACGTCCCTGTCCGGCTGGTCGGGTGCCGTCACGACGCCTCCTGCCGGGCCGTGCCGCGCAGCGCCCGGTCGCAGGCGGCCAGATGCGGGCCGAGCGCGTCCTCGAAGCTCGTCGTCGCGGCGTCGAAGAGCAACTGCCGCCGGATCGCCAGCTCCTTGCCGACCAGCCCGCTGGCAAGTCCGGCGACGGCCGCCGCGGCGGCGGCGGGCTCGTCGACGATCTCGTCGACGATGCCAAGACGCAGCGCCTCGGGAGCCTCGATCGGCAGGCCGAAGAGCACGGCGCGGCGGATCCTCGCCGTGCCGACCAGCGCGACGAGCCGGTAGCCCGCCATGCCGGGCCAGGTGGCGGTGGCGTCCCGGGGGATCAGCAGCCGGGTGCCATTCGTCGCCGCGCGGACGTCCGCAGCCAGGAACACGTCGAGCGCCGTCCCTCCACAGTCGCCGCCGGCGACCGCAACCGTGGCGACGGGGAGCCGTTCCAGCCGGCGCAGCGCCCGCTCCCACTTGCTGACCAGCATCACGTCGAGTCCGCTGGTCCAGTCGCCGCTGGGGGCGCCGGAGACGTGGACGGTGAGGATGCCGGAGCCGCCCTGTGCCTCGGCCCGGTCGCAGACCTCCTGCACGGCCGAGACGGCGGCGGCCGACATCGGCTCGGTGCCGTCCACGGTCAGCGTCAACGCCTCTTTCACGGCGCTCTCCCGCCTCACCACTGGACCAGTGCTGTCTCGAGGGTGGAGCCTGGCCCCATGGTCATCAGCACGCCGTACTCCCCTGGTTTGGTGACGCCTTCGTCCAGCAGCCGTTCGTAGGAGAAGAGGAAGGAGCCGCTGGACACGTTTCCGTAGTCGCGCAGCACGCTGGTGGTGTGCCGCACGTCGTACCTGGTCAGGCCGAGGTTCACGCCGACCGCGTCGATCACCTTCTTGCCGCCCGAGTGCACCAGCCAGTGGGTGATGTCGCTGCGCCGCAGGCCCGTTCCGGCCAGCAGCCGGTCCACGACGATCTCGGCGTGGGCGCCGACCACGTACGGGATCTGCGGGTCGAGGAAGAAGCTGAAACGGGCGAGGTCCCGGTCCCAGTCATAGCGCATGGCCCCGATGGCCTCGGGGATGATGCAGCTGGCGAACTTCAGCAGCCGCGGACCCTCCTCGGCTCCTGCCGCGCCCGCCTGTTCGCCGGTCCGTTCGCCCGCGAGCAGCGCGACCGCGCCGGCGCCGTCGCCGAACAGGCTGTTCACGACGGCCGTGCGCATCGTCGAGTCCATCGCGTACGCCGCCGAGCAGGCCTCCGTGCACAGCACGACGGCGAGTTCGCCGGGGTGGGCCGCGGCCCAGCCGGTGACGACGCCCAGGGCGTTGAGCCCGGCGTTGCAGCCCATGCCGACGATGTCGGAACGGCTGCAGTGCCGGTCGATGCCCAGCTCCCGGATGAGCAGCGCGCTGAGCCCGGGGGTGAGGAAGCCGGTGGAGGTCACGCAGCACAGGTGGCGCAGGTCGGCCAGGTCGGCGCCGGCCCGCTTCAGGCAGGCGCGCAGCGCGTCCGCGCCCATCTCGATGGCCAGTTGCTTGTGCTTGGCGAGCAGGTCGCCCTGCGGCTCCGCGATCCGGGCCCCGGTGGCGTCCACGGCGGGGAGCGTGAGGTGGCGGCGCTCGATGGCGCTGTTGAGGAAGACGGAACGGACCCGGGGGTCGGTTATTGCGAAGGCGTCGAGCACCTCCTGCTGGCTGTACGAGGTGGGCGACACCGCCGTACCGACGCCGACGATCCGCGGGTGCAGGAACTCCCGCCTCGCGGTCAGGCCGGGCTGAGGCACGACCGGTGCGGATTTCCGGGGGGAATGCGGGCTTTCAAGGATGGCGGTCACCGGAACGTCCACCCCCACCTACGCGGCTTACTGCGCAGCAGTCCTGAGTAGCTGGTCACGTACCTCCCCCTTCCCTTCCGGAGTTCTCCGCCGCTATGAAGCGGGCGAGCCGCGCGGTGCCTTCTTTCATTTCCGCGGGCGTCAGATAGCTGATGGACAGGCGGATGCCGTGCCGGCCGCCGCCGTGAGGATGAAAGTTCCGCATCGGCGTCCAGATGACTCCGAATTCGCGCGCGGAGCGGGTCAGAGCGGCCTCGTCCGCCGCGAAGGGGACCCGCATGCTGAGGAAGAACCCGCCGGCCGGTTCGTTCCACCGCACTCCGAGCGCCGCACGGCGGTCGGCGGGCAGGGCCTCGCCGAGATGCCGGAGCATGGCTCCCATGGCGTCGCCGTAGTAGTCGGCAGCTTTGGCGTTCAGCTCCGAGAGCCGGCCGTCGGCGGCGAGCAGCGCGCCGGCCACGGCGGCCTGGCTGAGCGACGGGGTGTTCACCGTCACCATGCTCTTGATCTTGGCGAGTTCGGCTGCGAGCAAGACCGTACCGCCGGCGCCGTCGTCGACCCGCTGGTCGGCGACGGCGAAGCCGACGCGAGCCCCGGGGAAGACCGTCTTGGAGAAGGAACCCAGGTGCACCACCGAGCGGCCGATGTCGAGGGACTTCAGCGTCGGCAGCCGCGGGCCGGGGCTCACCATCCGATACGGGCTGTCCTCCACGATCAGGAGGCCGTGCCGCCCGGCCAGGCGAAGGAGAGCCCGGCGGGCCGGCTCGCTCATGGTGGTGCCCGCCGGGTTGGCGTGGTCGGGCAGCACGTAGAGGGCGCGCGGGCGGCGGCCGCGGGCCAACTGCTCCTCGATCGCCGCCTCGACGTCGTCGGGGTGCAGCCCGTCCTCGCGTTCCTCGACCGGGCAGACGGCGATGTCCAGCAGCCGGGCCGCGCCGGTGATCCCCACGTAACAGGGGCTGGAGACCAGCAGCACGTCGTCGGGGCCGGCCATCAGCGCCCGCAGCACCAGGAGCATCGCCTCCTGTGCGCCGACGGTGACCACCAGCGACTCGGCCGGGACGTCGATGTCCTCGTCGGCCCGCAGCGAATCGGCGATGATCTCGCGGATGGTGCCCGCGGTCGGGCCGTACTGATAGAGGGCGGTCCTGATCTCCTGCGGCGAACTCCCCTGCGCGGCAAGGTGGTCGAGGTAGCCGCGGATGTAGGTGAAGACCTGCTCGGTGTCGAAGAAGCCGTCGTACGGGCGGCCGGGGGCAAAGGAGATCGCATCCGGATAGCGGAAGGTGATCTCGTTGAGGAAGTTCATCGTGTCCAGCACCGGGTCGGCGAGGGAGTCGTGCAGGTCCTGCCTGAGTAAATCCGCCGGCGCAAGCTGCCGCGTTATCATGGGCTCCCCCAAAAAGGCCGCCTGGCAATTCAATGAAGGTGAATTTCCGGCTTCAGCATCACACGTGCACCAGGATTCGACAACGACGTCCAACCGGACGCGGTGAACTCCTGGACAAGGGGAATTATGATGCGGCGGGAACATGAAATCGCGACTGGACCGAGCCCGTCCAACCAGCTGAATTTGCCACTTGGACGGCCCGGTCGGACAGCCGCGATCAACTATTCCTACGCCGTAACCTCATAATCCATGCGCGCGGCGATCTCCTCCCAGACGCCCGCGCACTCGCGGGCGAGGCTGGTCACCGTCCCCTTGCAGTGCGGGGGCACGCTGTCGATAATCGCCTGCCACTCCGCACCGGCGAGGGTGAGGAGATTGAATAGCCGCAGCAACGTACGTCCAGTTTCGCTGAACCGCAGGGCGGGGTCGGATTTCAGCCGGTCCACGGCCGCCACCCGCTCCGCGATCCGCGACCTTCTGATCGCCTCGCCATCACTCGTCACCGCGGGCGGCTCGGTCCTCGCCCGCTCGGCGGGCGTTGCCGGGACCACGGCCTCGGGCCGTGGACGCGCCCGCACGCGCGGCTTCGGCAGCGGGTCCTCGCCGCGGTGCAGCCGGTTTCTGACGTCCCTGGCGGTCTCCGGCGATATCCGGGCCTCACGCGCGATCTGCCGCAACGACAGCCCGGGATTCTCCTGGATGAGCTTGCCGGCCAGCGCGCGCCCGGCAGCGATGTTGACCGGCCGGACCCGCCCGTCCTGGCCGATTCTGCTGCCCTCGATGAGGTTGCCCCCGGCCGCCCGCCGGCGGATCTCGGACACGACGCCGGGCGACAGACCCGCGGTCGTGGCGATCATCCGGTCCGACCAATGCGGGTGCGTCTTGATGATCCGGCCCGCCGCCTGCTTCCGGTCCGCCATCGACAGCGGCAGGCCATGCGCGACGTTCGACTCCACCGCGAGCACGAAGGCGTCGGATTCGCTTCCGTCGAAGTACGTTACGGGGATCTTTTCATCACCGCGAAGCTGCGCCGCCCGTAAACGGTGCACCCCGTCGATCACCCGCATGGTCGGCCGGTGCACCAGCACCGGAGGAAGCGGAACCCGCACTTCCATCAAGGCCTGTATATGGTCCTGATCAGCACCCGCACTACGCGGCGATGCGGCGACGGACAATGAGCTGATCTCGGCTTCGACTACCATCTCTTGTTCGAACTGAGGCTGGCCAGACTGCATCACAAGCTCCTCTCGAGGTAACTCCTGCGAACCAGCTCGCACTCAGCGGTGCATGGCGTTAGGCGTACCCCAAAGGAGTGTGGACCAGGTGATACCGGCGTCGCTTCCACTGTGGATCTTCCCCACGGCTGAGCGCATTGGATTTCTCCCCCCGCAATGCCACCGCACGGGCCGAATAACGACCCTGTTAGCCGCTTGGGACTCTAACACCGTCCATCGGCTCTGACGCCAGGAATCCGGACACCGTACGCCCCTTCAGAGGGGGTCGGCCAGATGCCTCAGGCGGGGCCGAGAACGTTGGCCCCGGCTCCGTACGCAAGGGAATAGACGCAGGTCCGACGGGTGTGCGCGGCCGGCTTCCGCCGACCGCCGACGGAATCCGCACGGCCGACAACCCGTATCTGCACAGCCATCGGGCAATTGGCACGAAACAGGGGAGAGAATGCGCGATTCCGTTGTCTCGCCGGCGAGACAACGGGGCGAACGCCCTACGGTGAAAACGGAGTTTCAGATTTCGAGAGAGGCATCGAGCAGGGCCGCAGATTCCCCGGGATCGTCGGCCGCCTCGTCCAGCATGCGGACAATCCACTCCAGCAGGTCGAGCCCTGCCGCCGCGGCAGCCCTTTCCCAGCGGACCCGGTGATCGGACGGCAGATCGAGCTGCACCTGCGGGGCAAGTGACCCTCCGCCGGAATCACGCCGAGTCCGGGTCCGGCGGCGCAACTCATTCCGCGACCAGCCGCCCTGCTCGGCCCGGGTCAGCCAGACCTCCCGCTCCTCCGCAGGACATCCGGCCACCTCGGCATGGTGCTGGAAACTGAGCTGCGCATGCCGCCGGGCAGGCTCGTACTTACCGGCGACCCAGGCATAGTTGCGCAGGGTCTGGTAGTCGAGGCCGGTGTCGGCCACCGCCTTGCGGTAGCGGTCGGGATACTCTTTCCTGCCGTAGATCAGCCAGTCGCCCAGCCACCATGCCGACGAATCCGATACCACGAATATCTGCCGGCCGATATGGCGCCACTGCGCCAGCGGAAGACCGGGGGACAGCGTCAGCGCGGTGCGCCGGGGCGCCATCCGGGCGTCCGGTGTGAGCCGCGCCCGGCCCTCGACCGGCGACTGTGCCGCCTGCTCGCTCCCGCGCGCCGCTCGCCCTGCAGATGTGCGCAACTCATCGCCCCCTTGATCACTTGCTCATCCTCCACCTCGGGTGGTCTCGGCGAGGTAACAAGGACCGGACGAACGAGCGGCGGAGCACCCCTTCCTGCCATGTGGCCCTGTGTTACACCGGAGTTACCCATTCCCCTGTCTACTGGTCGCACAGCCCTCAGCCCCGCGAGCAGATACAGGAGGCTTCATGGCCACCGCTACCCGGCGCTGCGCCGAATGCGACGCAGAGTTCGCCTGGACCAGCCGGAACCCCACCCGCAGGTTCTGCGCCCCTGGTTGCCGGGCCCGGTGGTGGCGGGCGCAGCAGCTGCGGGCCGCCGAGGCACCGGAGCCGGCGGAGGTCCAGTACGCGGCCGAGCCCGGCGCCGGCCTGGGCGCCTTCCACGAGTGCCCCAGCTGCGGCGAACACCTCACGGTCATCAACCTGCTTATCCCCGACGCCCGTTGACGCGGGCCCGCCATGCCCCCGTCCAAACAGTCGGTTCTGTCACTTGGACAGCGCTCCGGGCATTCTTGGCGAGGCATTCGACCGCCATTTACGGAGGGGACGACAGATGAGACGCGCGTGGTGGGTGGTGGCCGGGCTGGTGGCAGCGCTGACCGTGCCACCCGGCGCGGCGGACGCCAAGCACGGCGTACGCCCGCAGATCCAGTCGCTGGACGGCAGTGGCAACAATCGGGCGCACCCGGACTGGGGCCGGGCCGACAGCCCGTATGCGCGCTTGACTGCCCCGAATTACGCCGACGGGCACAGCGCCCCCGTCGCCGGGCCCGACCCTCGCTACGCCAGCAACCGGATCTTCGGCGACGAGGAGGTCCTGGGAGCCAACGACGTACCCGCGGTGAACATCTTTTCCGAGCGCCAGGTCAGCCAGTGGGGCTGGGCCTGGGCGCAGTTCCTCGACCACACCTTCGCGCTGCGGCTGGGCGAGCAGGCCAGTGACCCGCAGGGCGAGCGGGAGGACATGAAGGGCGACGGAAGCGATCCGCTGGAGCTGATATCCGGCAAGCACTATCTGCCGTTCGTACGATCCAGGCCGGCCGAGGGCACCGGCGTGACCAACGCGCGCCAGCAGGTCAACATGCAGAGCTCCTACCTCGACGCCTCCGGCGTCTACGGCACCAAGAACACCCGCCTTGACTGGCTCCGGCAGGGTCCGGCGGACGGCAATGTGGCCAACAACGGGGCGAAGCTGCTGCTGCCTGACGGCTACCTGCCCCGCCGGGACGCGCGAGGCGACGCCTCGAACGCTCCTGCCACGGACATCGACGGCCGGCTGCACGCCGATCCGGCCAGCGCGGCGGTCGCCGGGGATGTGCGGGTGAACAACAACATCGCGGTGACCGCGGTCCAGACGCTGTTCGCCAGGGAGCACAACAGGATCGTGGACGCGCTGCCCGCGTCGCTCAGTGAAGAGGAGCGGTTCCAGATCGCCCGGCGGGTGGTGATCAGCGAGATCCAGTACATCACCTACCGCGAGTTCCTGCCCGCCATGGGGATCAATCTGCCGCGCTACCGGGACTACGACCCGAAGGTGAACACCACGCTGTCCAACGAGTTCGCCGCCACCGGCTACCGGGCGCACAGCATGATCCACGGCGGCTTCTCCGTCACCCAGCCCGCCGACCGCTACACGCCGGCCCAGCTGGACGCGTTCCGGGCCGCGGGCCTACCCGCCTTCCTCACCAACGACGGCAAGGTGGTCGTCGAGGTCGACATGGTGCACACCCGCGACAACCCATCGCTGGTCAAGGGCCTGGGTCTTGGCCCGACGCTGCAGACCATCGGGGAGCGGGCGCAGTACCGCAACGACGAGACGATCGACCACCTGCTGCGCAGCGTGCTGTGCGGGCCGCAGAGCGCCGACCCGAAGTGCGTCTTCGACCTGGGCGCGACCGACCTGGCCCGCAGCCGCGACCACGGCATGCCGTCGTACAACTCCATGCGCCGGGCCTACGGCCTCCCGCCCGCCCGGTCGTTCACCGACATCACCGGCGAGGCCACCGACGCCTTCCCGAAGGACCCGGAACTCACCCCCGGCAACGAGATCAACGACCCGGACAGCACCGACTTCACCAATATCACCAACCTCTTCGGCAGCAAGGTCGGCCACCGCAACGACCCGCGCGACCACTCCACCGTCAGCTACACCAAGCGGACCACGCTCGCCGCCCGGCTCAAGGCGATCTACGGCTCGGTCGACCGGGTGGACGCCTACGTGGGCATGCAGTCGGAACCGCACCTGAAGGGCTCGGAGTTCGGCGAGCTGCAGCGGTCCATGTGGGCGCGGGAGTTCCGGCGGCTGCGCGACGGCGACCGGTTCTTCTACGGCAATCAGGCCGGCACCCTGGAGGCGATCTCCAAGAAGTACGGCATCGACTTCCGCCACAACCTGGGCGACCTCATCGCGGCCAACACCGACATCAAGCGCACCGAGCTGCCCGGCACGGTCTTCTTCCCCCGCGGCGAAGTGCCTGCCGGCTCCTGCCGGGTGAGCTACGCGGCGGAGCCGAAGGCGGGCGGCGAGTTCACCGGCACCATGAAGATCAAGAACACCGGGCGGACGCCGCTCGCCGCCTGGTCCGTGCGCTTCCGCTACGCCGACGGCCAGCAGATCAAGCAGTCGGAGGGCGCCGAGGCCATTCAGAACGGCACCGACGTCGCCCTGCAGAGCCCCGGCTCGGACGGCGCCCTGGCCCCCGGCCAGACCCGCCAGGTCTCCTTCACCGGCACCCTGCCCGGAGCCAACAGCACCCCGTCCGACTTCAACCTCAACACCACCGGGTGCGCCACCGGATACCGGTAGTCCGTTAAACCCGGCGGTAGGAGGACTTGACGCCTGCTCGGGGCGCTCACAGAGCGGGTGACCTTCCCTCGTAGCGTAGAGACCCAAGCCGATCGTGCAGGTCGCACAGGATCTCGGGATCAACGAGACCACGCTCGCGAGCCGGGTGTCGCTGGCCCGAAGGTCCGGCGGTGCCACGGCGACGGGCGAGAGCGAGGAGCTCGCGCGGCTGCGGCGGGAGAACACGCAGCTGAAGAAGGACAACAAGGAGCTGGCCATGGAGCGTGATGTGCTCAAACGCTGCATGGTCTTGTGGGTGAAGTAGCTGTGACGGACCCGGCGTTGCTCGTCGGGGTGATCAGCGACCAGAAGACCGTGCACAGCATTTCGCACCGCACCTCCTGTCGAGCCCTGGGCGTGTCGGAGGCGTGGTTCCACAAGTGGCGCCGCAGGCCGTCCGAGCCGACGAAACGCGAGACCAGGCGGGCCGAGCTGGCCGAGCTGGCCGAGCTGGCCGAGCGGATCCGATACTTCCTCGACTGCTCCGGCCGGACGTACGGCTCGCCGAGGATCACGCTGGATTTGAGGGAGGAGGACTGGCAGATATCGCAAAATAGCTGTCAAGGGGGCACGGGGGAGCACTACCCCTGACGAGAAATCGGACAAGGTGGCACCACGCTGGCACTTGACCAATGCGACGACTCAGCGCCACAGAGATTTCCACCGCGTGCGACACCAACAGGCGACCCTGTGGGGCTCGTTAAGTCATCGCTGCAGGTGGAAGCTGGGCGAAAGGGCCTCGGCGGCGGCTGAGATGCTGCACTGGTGATCCTCAGCGTTCAACCTCTGGATGACATGTGCACCGAGACATGGAGTCCACGCAGACATGGGGTCGGTGTAAGCCGTCAAGGGGTCGAGTGGGAGCACGGCCCTATGACGAGTATTCGGTCAAGGGGGCGAACAGCGTGACCCCTTGCCTCGTACACCAAACCGCGCAGCGGAGATCCTCCGTGGGAGCGACCGGATCGGGTGAGCAACCGTCGACCCACGGTTGACGTCGCTCCCAGACTCCCGCTCACAGGGAGCGGCCCCCGCTCCCAAAATCGCTCCCACACACGAAGTAGGGGCCATCCGAAGATGGCCCCTACCTGCGACGTTTCCGTCGGGACGACAGGATTTGAACCTGCGACCCCTTGACCCCCAGTCAAGTGCACGATTCTGGTTCGGAGTTCTGAAGCTCCGTTGACGGCCGTACGACGCCGTATGCGGAACTACGGGGACGCTGAGACACCTGAAGCGGCAGGTCCGAAGCATGCCGCTTGAACTGCGCGGATGGAGTTCTCGGCAGGCGCAGAGCCGCCGCGGCGGCAGCCTCGAAGGCTCAGGCGCAGGTCTCGCATGCCAGCGGGCTGTCTTCGCACGAATCTGTATGTGGAACCGGGGTCGAGGCCCACGACGTTGCGCCTGCCGAAAATGTCATCCATGCAGATCAGGAGCATCATCGACGGTGCGGCAGGATGATTTCGTGTTGCTTCGTCTCGCCTACCTGACCGTCACCAACCTGTTCTCCTCACTGCGATTGCTACCGATAAGCGATCGCGACAAGGACACGGAGATCCTCGCCCTGCGCCACCAGATCACCGTCCTGGAACGGCAACTCGGCACGGACCGAATCAAGTTCACTCCCGCGGACCGGGCGTTCCACGCCGCTCTGCTGATCCCCTGCCACGCCAGGCCCTACGTCGACTCCGGTTACTGGTCCGGCCCGACACCGTGCTGCACTGGCACCGCGACCTGACCAAGCGGCGTCACGCCCGCACCTGCCGACCGAAGAAGCCGGGCCGACCGCCCACGGTCCACTCGATCCGCAGACTGGTCCTGCGTCTGGTCCGTGAGAATCCATCGTGGGGCTATCGCAGGGTGCACGGCGAACTCGCCACCCTGGGCATCAAGGTCACCGCCTCCACCGTCTGGGAGATCCTCACGTCCGAAGCCATCGACCCCGCGCCCGACCGGGCCGCCACCACCTGGGCCGACTTCCTACGCTCCCAGGCCGACGCCCTGATGGCCTGCGACTTCATCGAGACGGTGACTCTGACCGGCCAGCGTCAGTACATCCTCGCGGTCATCGAGCACCTCACCCGCCGCATCCGGATCCTCGGCACCACCGCCCACCCCACCGCGGGCTGGGTCAGTCAAGCCGCCCGCAACCTGGCCATGGACCTGACGGACGCCCAAGCCACCCACGCGTACCTGATCCGGGACCGGGACGCGAAGTACCCAGCCCCCTTCGACGAAATCCTGTGCAACGCCGGAATCCAAGTCGTGCGCACCGGCGTCCGGATACCGCGCATGAACGCGATCATGGAACGCTGGGTCCAAACCTGCCGCCACGAACTACTGGACCGCACCCTCATCTGGAACGAGCGCCACCTGCGCCACGCACTTCACCAGTTCGAGCTGCACTACAACACCCACCGGCCCCACCAAGCGAAAAACCAGTCAGCACCCCTACGCGCCGTTTCCGCACCACTCCCCCACGCACAGATCACCCAACTGAAAGTGCGCCGGAGAGACCGCCTCGGCGGAGTCCTCCACGAGTACCAACATGCCGCTTGAGCTACGCGGATGGAGTTTCCGGCAGGTGCATGCTCCTGGGCCGCCAATACTTCTCATCCTCGACGAGACGACGGTCCACCTGGCCGCCTCGATCCGCCGACTGGATGCTCGAGGTGGAGGACGGGAGGGCTCGCGGAGCGCGGTACACATGAGGAGCTGGGGGGCGTTGGGCCACGTGGTCCGGGCCGCGTGACGCCCCTCATGCAGGACCCGTACAGGACGGGACAGTTCCGCTGCACGAACAGGCGCGGGTGCAGCACACTGACCGAAGGCCACGGTGACGGTGGGCGCCGCGCGGCGTGAGGGGGACCGCATGGATGAGGCCGAGCGTCGACTGGACGACATGGGCAGTGTGGACACGCCGCACGACGGGACGTGGAGGCCCCCCGAAGGAGAGCCCGGCGGGCTCGCGGAGGCGCTGGAGACGTTGCGGGCCGAGTTGGACGCGGCGCAGTCGGCCGGTGCGCGGCGGAGGCTGAGGTTCGAGATCGAGGAGGCCACCCTCGAACTCCTGCTGGAACTGCGTTCGGACATCAGGCCCGGGATGAAGCTGGCGTTCGGCGTGGTGACCGCAGAAGTGGGTGGAGCACGCGGCAGCGCACGTACGCACAAGCTCACGCTCAAGCTGAAGGTCCGCGATGAAGCGCTCGGCGGGCGCAACGCAGCGGTGCGGGAAGAGCGGAAGCAGCGGCGGGAACCGGGCCCAGCCGTCGACGGGGAGCGGGACCGGACGGAGCGGGCGGACTAGCCGTGGACCCGCGACGCCTGGCCGCCGTGCAGGTTGGGGATGCCAAGTACATCCACGCGAACGGGTCTGGATACCTGCTCACGCCGCATCTCGTGCTCACGGCTCTGCACGTTCTCACCTTGCCCAAAAAGCTCCTGACGCAGCAACGCATCGATGTCGTCGTCGGGCACCCCGACCACGGTGACCGGCTGCACCGGTCCGGTTGGCTGCGCTGGTCCGCCTCCGCACGCGACGTCGCGCTAATCCAACTCAACTCGCCGGTCGATGTGCCGGGCGAGGTGCTCTGGGGGCGTCCGGTCGCCGGTGTGCTCGACTACGAGGCACTGGGGTTCCCGAACTTCGCCCGCTACGACGGCGAGCAGCGAATCGAGCACTTGACCGGCCGGCTCCCCGCTCTCGGTCAGGGGGCCGCTGGCGGTCTCGTCCTGGACTTGAACGCCGCCCCACGGCCGCGTCTGGACCGACGCAACTGGGGCGGTGTCTCGGGTGCCGCTGTCTTCTGCGCGGACTGCCTGGTCGGGGTCGTAGTCATGGACGATGCGGACTTCGGCGACTTGCGACTCCACGGGGTGTCCGCGCACACCTTCGCCCAGGACGACGAGTTTGTCGGCCACTTGGGAGCGGACGGCGGGCGCAAGCCGACCTTCAGACGGCTGACGGGCCGGGTGCCGGTCGGCCAGGGCGAGACTGCGTCCGCGCCGCAATCCCTGGCCCCCATCGACGAACTGAGGCAACTGTCCGAGGAATACCTGGGGTCGGCGGCCACTGCCTCGATGCGGGTCGGCCCGCACGGCCCCTTCTTCGGGCGGGACACGGCCATCCGCAGCATCGAAGAATGGCTCCGCCCGGCCCCGGGGACCACGGCGAGCACCGCACTGGTGGTCACAGGCATCATGGGCTCGGGGAAGAGCGCCCTTCTGGGGCGCACGGCGCTCTCCCACGACGAGTACGGGCGGCAGACCGTGGCGCACGAGCCCACGCCGGAAACCGGGGGCGTCGGGCCTGTCCTGACGGCACGTCTCTCTCTGGTCGCGATGAACGCGGCCAGGCTGACGCGTGTGCTGGGGGCCGCCTGTGGAGTGGACGCCGACACCGTCGCCGACATCGTGACGGCACCAACACCGGCTGTAGGGAAGGTGCCGGTAGTGCTGCTCGACGCGCTCGACGAGGCCGACCGACCCGAGCAGTTGTGCCGGACGGTGATCGCTCCCCTGATCGAAAGCCGCGAACCCCGTGTGCGGCTGCTCATCGGCACCCGCTCGCACCTCCTGCCGTTGTTGCAGCGTCTCGGCGTCCGCACGATCGACCTGGACGGACCCGACTACGCGGACCGGAAGGCATTGGAGCGCGCTGTTCGCCATGAACTGACCAATCACGTCCCTCACAGCGTGTGGCGCGACGCCGCGCCGCAGGACACCCTCGCCGCGGCGGTGCGGCAGGTGGCCGACCGGGCCGGCACCTCGTTCCTCCTGGCCGGCCTGCTGGCCAGAGCACTGGCACGGCGGCCCGCCGTCGGCCTTCCCAGCGCCGCGGAATGGCGGCAACTGGCAGAGGACGGTATCCACGGCGCCCTACAGGCAGATCTGACCGAACGGCTCGGCGACCGGTTGCCCTGGGCCAAGGAGCTCCTCAAGCCCCTCGCCTTCGCCCGCGGCGCCGGCCTGCCGTCCGCCCACGTGTGGCCACAGGCGGCGTCCATCCTGCACGGCCACCACTACACCGCCTACGACATACGGGAGTTGCTCCGTGTCCTGAGCGACTACGTCGTGGCGACCACGATGGCTGGCGCCGACGAAAGCGACACGTCCTTCCGGCTCTTCCACACCGCGCTAGCCGACTGGCTGGCCAAAGGGCACGATGCGGACGCCGCCCACCAGGCGATCGCCCAGGCACTCATCGATGCGGTTCCCCAGGACGGCGCGACGCCCGACTGGCATGCGGCGTCTCGCTATACCCTCGACCACCTCGCCATGCACGCGCGGTCGGCGCACACCCTGCGCACGATCCTCGACGACCCGGGGTTCCTGCTGCACAGCGACCAGGCTGCCGTGCTGGACGCGGTCAACCGCGCGGACGTCCCCCGAACCGCACAAGCGTTGCGGGCCACGACAGCACTGCGCCATGACACCCCGGCGACCGTCCGGGCGCAGATACTCCAGGCCGCGGCCCGACGCTGTGGAGCCGACACGCTCGCGGACCGGCTCGACGACTGCTGCTGCCCGCCGGCCCTTGCCACTCGCTGGAGCCGCCGCCGACGCATCCTGGACGACGAACTGCCCACCGGCTTCGATGGCAGCCCCCGCGACGTGATCGCACTCTCGTGGCGCGGGCAGCCTGTCTGCGTCGTGCTCGGGAGCCGACACCACGAGGACTTCCTCCAGGTTCTTGATCTGGAGACACGTTCACCTGTCGGCGAGATTGTGCCGACGGGGACGGCGGACGGCACACGCCTCCTCGGCCCGGTCCGGACCTCCCGCGGGATGACCGTCGTGTATCGCAGCGGCGACTGTTTGAGGCGCTGGTCGATGGATGAAGGCAGGCACATTCGTCCAGATCTCCTCTTCGATCACGAGGAGAACGGCTCACGGAAGTCGGTGTGGAGGTTCACCCTGGGGCGCATTGCCGACCGGACCGTCGCGGTGGTCGCGACTTTGAGCGGTCGCCTGTACTGCTTCGACCTTGAAGCGGACTCGCCGCACCCGATACACGAGCCCCAGCCAATCGAAGCGCTTCCGCTGAACGGCCTCGCCCTCGCCCATGTGCGGGGAGAGCCCGCGGTGGTGTGCCTGTCGTACGGGCGCGTCGAGTGCCGAGCGCTGGGGGACGGATCCACTCTGTCCGCCCCGTGGGAGGTGGCGGGCGGCCTCGGCGACATCGTGCTTCTCGACCGCCAGGACCGGCCGGGAGAGCAGGCCCTGGCCGGCTTTCGGCTGCGGTACCCCATGACCGACGACGAATTCGCCATCGACCTGTGGGACCCTCTCACCGGTGAAATCTTGGACACGAACGCGGAGTACCGCGAAGAGCGCTGTGACCGTTGGCCGAGGCGCCCGGAGTACGAGTCCGCGTGGATCGAAGAGTTCGACGGCCGCCGACGACTGTTCCTGACGTCCGGCCGGGAACGGTACGAGCGGGATCCGCGTACCGGCGCGCGGATCGGCCCGCCGTGCCAACTACGCCGGGGTGCCGTGGAACTCACCGTTCATGGCGAACGCCACACATTGGGCATCGAGGAGAAGCGGCTACTCCTGCGCGAGGCCGGCCACTACGCTCTCGACCCCTTCGATCCATCCACATGGCCTCCGGCCGGCCTCATCCAGGAGACGTACCCGCCACCCGCAGAACCTGAGGGCCCCGCGCCGCTGGTGGGTCTGCCCGCCCGGGCCGGCATGCACCGAGGACGTCCCGTCTTCCTCGTGACGACCCCGTACACAGGGCACGAGCGGCGGACGGCGACCCTGGTCGACGCGCGCACCGGCGTCGACCTCAGTCCGCCCTGGACCATCCCCGTCCCGCCCGACGAGATCACAGCCATCGACTGGGCCGTGGTCCAGGGTCGCCTCATGGTCCTCGCCTTCCACGCCAAGCTGGTCATGGACCAGTACCAAGGCAAAGCGACCGTGCTGATCTGGGATCCCGAACGGCGCACCATGGTGCGTCGCATGTCGATCGTGCATCCAGGCCAAGTGGTCGGCGTGCACACGCCAGGGACTCCGGACCTGTTGTACCTCACGGTCCACGACGGGCCGGACCTGCTCTGGGATCTCACCTCCGACACATTCACCCCGGTGAGTTGTCCCGAGCAGGAGTCCCTGCACGCGTTCGCGAGGCGCGGCCCCTACGTCTGTATCCCGCCCGGGGACAGCAACCGGCTGGGCAACGGTCGGGTGTGGCGGATGGCTGCAACCGACCGGGCGGAGGCAACCCCGATCCGACTGCTCCCGCCTGATGCGGACGAGCGTTGGCGCATGGTCCCCGATACTCTTGACGATTCGGACGCCATTATCGACGTGGGCGGCCGAACGACGGCCCTGCGCCTGCGGCAACGCGGGTATCGCGCATCCGACATGACGCTGGAGGTCTATCTTCTGCCGACTGCCACAGCCGACCCCGAGCCAGTACGGCGTCGCTGGTGGCGCAGGCAACGGGCGCTCCGGATCGCCGGACACACGTTCCCGCTGGAGGTCAGCGTGGACCATGTGGTGCCCGCAGCGAACTCCAAACGTGGCCGCTTCTACGCTGTCGGCGGCAGCCTACTGACCGGCTTCTCTCTGGAGTGGAAGGAAGAGGTTGCGCAGGAGTCGCACGACGAGCCGACCGGTCGCGGCGCCCGCGTAGCACCGTCGGAACCCTTCCCTGTGCTGTACCAGGACCACGACAGCTACGACACTGGCGCCCGGATCCTCCACATGCTGACCTGCCCGGGGGAGGGGGTGGCCCTGTTCACCGAGGACGGCGTCACCTTTGTCACGGACAGGCAGCGCTGAGACGCATCGCAGCGCAGGACGCCGCACGGACCGCCCACGACCGCTTCATCGGCGCTGCCACTGCGTACTTCAGCGCCGTGCCCTGCTGCCTGGCGACCTTGTGGGGCTCGTTAAGTCATCGCTGCAGGTGGAAGCTAGGCGAAGGGACCTCGGCGGCGGCTGAGATGCTGCACTGGTGATCACTTCCATGGTGTACCGGGCGACCCGGGCGTTACTGTCCGTACCTGCGGTCCTGCTGCGCTCGGACTCGGCCAAGGACGCCGAACTGCTCGTGCTGTGGCACGAAAACGCCGTGCTGAGACGGCAACTCGGCGGGCCGGCCCGTTACGAGCCCGCAGACCGGCTTTGGCTGGCCGCCTTGTCCTCGCTGATACCGCGCCGCCACTGGAACAGAATCTTCCCGGTCACTCCAGGGACGCTCCTGGCCTGGCACCGAAGGCTGGTCGCCAGGAAGTGGGACTACACCAATCGGCGCCGACGCACCGGGCGCCCGCCCACCGCAGCCGCAGTCAGGAAACTGGTCGTGCGGCTGGCAAAGGAGAACCCGGGGTGGGACCACCGGCGGATCCAAGGCGAGCTGGCCCAGCTGGGGCATCCAATCGCATCGTCTACCGTCTGGAAGATCCTGCGCGCGGCCGACGTCGACCCGGCTCCGCGCCGCACCGGCCCGAGCTGGCGCGACTTCCTCGCCTCCCAGGCCGAGGCGATCATCGCAGCGGACTTCTTCCACATCGACACGATCACAGGCAGCCGACTGTACGCGCTCGCGTTCCTTGAGCACGGTAGCCGTCAGCTCCACATCACCGGCGTCACCGCCCCCCCCACCGCACAGTGGGCGACGCAGCAGGCCCGCAATCTCACCGTTGACCTGGGCCACCGCAATGAGCCCCTGGTTTATGTTCTCCGCGACCGCGACAGTAAGTACACCAGCTCCTTCGACGCCGTCTTCGAAGCCGAAGGCATTGACGTACTGCTCAGCGCGCCCCGGGCGCCTCGTATGAACGCCCACTGCGAACGAGTGATCGGCACGATCCGCCGAGAGGTGCTCGACCACATGCTGATCATGAATGAGGCCCATGCACGACAGGTCCTCGCCGCATATCAGGACCACTACAACCGGCATCGACCGCACCGGTCCCGGGCTCAACAACCGCCCGCCGCCCAAGACCCACCCGCTCCCAGGCACGGCCCCAACACCCGCGCACTTCTACGCACTCGTATCCTCGGCGGAACAATCAACGAGTACCGATATGCCGCCTGAGCTGCAGCGACGACTTTTCGAGCCCCACACGGTCCACTGGGCGGTGGGGTGGGCGGTGACGCCGGCGAGGTGGACGCGGCGGGTGCCGTGCTCGATGAAGACCAAGGCGTACAGGCGCTGGAGCGAGATGGTGTCGAGGTGCAGGAAGTCAGCGGCGAGGATGCCGTGGGCCTGGGTCTTCAGGAACTGGCGCCAGGTCGGGCCGGAGCGCTGCGGGGCCGGGTCAATGCCGGCGTCCTGCAGGATCTGCCAGACCGTGGACGGGGCGATCGGGTTGCCGAGGCGCGCGAGCTCGCCCTGGATCCGGCGGTGGCCCCAGCTGCTGTTCTCTCGGGCCAACCGCAGGATCAATTGCCTGATGGTGGGCGCCGTGCGGGGTCGGCCCGGACGGCGACGAGAGGTGAACGTCCACTTCCGGGCGACGAGTTGGCGGTGCCAGGCCAGCAACGTGGTCGGGGTGACCGCGAAGACCTGGCGCCAGCGCTCCCGCGGGACCAGCCCGGACAGGACCGCCAGCCAGATCCGGTCGGCGGGCTCGTAGCGGACCCGGGCGATCTGACGGCGCAGCACCGCGTTCTCGTGGCGCAGTGCCAGCACTTCCGCGTCCTTGGCCATGCGGCTGCGCAGCACCGCAGCAGGCACCGTGATCAGATTCCGGACCAGCGCGGTGACAACCGACATCGACATCCGCAGATCGTCCCAGAGCAGTCGAGCCGCTTCGCCAGGATCAGCAGACGTGCAGGCCACAGCCGCGAATCGTATTTTCGAGGGGACAGGATCCGCCGCGCGGCCAGGACCTCTACGGGTGGGCTGAACCTGGACGTTCAGATCGTCTGACGGTCCCGCACTCAACCTTCCTCACGCCACGGCTGTCGGCCGGTGCGCACGCCGCAGTGTTCAAGAAACGCTCGGTCTTCCACCCCGAGCGGCGGCCCGTAGGGCTTGCCAAAGATGGTGAGATCGCTCTTGAGCTGAGTGCGTAGCAAGGACAACTGACGTTGCGCCAAAAGCCCCCGCTCCTGTTCCCGCTCAGCACCCTTCAACTGCTCGATACGTTGGCGTGAAACCTCGGGAGTAAGTTCTCCGACCGGACGTGTGAGGTTGTCCTTCGCCTCGAAGTACACGCTACGGCTGCGCCGTTCGAGGAGCATTCCGTCACCGTTCGCGTAGTACCAGTCGGTGAAGGCTTCGTGTAGTGACTGAACGTCCCTGCTCGTTCAGCGGGTCAGCGTATGGAGTGGCCGCCCGCATCAGGACCCAAAGCCGCTCGTAGGACGCCAACCGCCGCTCGGAGAGCCGGATCTTGACGTCCCGCCCGATGTTCCCCGCGACGGCGAACCCGGCTACGCCGAGAGTCAAGGTCACCACTACAGAAGCCCAGTCTGCTACGTCGGCCATACCAGCCTCCCTAGGCCCAGTTCGGTGTTCTGCCAGTACCTACAAAAGAACACCTATGGGCAGGGCAGCGCCATCCTCATGCAGCCGATACATCAGTCGGTCGTTTGACGAACTGCCGGATCTCTGGCTTCCTCCTGCCAGATGGCGAGGTTGCCTCGGGTGGTCAGGGTATGGGGGTGGTCGAGGCCCAGTACTCTCCCCATGTCTGCCAGCAACTCGGTATATGCAGCTGCACCGCCTGACGCATCCCCCGCCTCCCCCTGCCAGACGGCCAAGCTCCAGCGAGCGTTCAGCGTGTCCGGGTGGTCAGCTCCAAGCAATTGCCCGGCCTAGGTCACCTGCTGCCAGATATACGCGTGCCAAACTGGATATCGAGGCGATCGTGGCGGGTTCGTAGGCGGCGGGGTTGGCTGCCGCCAGTCGGCGGCGGACGGCCACTGCCTCTTCGGCAACCGGCAGAGCCTCCTGCCAGCGCTCCTAGGAACGGCAAACAGCTACGCGATCAGCTCAGAAGCTCGATCTGTCCGAGAGCGTGGCGAGCGCGAGGGTGCCCAGCAGGTCGAACTCTTCGCCGTCGGGGTCAGCGAGGCGTTGGTCGAGCCGGGTGAGCGCGGGGCTGCCCGGTGTCAAGCCGTTCCACAGTCGCTCAATGCGGCCAAGGCCGCCGGCCACGAGCTGCTCGCGGATCACGCCGACTGTTTCGGCCCCGTCGGCGAGCCGCACGAAGCGCGGATCGGGCATGAAGCCGAACGTTGTGGGTGCCGAATATTACGTCGGTGCAGTTCAGCACCGCTATCGCGCCAACGACAGCGGTCGGCAATGATCAATGCCCATGCTCCTCCGACTGGCCTGCATCGCCGTCACTCACGCCTTCACCGCCCTGCGGCTGATCCCGATGAACGACCACGACAAGGACGTCGAGATCCTCGCGCTGCGTCACCAGCTCGCCGTCCTGCAACGTCGGCTCGGCAACCAGCGCCCCGGATTGCAGGCGGCCGACCGCGCCTTCCTGGCCGCTCTCCTCGCCCCGCTGCCACGAACCGCCCTGCCCGGCTACGGCCTGCTCTGGAACGAAGCCCACCTGCGGCGAGCGCTCCACGAGTATGAGCAGCACTACAACCATCACCGCACCCACCGCACACTTCAGGCTGCCGCACCTCTCCACGCCGTCCCCGAACCGCTCGAACCAGTACAGATCGAGCGCCTAGACATACGCCGACACGACCGTCTCGGCGGCGTGCTCCACGAGTACCAACACGCTTCCTGACCTGCAGGGGCGTAATTATCGGCACGCACACCCTCCCCGACCCCATCGCCCCGGACGGCACCGTCATCCGTCGTGATCTACTCGGCGGGGTAATCCACGAATACACGCAGGTCGCGTAGGCGGCCGAGTGTCGGGCACCCACAGACGGAATAACTGACACCGGAGAACTCGGACTCCATCGGCCCAACTTCTAGTTCGAAGTCCCACGACCAGTAGAAACTGGCGCGCCGATCTTACCCATCCTCTTCTGAAGAGATTCGTGACGGAATGCATATGCGGCACCTCTGCGGCATAAAATACCTCGCTGTGCCGCATCGGCAAGAAAATCATCCAAATTTCTAGGAAGCCTTCCTGTCAGAACAAACCAGTAACGCACGATCCAATAGCGAACCCTAGGGGTAAAAAAGGCCACCCAAATTACCGCAAGAAGGCAATATTCTACAATAATTAAGAATTGAGATTTTCGAGTAATTGACCAAACGCCTAGCCCGTTCGCAGCCAACTGCTCTAACGAAATCCACACCAGAGAGCCCAGTGCGCCAGTGATCACTAGTGCCATAAGTGCGGAGAACTTTAAAGAAGACTTCCCGTAACGCCAATTCGGGGCCGCATCATCAATAAGAATAACCCCCAGTACGTCATCGCGACTCGAATAGGAGAATGCGCGATACGCGAAGGCGAAAATAGCAAGACCAGCCAAGAGTGCCATGGTGACGGAAATCGGGAGCAGTACGCTCCAATCCCGCAAAGAATCTAACACCTCTACCTTCCATGACGACATCCGCAAAGACCATAGGCCGACGTACAGAATTCCATATATCCCTCCACCTAAGAGCACAGATCCGATAATCGACAAAATTGCAATCACGGCTCGCTGCTCCGGAGGGCTCAAATCACGAAAACTACGTCTCATTTCCAGCTCTTCAGGGGAGTCATATTCTCCCTCTCGTTCCCTATGGAACCAGCGAGCGAGCACAGAGATGACGGCGCCGAGAAAGAAGCCCATCAAAGCGTCACGCGCGAGCACTCTCGACCCATAAGTCGCCAGGGAGAATAGACTCATTTCCATTACCGTGACTACCGATACGCTCGCCATCATAAGCCAGAATGGGGCGGAATATTCTAACGTCCACCAGCGAAAACTCGATAATTCATGCTTGTCTAAATGCCGCGCTAGGAACTGAAGCCAGTGCTTCGCTTCACGAGGGCTTTTCCAGACACGCGGGATACCTGTAGTAGTCTGGTGGGCTCGGCCGCCCACCAGCGGATCGAAGGCGTCATCAACTAGAGCGTCGACCAGATACTCCCGCACAGCCATTGGAGTCGTGAGACTACTCTCCAAAAGATCCATGGGGTCGCCCGGCTGGCCAATTCCATACGTGACCTTTGCTAGCGAGAGATATAGTGGTGTGGTCAACGCAAGAGTGATGGGAAGGGATTTCTCGCCTGGCAGATTAGCGAGCCTGGAAAAGAAGATTTTCCACTCGTTTCTCTCTCCCGGATCTTGATGCCTCCATGGCTCAAGAAGGAAATCTCGAGCCGCCTCAAAATCCAGCACATCGACTCTTACGAAATCTGCCCGATATGGGTGCGAGCGATTATCATTGGTCGCGACTCTAATAGCGCTCGGTTGACTAGTCAGGACCCACGGCTGCTCAAACATAGCCAGGGATCGCATTGCCGGATTCCTTAGAAGGCTCGGCATCTCATTTAGGCCATCAAAGAGTGGCAAGATTCGCTGCTGGCAAACGAGAGTGTCAGCTAATTTCTCTGCCGCTTGCTGATCTGTGTCGGTGAGATTTTGGATCAGTTGCTCCACATGTAACGCGATCCAGTCCTCCAAGGGGCGAGCAAGAGGATTCCACGACTCCAACGGCAGTACGAGTGGAATGGGCTGGGCGAGAGCGAGGGAAAAGTCATCCAAGAGCTGATGGGCTAGTTGGTAGACAATGGCTGTCTTTCCGGAGCCTGAATCGCCTAGTACGACTAGTTGCTGATGCCTGGTACGGGCTAATGTCTCCGCAGGATCTGGGAGTGCGCCATCCAGGTTTAGGCTCGGACCGATCGGCTCAGTCACCTCGCGCCAGGAGATGCTCAGGGAGTGCGCGTCTGCCAAACCTAGTCGCCGGCGCTGGGTCGCGTACACCGGCCGGAGTCCTGCTGCGATTATCGATAGAACCTGATCAACATCGCGATCAAGATCCGTAGTGACATCTGGAGTGATGGCCTGTTGCCCCGGGTCTTGAATTTCCCGCAAAGACTCACTGAGCCTAAGGCGGCGACGCTGCACTACGAAATAATCGTCATTCCACCACGACGCTACTGGCACGACGTGGAGTCGTCGCCCCGCGTAAACATTCGGATTATGATCCAGGGCAAGTACTCCAATGAGTAAGCCCTGACAGAATATCGCCGAACCAGAAGCGCCACTCCATTGGAATCCCCCCCAAGGGGACAAGTCGTCAGTCGTGGCATCCCGCAAATTGGGATCTCTTAGAGTGGAGCTCTGGATATGCAGCGTAAGACGGTGCTGTTCGGAGAGCGGTGTCACAACTCCAAAGAACTGATCGATTCTACGCTGCTTGCCATCAGAAGTGGCGTCTCGGGCCGGAAATCCAGCTCCCGTTGCTCTACGCTCCGGGCCTCCGCGAACAACCCCCCAACTTACTGCTGGATGAGCCAAAAAGTTTGATCCCATTTCGATAAGAGCTACATCTATGTCCTGATTATCGCTGGCCCACACCACTAGACCGGCATGCCGATCTCCGTTATCCGTTCGCACATAAACTTGGTGCCCGCCGCCAGACATTGCTTCTCTCACAATGTGCCGCGCGGTTAGTACAGTGCGCTCACCTACTATGTAGCCCGAACCAAAAGTGCCACTTTTCCCTGGCTGGGCGCACCATACTTGCACCACTCTGCCCTTTTGTGGGTGACTCTCCATGAATGAAGACATTACGACGTGCCCCGACTAATCTGGGGGTTCTTGAAGCCGGTGGCCGATGTACACGTCGTTGTTCTCACCAGCATTTTTCTGTACTGGCTTGAGTGACATGGAAACACGATGCCTGGCATGTGACGTGCTACTGCGATCAGCACCCGCAGTTACGACCCAGAATCGCACGTCACCTTTAGCGGTGCTACGCTTCTCCATCTCTATCTCAAACTCAAGGTCCAGAGAAGATATTCCGAAACTAATGGACTCATTGATGCTTGCAGCTACAGCGGTTGACGATTCACGCCGTAGGGCAGAAACCGTCTCTGCAAGTCCAAGCTCAAGTAGCTCACTGTCGTCACCAGCCACTCATGTCACCATCCCCCGTGGAGCGCCCATAGACTACCGCCAGGTTACTCCAAATGCAGCCATCGGTGTCCTCTACTTGCGGTTTCGCTGTGGATGTACAAGACCTCTGCTGCTGTAGCTCTCTGTGAAGTGGGTGGTCGCGGATCTCTCTCGGTTACCAGTGATCAGGGATCCGTCGTTATCGTGGCCAGCCGACGTAGCCGGTATGGACCTGATACCTCCAATTGGCCGTGGTGGTGATTCATTGGATCGGCAGGTACGCGTATAGGAACGGCTCCCTGTGATCATGGAGTGTCGAGTGCTCTGATCACCACAACGGACGACCGTGTAAGGCTCAAAAACACGAATCGTCGTCCCACCACCTTGAAGCCACTCGCCGCAAAGAACCGGGAACACAGGACTCTGAACAGCGGCTCTGCCGCGTCTGGGATCATGTTTCGTGATCCTGTCCACGGTGTACGCTGGCACCCGTCGCCTGCTGCCGCTGCCCGCGCTGCTGCGGCGTGACGTCACGAAGGACGCGGAGTTGCTGGTGCTGCGCCACGAGAGCGCGGTCCTGCGCGGACATGTCCCACGCCTACACCTCGAGCCAGCCGACCGCCTGCGCTTCACCGCGCTCTCGCACCTGATACCGCGCCGCCGTCGGCCTCAGGTCTTCCCCATGACGCCGGCCACGCTGCTGACCTGGCATCGCAAACTCGTCGCGAAGAAATGGCAGTCAAAGCCCTGGTCTTGCGCGTGGCGGCCGAGAACCCGGGATGGGGCCATGGGCGCATCCACGGCGAACTCACCAGCCTCAGCCACACGATGGCTGCCTCCACCGTGTGGAACATCCTCAACCAGGCCGGTATCGACCCCGCCCCACGTCGTACCGGACCAACCTGAAGGCAGCTCCTCGCAGCCCAGGCCGAACACATAGTCGCCGTCGACTTCCTGCACGTCGACACCATCAACCTCAAACACATCTACGCCCTGGTCATGCTCCAACACGGCAGCCGCCGTGCGCACCTTCTCGGCGTCACCGCCAACCCCACCGGCCCATGGACCACCCAGGCCGCCCGCAACTTCCTCATGGACACCGGCATGAACATCGCAGGCATCAAGTTCCTGATCCGTGACCGTCTACCGGCCCGGTCTCGTCGATCCCTACCGCGACCACCTGCGCAAACGCCGCACGGACGACCCGGCCGTCCCCGTCACCCATCTACTGACGGAGATCCGGGAGAGGGGCTACACCGGCAGTGCGAACCTCCTGGTCCGCTACATCAACCAGGGCCGGGTTGAAGCCGACCATGCCGTCCTGTCACCCCGCAAGGTCACCAGCCTGCTCACCCGTCACCCCGACCACCTCGACGACAAGCAGCGCGCCCTGTGTGACCAACTCGCGGGCGCCTGCCCCGAGATGACCGCTTTGGCCGACCAGATCCGCGCCTTCGCCGCTCTGCTCGTACCGTCCGCGGGCAACGCCGAGCAGCTGACCGCCTGGCTCACCCGGACCCGCGCCGCAGACCTGCCCTTCCTGCACTCCTTCGCCACCGGCCTGGAGCGCGACCGCGCCGCCGTCGATGCCGCCCTCACCCTGCCCCACCACAACGGCCGCACCGAGGGCGTCAACTGCAAGATCAAACTTCTCAAGCGCCAGCGATACGGCCGTGCCGGCCACCCGCTCCTACGCCAGCTCATCCTGCTCAACTGACCGCCAGCGGCACCGATCAACGCCTACGAAAATCTTGGAAGACCCGTTGGTTTGGACAGTCCCGAGCGGCGCGGATGGGGTTCTCGGCAGGCGCAGACCTTGAGGGCCGGACGTCCTTGTGAGGACATGCCTTCCAGGAGTTCGTCTGGTCACCGGGCGGCTGGGCGCGGAAAGGACGAAAGCCGCCTGGGCTGGTGGCGCATAGGGCCTGCCTCCGGGGTCCGTACCTTGGGCTATTCCCTGGGGCACACGCTCGGCTCTACACTCGTTCGGTGTCCGGACGCTCGCAGCGAGGCGTCAGCGCCGTCACCCGGGGGAGACAGTGGACGTCCCGACGTTGATCCTGTTGGGGGCGGCGGGTGGTCTTTTGCGTGGGGCCCTGGACCTGTACACGCGGTTCGTGTCCTGGCAGGTTGATCGCCGCGCTCATCGCCAGTTCGCCGCGGCGAGGATGGCACAGGGGGAATCCCCGCAGTTCCAGGCTTACTTCGACCCCTCTGTCGACATCGCGGCAGCCGTTGTGCACAGCGTGATGGGTGCCGGGGCCGCGGTGCTGTTCGGTAGGACGGGCCAGATCAGCGGTGAATACGCCGCCCTCGTCGTCGGCATATCGGCGCCCATGCTGCTTACCCAACTCGGCCGCATCCAGACGGTGAACGAGGCGATGACGGGAGACCGGCAGCCGGCTGGGGCAACTACGGATGCCGAGGTGCCTGCGGCTGCCAGCGTCAGATCCGTGAGTGATGCGGCCGACCTCGCCGCGGCAGATGCCCCAAGCGCCGCAGCCGCCACGGCGCCGTCCGTTCCCCTGTCCCGAACGGAGCCTGCGCCCGCACCCTCCACGTCCCTCGCAGGCTCGGTCCAGCCCCTCCCCACTGCCGAGCCCACTTGGCCAGTGCCTTCGCCCAGGACGCCAGCCCCGGTTGCGGGCGCCCGTACGGCGGAGCCCGCAACCGGCGAGCTCCCCACGGATCGAACACAACTCCGAGATTCCGCGCGCCCCGAGGGCACTCCCTTCCTCACGGACCCGGCCGACGGCCGTCGGCGCGCGCCACGACGGCGGCAGAGGCCGGCGATTGAGGAGGAGGGGCAGTGAACGACGTCTCTCCGCACCTGCTCGCCGAAGACCGCGAGGAGTACGAGCGGATCCTCGACGAGGCACTACACACCGCCTCCCGCCGTCCGGGACTGGAGGCCATGGGCCAACAGCTCACCCCGGAGCAACTGCGCACTCTGGCGCTGAACGCTACCGCCCTCATCGCGGCGGCCGCGGCGACCGAGTACCAGCACTACGTACGGGCCCGCGAACAACTTAATGGCTCGGCGTCCGGGTACGAGTCCTCAGGCACGGCGTACTCGTCCTCGCTCGCGACGTCCGCAGACCCGTCTGCCTTCCCCCGCTCCGACACTTTCCCGGCGGCCGCTGAGCACGATGTTGGTTTGGGCCATCGGTTCGGCGCTGCTGTCCTGGGTGCCAGACAACCGGGCGGCCGCCGGATCAGCGACGGAGTCGCTCCGCAGCGGTGGGCCAGGATGTCCTACGGCCGTCGTCTGCTGGCGGCGCTGCTTGGCTTGCGCGTACGGCCAGAAGTACTGACGGCGGAGGCGCGGACACGGCGTACGTCCGAGCAGACAGCGGCCGTCCACACGCCCCCTCGCACGCGCCCGGCCGGGGACAACCGAGAATTGAGCGAGGAGTTGGTCCGGGCCAGAGAGGCTTGGCGCGAAGCTGTGCTGGAACGCGGCATCATCCCCTTCCTGCGGGAAGCACTCGCTGACCCCGGTGCTGCGCCTTCTCCTGCGCCAATGCCAGACACTCCACGGGCTCCCCATTTCCCCGGTCGGCGGCCTTTGCGCGGAGGGACGAACTTCGTCGTGTCCGGCAGCAGCGCTATCGGCGCAGGCGGCGACGTCCGCATCGAAGGTAGCGCCGTCGCCCTCAACCACTCCTCCGCGACTGTCGGCCCCACGGATGAGCCCGACCGCGACGTCGCCATCGCCGAACTCCGCGCCGCCGCAGGACTACTGCTGGAACAGCTCCGCAGATACCGGGACCAGTACGAGGACGGCGCGGAACTCGTCGAGGCCGCCGAGCGCTTCGAGGCGGAACTCGCCCGGGAAGAACCACGTCGCACCGCCCTCCTGCGCTGGCTGGGCTTCATCGCCGCCGGCGTCCAGTCCGACGCCGCGATTGCGAGCGACGTGGCCGCAATTCAGGACAGCGTGACCAGCCTGCTGTAACACCGTGGGCGGCACGGGACTCCATCTCCTGCCCGGCCCCGCACGTCGAATTTCAGAAGTCGAAATCCATGTAAGTGCATGTTTCGCGAAGCAAGATCGTTCTCGCCGGGATCTCCTGTACGCCACCACTCACACTCGGATCTCAGATCCGCGTCATAAGTGCGGCCCAGGGGTCATCGCTCGCGAGAACATGACGGAGATTCTGAGTACCTACATCTTGATGAGGTTGGCGATGTTGAACACGCCGCCGCGTTCCTCGAACTGCTCTTCCGCCCACAGGACGGTCTGGGTGCCCTGGTGCTTGACCATCCCGGGCGAGATGCCGAGTCGGAACGTGCCCGGCACGGGCTTGCCCTCGGGCGTGTGCGGCAGGACGTCCAGCGGGGACGTGTGGGTGCCGAATATTACGTCGGTGCAGTTCAGCACCGCTATCGCGCCAACGACAGCGGTCGGCAATGATCAATGCCCATGCTCCTCCGACTGGCCTGCATCGCCGTCACTCACGCCTTCACCGCCCTGCGGCTGATCCCGATGAACGACCACGACAAGGACGTCGAGATCCTCGCGCTGCGTCACCAGCTCGCCGTCCTGCAACGTCGGCACGGCAATCAGCGCCCCGGCTTACAGGCGGCCGACCGGTGCTGAGGATGGCCGCGGAGAACCCGCACTGGGGATACCGCAGGATCGCCGGCGAACTCGCCTGCCTGGGCCGCCCGGTCGGCGCCTCCACGGTCTGGGCGATCCTGAAAAGAGCCGGGATCGACCCGGCACCGCGACACTCGGGGCCGACCTGGGCACAGTTCCTGCACAGCCAGGCCTCCGGAATCCTCGCAGTGGACTTCTTCCACGTCGACACCGTGTTACTGCGGCGCCTGTACTGCATGGCGGCCATGGAAATCTCCACCCGCCAAATACACCTCCTTGGCGTCACCGCCCATCCAACCGGTAGCTGGGCAGTCCAGCAGGCCCGCGACCTCCTCATGGCACTGGACGACGACGTCGACCGAGTGAAGTTCCTGATCCGGGACAGAGACGCGAAGTTCACCGACGCCTTCGACGCCGTCTTCGCATCCGAGGCCATCCAGGTACTGCTCACTCCCACGGGCCCCGCGGGTCAACGCGTACATCGAGCGCTGGATCGGCGGATGCCGCCGAGAGCTCCTCGACCGCACACTGATCGTCAACGAACGACACCTGCGCACCGTCCTGGCCGCATACGAGACGCACTTCAACACCCACCGCCCACACCACGCCCTCCGCCACGCAGCACCCCTGAGACCACTCCCCGACCCCACAGCACCAGACGCCAAAGCCATCCGCCGTGATCCACTCAGCGGTGTCATTCACGAATACACGCAGGTCGCCTGCGGCGGCCGAGTTTCGGGCACCCACAGGTCATGGAGATCTCTACCCGCCGCGTACACCTCCTGGGCGTCACTGCCCACCCGACCGGCAACTGGGCAATCGAGCAGGCGCGTGACCTCCTCATGGCAATGGACGACCGCATTGACCAAGTGAAGTTCCTGATCCGGGACCGTGATGCGAAGTTCACCGACGCCTTCGACGCCGTCCTCGCATCCCACGCCATCCAGGTCTTGCTCACTCCCATCCGGGCCCCGCGGGCGAACGCGTACATCGAACGCTGGATCGGCGGATACCGCCGAGAACTCCTCGACCGCACACTGATCGTCAACGAACGACACCTGCGCACCGTCCTGGCCGCATACGAGACGCACTTCAACACCCACCGCCCACACCACGCCCTCCACCAAGCAGCACCCCTGCGACCACTCCCCGACCCGGACAGCCCGGACGGCAAGGTCATCCGTCGAGATCTACTCGGCGGCGTGATCCACGAATACAACCAGGTCGCATAGGGCGGCCGAGTTACGGGCACCCACACGCCCGCAACCTGGCCATAGACCTCACTGACGCACAGGCCACCCACGCGTACCTGATCCGGGACCGGGACGCGAAATACCCCGCCCTCTTCGACGAAATTCTGCGCAACGCCGGCATCCAAGTCGTGCGCACCGGCGTCCGGATACCGCGCATGAACGCCATCATGGAACGCTGGGTCCAGACCCGCCGCCACGAACTCCTAAACCGCACCCTCATCTTCAACGAGCGCCATCTACGCCACGCGCTCCACCAATTCGAACTGCACTACAACACCCGCCGACCCCACCAAGCGAAAGACCAGACAGCACCCCTACGCGCCGTCCCCGAACCACTCCCCCACGCACAGATCACCCAACTGAAAGTGCGCCGGAGAGACCGCCTCGGCGGAGTCCTCCACGAGTACCAGCATGCCGCCTGAACTGCACGGATGGAGTTTCCGGCAGGCGCAGAGGTCGTCCCGAGGTAACTGGGTCGAGGTCACACATCTCACTCAGGAAAAGATCGGCCGGGGCCCGAGCAACAGCGCAGCGAGCCGGAGGTACGCCGTGTACGCCTCGGGGGTCAGCCAAGACAGTTCGACTGTACTGCCCATCGCTAAGTGCCCGTCGCGTGGAACCGTGACCAGTCCGCGGCAGCGTGAGCTAAGGGCCCGGCGTGCAGCCGGGTCGAGATTCCAGCCGGCGGCCGGTCGGCTGTGGTTGAGTACAACGACCGCCTCCTTGATCAGGTCCGGA
The DNA here is from genome assembly GCF_026340305.1 of Streptomyces sp. NBC_01381. Lineage (NCBI taxonomy): Bacteria > Bacillati > Actinomycetota > Actinomycetes > Kitasatosporales > Streptomycetaceae > Streptomyces > Streptomyces sp. NBC_01381. Next base: position 3,025,134 of record NZ_JAPEPI010000002.1, on the reverse strand, counting down.
CGGTTAATTGAGACCAGCCGGTCCATGGTGCGATGGGCCTGGGTGAGCCCAGCGGGATCCGCCCGGGAGACAATGACCACGCGGTCGGCGTACCCAAGGACTGCGGCGAGCGGAGTGTCCGCATCCACCAGGGTGAGGGGGAAGTGGCGCCCGGTGGCGGCTGCTACCAGGGCGAATTCCTGGTCAGAGAACGATGCCCTCGCCGTCCGCTGGGACAGCGAGTCGTCGGCCAAGACCATCAGGCCCGAGCGATGTGGCGACAGGAACAGTTGAAGCTCCTCGAAGGTGCGCACGTCGTGGAGGGAAGCGGCTAGGTCGCTCAGGCCCGCCATCGTGTTACGAAAGACCCGCCGGCTGATACGGACGTGGCTTCCGGCGTGCCGGTCAGCGTCAACCGCCAGTACGTGTTCCTGCCGCTGATCGGCGAGGACCGCCCCCAGCATCATGGTCGTCGTGGTGCAGCCGACCCCGTCCTTAACGCCCAGTAGAGCGATTTGCAGTGGTCGATCGAGGGCGGCTCGGACTGTAGCAGTCCAGCTGGCGCTGTGGTTTGCCGCCCCGTCCGCACCGTCCGCCCCTCCGTCCCCATCCGAAACGGAGGAGGACGGAGGCGGCCAGGACTCGTCCTCGGAGCCCTCCCACGCGGCGCCGCCCGGCAGCCGCGCGCCCAGCGCCCGGGCGACTTCGCCGGCAGTGGGGCGATCCTCCGGTTCGGCCGCCACACAGCGCAGCAGCAACTCGCGTAGCTCCTCGTCGACTTCGCCGAACTCCAGGTTGTTCTCCAGGCCGCTGCGTTCGTAGCCCTGCCAAGTCCGGCCAGTCGCAGCGTGCAACAGGATCGCACCCAGCGAGTAGACGTCGCCCGCCGCGATTCGCGACTCTCCCCAGTACGTGACCTCCGGTGCTCGGTAGTGGGAGTGCGCGGGCACAGATGCCGTGGACGCGCTCCAAGCGCCGTCAATGCGGGCCGAGGTCCAGCTGATGATGTGCAGGGTCTCCTCCGTGGCCAGAACGACACCCGGGGCAAGCGAGCCGTGCACGATGCCCCGGCGATGGCAGCGGGCCACCGCGCGCGCCAAATGCCAGCCCAGCCAAGTGAACAGCGGAGTGCCGGGCTGCGGCCCGGCCGCGTCCAGCAGAGCTCGCAGGGTGGGGGCGGGACGACCGTCGGCCAGGGTGTCGAGCCGCAGGGCAAGCCATGGCGTGGGCAGGCCCTCCAGGTCGCTGCCGACGACGACGGGCGCGTACGCACCGTCCATGCGGCGCAGCGCACGACGCTCGACCTCGAGCAGTTCCCGGCCGACGGACGACGCGAATGATGGCGACACCCGCAGCAGCACCCGTCGTCCCTCCTCGTCTTCGCCGATGTAGGCGGTGGGTCTGCTGCTCGATCCGTCGCGTTGCAGAAGCGAGTACGGGCCGAGCGTGTGCAGATCCTGCAGGCGCAGCGACAGCCAGGTCGGTGAGGTGTCGATCCCCGAGGGGAGACGCACTTCCTCGTACGCGATCGGTCGCTCGGGCACCGTGGCCATCGGCCGGGCGCCCAGGTGAGTCAGGAGGCGGTCTTCGAGCCAGGCGAATGGGCGGGTGCCGGGCAGCAGTTCGCCGGTGCCCGAGGGGTGGGCGAGCCAGGCCGGGAAGTCCGGCGAGCGGCCCACGAGGGTTCGCAGCCGGTCTGTGACCGCGCGCGTCGTGCGCAGCAGATCGACCGGGGATGCAGTGTCGAGCAGGATGTCCTGGGCGTCCTTGGGAAATCCGAACCGCCGGTGCTGCGCGGGAAGGTGCTCGTCGCCCGAATCGACCTGGCGCATCAAGCCGCCCAGGAACACCTCGGCGAGATGCACGGTGTCGGTCTGCCACGGCACGGCCGCCTGCACGAGTCGCATCACCGGCACGGTCAGCGGTGACACCGCAGCGAGGTGGGCTGCCAGGCGGTACGCCGGAGGGGAAGCCGCGTCCCGGAACCGCAGGACCGCGCTCGGCGCGTCCGCGCCACGGGTGTCGGCGCTGCCGCGCGGCGCCCCGACGTGCGGCGGCCTCAGCAGCGACAGTCGCGCGCTGGCGCCGGGCGAGGCTACAAGGCGTGCCCAGGTGGCGATCGCCGGCGGATACGGTTCGAGCACCGGTATGGGTACCCTGGCAAACTCCTCGCCAAGCCCGGGCGGCAGCAGTGGGTCGGTCACCTCCCACGTGTCGTTGGCCGCGCCGCGCCGCCTGCTCGTCACAAGCCACGGTTCAGAGCCGATCCCCGAACCGTCCCACAGGTGCGCGGGGAGAGTGTGCATGATCGCAGTCGGTCCGTGCCGCGCCCAGCGTTCCAGCGCCTTCGTCAACCGCCCGTCCCGCCAGCACGTCCCGACTCCGTCGCTGATCACCAGGACTAGTGTGCGTCCCGACGGGTCAACGACGGAGGCGGGGGACAGTGCCGGGGCGCGCGGATCGAAGGGGCGAGCCCGTAGCAGCGGTGCCCGCGCCGATCGAGAGTCAAGGCCATGCACACGGACATCGCGGAAGGCACCGAGGCGCTCCAACAAGGTGCGCAGCTCCATGGCAAGCCGCCGCCACAGCAACATCGAGATGCCCTCATCGATGAGAAGGACGAGGTTCAGCTGACGCTGTCGCGCGGGGCGCGTGACCATGTCCGGCAACCCCGTCTCGGCGAGCGCCGCAGTGGTGGCCTCCTCGTCGAACTCCGTCCGAAAAGGGTCAAGACCGGACTGCTTCAGCGCCCGCAGTGCCCGAGAGAAACGCAGTTCGTCCTCTCCGAGCGCCTTCTCCTCCGGGACGCGTACCGGCAACGCTCCCTCAGGCAGGCCCGTCCGAAATCCTGCGTCGAGCTCGGCCAGTTCGGGGGCACTACGCGCGGCGGCTGCGGCGTGCAGGGCGCCGAGCAGCTGGGCCGGGGGCGGGGGCTGAGGCGCGAACTCCGGTGTCGGCAAGGGGTCAGGAACCGGCCGTATATTCGACGAATCGTCGGGCCCCGGAGCGCCCTCGGTCGTGCCGGGCCCCGAACCGGGTGAGACCGCGCCGTTCAGACAGCGCGCGAGCGGGGCGTCCGCTCCGGCAGGAAGCCGCGCGGCCAGCCAGACCGTGTCGAGCAGTTCGTGCAGTGACAGGTCATGCCCGGTCAGATGTGCCAGTCTACCGAGTGCGGACAGCTGCGGTTGGTCATCGCCGCCCGATGGATGGGAGGCACTCTGCCCTTCGCTCACGCCCGGCATCTAGACGCTCCGCCGAACGCAGCGTTCCGGGACTCCGAGTTCCATGGCTGCTCAGATCTCCCCACCCAGCCGGTGCAGGACGGCGTCGAGCAACCCCTCGGCGTCGAGGTCAACTCCGCCCTTGCGCAGGAACACCGCGTTAAGCAGCTGGTCCGTGGCAAGTTCGCCAGGTGCCCGGCGGTTGAGGAAGGTGTGCAGGAGGTCATCGACACCGGCAAGGGCCTCATCACCGAGGTGCGCAGCCACGATGTCGCGCAACCGGGCCTCGTCCGGGTCGGGCAGGTCCAAGCGCACGCAACGGCGCATGAAGGCCGGCGGGAAGTCCCGCTCGCCGTTGCTGGTGATGACCACGACGGGAAATTCCCGGCAGCGCACCCGTCCCCTGACAACCCTGATCAGGTCGTCGTCCGCGCCATAAGTGAAAATTGACACCTCGGACTGCGCCTCGGACAGCCGGGACAGCTCGGGGATGTCGAACTCGCCTTCCTCAAAAACGGTCAACAAGTCGTTGGGGAGGTCTACATCGCCTTTGTCCAGCTCGTCCACCAGCAGCACTCGTGGCCGGTCTCGCGGCACGAGCGCCGTGCCCAGCGGGCCGAGTCGGATGAAGGTGCCGACGTCTGGCTCATTGTCGCCGCGCTCCTTGCGCAGATGAGTCTCGCGGAGCCGGCCGACCGCGTCGTACCCGTACAGAGCGTCCTTGAGGACCGAACGGCTGTTGACGGGCCAGTGCAGTACGGGCCCCAGAGCCAGCTCGCGGGCGATGGCGTGGGCCAGTGACGACTTCCCGGTGCCCGGATGACCGGTAACCAGCAGCGGGCGGCGCAGATGCAGGGCGGCGCTTACCACGTCGGCTTCGGTACGTCCGATCAGGTACGGGCGCGGCCGACCGCGGCCGTTCGTCGCGTCGGTGAACCGCCTCCACGGCGGGGCGGGGGGGAAGTCCACTGGCCGGACCGCGCCATCACCGCGGAACAGCCGCCATTCGTCGCCGTGCGTCATATCGCCTGCTCCGTTCCTCGCGAGGGGTCGGCCAGCCGAAGTTCATCCGGCAGCGGAAGTCCCGCGTCCTCCCACACCAGCGACGGGCGCGCGGCTCCGGCGGAATAAGCGGTGCCCCGGGCCCTGAAGTGCCGTAGCCGCTCAGGCAGTTCGTCTACGGGCCCCTCGGCGACGACAGCCGTGAGCGGCGGACCACCGTCGGGCCCACTGTGATGCTCTGCGCGGCCTCCACGGTCCTCGCGATCCCAGAGCACGATCGGCACCCCCATCACGAGGCAGATAGGAAGGAGTTCGCCTCGGTGCTCGGGGGACCCCTGTAGGTAGACGCGGGCTCCGTCCCTGTGAGTTGTCTTGAGCAGGCCGATGAGCCCCGCACGCCCGCCGACGGTGTGATCAGCCACTAGGGGCGGGCTCTGGGCGCGGGCCCGCCACCGCCGCTTGAGGTCAGCGTCACCGGTGCGTGAGCGGGTGCGCAGCTTCGGGCAGCGCAGCACGAGATGGAAGTCCTCGCCCAGCGGGGCGGGAATGACCTCGTCGGCACCGGCCCCATCCCACTCGTCCACAGGAAGTTCGAGCGCGTCCGGCGGCACTGACACGGCGACCATCGCCACCCCGTCGTCGGTGGAGTCTGCGGCGTCGCGGATAAGATGCGCGATCTCCTTGCCGGTGCGGGGCCGTTCGGTGCCTGTGACGGCGCGTGCGGCGCTGCCGTCCGGACGTACCCGCCACACCGAGCAGCGGTAGTGCCCGGCGGGGTCCTTGGCATACTGGTCGAGTTCCACGAGAATCCGGGATCCTGCCGGGGCGGTCCGCCGTGACCACCGCTCGGCGTCGGCGCGCCGCTCGTGCAGAGCCGACGCATGCACGCCCAAACGTGTCGAGACACGTCGACCCCACTCCTGAAGCGCTTGGCAGGCCAACCCACCGGTCTCGGCGGCAACGTACTCCACCACGCGCAGTAGGGCGGGGAGCCTTGGAGTCTCCTCGGGAACCGGCGACCCGTCGCCGTGCCAGGTCTCCAGCTCCCGCAGCACGCCGGGCACGGCGGACGGCGAGAGGCGAGTGGTCTGCAGAGAGCGAGGCAAGTCGAGGTAGGGCAGCGCGGCGTTCGCGGCACGGTGCAGTAAGCCCGGGTCCGATACGGCGAGGTGTTCCAACTTAGCGAGCAGTACGCGGTGTTCGGCCACCGACAGCAATCGGGCCGCATCGGTGACCCGGCCCACGGCGAGCAGCCGGTCGAGTTCGACACGACCGCGTGGGTCGTCGGCCACCGTGGGTGACAGCGACTCGGCGAGAGTGGGCAGCGCTCGCTCGGTACCGCCGAGCAACTGCGCCAGCTCCTCCACAGATGGCGCACTGCCGTCCACGGGGGCGCGCAGGCCGAGTTGGACGGCGAGCGCCCCGGCGTGCGCGGCGCGCGCGGCAGGGTCACCGAGCAGGATGTGCAGCGGGCCGACCAGCATGTCGCGCACCGACTCGTCCACGCCGAAGGCAGCAGGTCCCGCACCCAGGGCGGCCAAGTGCGGTTCGGGAACGGCTCCGGCCCGGCGCAGTTCCGCCATGACCGACTGCCAGCTCCGTCCCCAGCTGCGGCGCACGGTGTGCTGCGCGGCGAACGCCGTGTCCGGGGCATCGATCCGGCCCATGACCAAGCCCACGGCAGCGCGGTCGGCCACCGACCAAAGTGGTCCGCCGCTGTAGCCCTCACCAATCGCGGCGCCCGACAGTTGTCCGTCAAGGTAACCGACACCGTCACCGTACGAGGCGACGCGTACATCGGCGTACGAGAAGGCCTGACCGCCGCCATACCAGGCGCGCACCTGCTGGCCCATCTCCATCTCCAGCCAGCGCAGCGGGCCCACTTGCGTGGGCGGGTCGCCCTCCAGCTCGAGGACGGCCAGATCACCGTCCCACCGCAGGGTGCCATCCGTGATCGCCCTCTGGCGTTTGGACCGCGGAGGTATCCAGGCCGTAAGCCGCGCCAGCCAGGTGTGGGCGGCGGACAGCACGGGGAAGGCCACGTCGAGGACGACATTGCCGGGGTCCCCGGGGTTCAGGACGCGCAGCCCGAGCGCCGAGTTGACGACATGAGCGCAGGTCAGGAGGGATCGTCCAGCCAGGTATACCCCGGCCCCCGCCGTCGCCGTCCCGTCTTTGGACAGGACCCGCACGAGCCCGCCGCGGGCGTCCGCGGCCGTTTCATCCAGTGCTGTCGCGAACCAGGTCACGTCTGTCTCTCACAAGGCAGCTGCCAAGTGGCTGAAATCGTCATGCTGGCCTGGCCATTTGCGCCGACGATGCCGATCTTCAGATCCTGGCCGACCTGTATTCCGAAGTCGACGCTGATCTCGTGCGGCGGATCGGGGATGTTGCGCACCGCGTCGTGCACCTGCTGCAGGACAGGCCCCAGAGGGCTCAGCACGGTCCGCAGCGCATCCGTAGCCAGCTCCCCGACTCGCGCTCCTCGCCCCACCGGAGTCACTCCGGCAATGCCGTCCGGGAGATCGACGCCGCCCTGCGGTGGAGTCGGACGCTCGCCGACCGCCGCAAGTTCGAGGCGGACCTCTACCCCGTCGCCGAGAGTGAACTCAATGTAGTCGTCATGTGGCACAGGCACCATTGTGCCGAGCAACGCCCGTCTCAGACAGGTAAGTTGCCGAAATGAGGCGATCGTGATTTTCCACGCTGCCGCGCTCCCCGGACGCTGTTGCAACACTGCGCCTGCCGATAATGTCGTCCATACAGCTCAGAGACTTGTCGGTATGCCACTCGAAAAGTCATCGCCGCAGGTGAGGGGAGTACGTCAGTCTGCTGGGGTCATGTCCTCCGTGATCCTGTTCTTGTTGGACAGGGCTCGGTGCAAGTGCCGCTCGTTGTTCGTGAGCATACGATCGGTACATCCCTCACGTCACAGTAAGTATTCCCAATTTTCGGGTACTTGACATCGGTGCCGGGACTCATCGTGCAGGAGGTCGCCGTTCGCGTGGCCGAGCTTGCGTCAAGCCGTCTTGGGCGACAGTTGCAGCGTAAGGTGACCAAGAGCCATCAGGAAGGCTCTAGCCGCGCCGACGCTGGCGTCAGCGGCACCACGGCATTACGTTCCACAGATGGACCTGTCCACTCTGATCGCCGCCATCGCTGCAGCAGTTGCGTCCATCGCTGTCGCCCGCTGGCAATGGTTCGACCGTCCGCAGCACGGATGGAACGTCCATATGACACAAGATCGCCGGCACGAAGACTCGCCATCTGAAACGGGCAAGACAGTCCAACGACGTCTACGGGCAACGTTCTCCGTCCAGGCAGTGGGCACAGCGGTCGTGCACAGCGTGAAGGTCAGGGCGCCTGGAGCACTTGCTGGCGGGAAGCCGCGGAAGGACGAGACTGCCAACGAAACAGAGAAGCGTCGCAGCCTGTACGAGCGAGCCGACGATGAGCTCCGGCTCGAAGCCAATCGAGCTCGACATCTTCTTTCCGAAGCCAGGGACTGCGGTCTACATTGAGATCCTCTGAGTCGGGCTACGCCCATATCAGATGCTCGGAGAACGCGTCGACGCCCGTGCTCTGGCTGACGGAGAGCTGCCGGATTGGGAGCGATGGCAGTGGAGCTGGCGAAGCCTTCGCCCGCGATGCGCGCCAGGAGGGCAGTGGTGGGTGATCTGGCCCGTGAGAACAGCAGGCCACTGGGTACCCGCCAAAGACCTCACCCGCATTGCAATTCCGGACACGCGGCCGTCTGATCGTCTGGCAGCCGACCAAGGGCCGTCACAGACTGCCTAGTCCTGCGGAACGGAGTGCACGGGCGAGCACCGCACGGGAACCTCCTGCACGACCGACCTCAGGCCCCACCACCCGGGCACGCGCGTACCTTAAGGGCAGCTCTCATCGTCCTTGACCACGTCAAATGTGACCGTGACATCGGTGGGGTGTCGCCCTGGCTCTGGCATCTGGGAGCAGACCACCCAGTTGCGGTCCAAGACCTGGAACCTGTCCATTCCGGTGGCATCGCGGGAATCGAGAAGGTAGAACCCGTTCGCTTGAGCGGTGTCCTGTGCATCCTGCAGGGACTTGCCCACCAGGTTCGGCAGGACCGCTTGCTCGGCCGCTGGCTCAGTTTCCGCGGGCGCCTCGGTGGTCTCTGTGACTGTCTTCGTCGGCGTAGGCGTCTCGCCTGGGGAGTCATCGCCACCACACGCAGTCGCGCCAGCGAAGCAGAGCAGCAGTGACATCAAACCTGTTGTACACCATCTCCACCGCGGGACCCGAACAGCGTCGGACCTCATGGAGCAAGTGTCCTCCCAGAGAAGCTTCATTGCATCTCAGGCGCTCGAGCGCCTCCGACTTCACAGAGGCCTGCGAACACGCAGAGAAGACGGGCACGTCGAGCGCTCCCCCTGCCCGACAAGCCGCGCCAGACGCGGGCCATCGAACGCTGAGCTCTCAACCCCGTACCAAGGTGGCGCACGACTTGACGTCCAGTCGTACCCACATGGGGTCCCTCCGCGCCTTATGGCGTCGCACCATGCGCTCCGTCAAGGGATCTGTGCAGGTCACATGCCCTTCAGCCCCTGCTGTGGTCGTACGGTGGCCGTTCGCCGCGAACTCTGCGCGCCACAGGCTCACTCTGAAAGCACAGGTGTCACACCACGCCAAGAAGCGATCACCATGCGCACTCACCACGCCACAGGCCGCGTCTACCGCCGCTGCGGCTGCCGCGACCAGCAGAAACACCAGCTCGGCACGCACTGCCCCCTCCTGAATACCGACCCCAAACACGGGACTTGGACCTTCGCCGTCGAAATCCCCGCCGCCCAGACCGGCGGCCACAACCGCACCGTGCGCCGCGGCGGCTTCCCCACCCAGGACGACGCCGGCATCGCCCTGCACCGCTACCCCGCCGGCCGCAGCATCGGGATCAGCGCCGACCCCAACCAGACGCTCGAGGACCACCTCATCCAATGGCTCGCCGCACAAAAGCTACGGCTCAAACCCACCACCTGGATCCGCTACCGCGACTACACCCGAAACGATCTCATCCCCGCCCTAGGGGCCATCCGTCTCGATGACCTGGCCTACGAGCACCTGCACCACTTCACGCAGACCCAACTCGCCGCCGGGCGCGGCCAGCAGACTGTCTGGCACGTCCTCGCCACCCTCTCCAGCGCTCTCGGCGAAGCCGTGCGAACCCACCGCCTGCCTGTCAACGTCGCCCGGCCTACCGTGATCCCGCGCCCTGCTGCGGCAGAGCGCACCATCTGGACCACCGCCCAGGCCGTGCGCTTCCTCCACCACTGCCGGAGACGTGACCCGGACTTCGCCGACCTCGCCGAGCTCCTCATCGACACCGGACTTCGCCGAGGCGAAGCCCTCGCCCTGCACTGGAACGACGTACACCTCGACCAGAACCGGCTCTACACCCGCTGGACCCTGTCCGCCGTCGACAACAACAAGCTCGTCATGACCACCCCCAAGACCCGCGCCAGCCGCGACTGGGTCGCCCTCTCACCCCGCGTAAGTGCCGTGCTCGAGCGCCGCCGCAACACCTCACTCGCAGAGGACCCCACCGATCCTGAATACGGGAACGGGTTCGTCTTCGCCCGCCCGGACGGGCGCGCCTGGCACCCCGAATGGGTCCTCAATCACTTCCACGACCTCACCCAACAGGCCGGCGTCCCCCGCTGCACTCTCCACGACCTGCGCCACCTCGCCGTGACCATCGCCATCAGTGAAAACGTCAGCCTATGGGCCGTCTCCCAGACCGCACGGCACTCCCCATCTCCACCACCGCGAACATCTACGCCAACCTCACCCGACGTACCGCCCACCAAGCCGTCGACGCCATCGCCGCCGCCCTCAACCGCGAAGAAGAGCGTCGCGACCACATCACGACCACCGACACTCCCGCGGCTTGACGCGATTACCACGCACGACAGGTCCGATGGCACAGGTGACGACCACTCCACGACCACCAGCAGAAAGGCCGCTCCCGCCTAATGGCGGAAATGGCCTCCGACCTGCAAGAAGCTGGTCGGGACGACAGGATTTGAACCTGCGACCCCTTGACCCCCAGTGCGCGATTCTGGCTTGGAGTTGTGAAGCACGGTTGACAGCCGTACAACACCGTTATGCGGAACTATGACGCCAATGGGGCTCCTGACCCGGCAGAGCCGCCGCCTGGAAATCTGCACGCACAGGGACCTGCCCATCGACGCAGAATGGACTGGCTCCTACACCACCGCCGTCTTGCCCGTGGCTACCGACGCGCTATCCGGCAGCGGGTTCACCGCCGAGCTCTCATCGGCGTGCACCCGGCCCGGACCGCGGCGATCGTCTATAACCCCGCCACGCTCGAGGCCACGGGTGGAGATCCGCCGAGTGACCAGGATCTTTTCGGGTGGGCTGAACCTGGGCGTTCAGATCGTCTGGCTGTCCCGAACTCGGCCTTCCGCCCGCCATGGCTGTCGACCGGTGCGCACGCCGCAGTGTTCAAGAAAGGCTCGGTCTTCTGCTCCGATCGGCGGCCCGTAGGGCTTGCCAAAGATGGCGAGGTCGCTCTTGAGCTGAGTGCGTAGCAATGACAACTGACGTTGCACCAGGAACCCCCGCGCCTGTTCCCGCTCAGCCCCCTTCAGGCGCTCGATACGTCGGCGTGAGAGCTCTGGAGTGAGTTCCCCGACCGGACGTGTGAGGTTGTCCTTCACCTCGAAGTACACGCTACGGCTGTGACGTTCGAGGAGCATTCCGTCACCGTTCGCGTAGTACCAGTTGGTGAAGGCCTCGTGGAGTGAATGACGTCCCTGCTCATCCAGAGAGTCGGCGTATGGACTGGCCGCCCGCATCAGGCCCCAAAGCCGCTCGTAGGACGCCAACCGCCGCTCGGAGAGCCGGATCTTGACATCCCGCCCGATGTTCCCCGCGACGGCGAACCCGGCTACGCCGAGAGTCAACGTCACCACTAGAGAAGCCCAGTCCGCTACGTCTGCCATACCAACCTCCCTAGGTCCAGGTTGATGTACAGCCAGTACCTGCAACGGGACACCCAGGGCCAGGACAGCGCAGCTACCCAACGGCAGTTGGTGATCCACCTACTCGGCACCAACGCCCTCCTCGCGCGAGCGCTCACCACAACGCGGATGCTCGTCCTGCCCCGCACAGTGTGCAACCTACGGCTGGGAAATCTACGCCCTGCACTTGCCGAGATCGCGTCCGTCCTGGTCGGAGTCGATATATGAGGCCTGGGGCGTGGCACCTGTGGCTAATGACGCCGGGTTCTCGCTCTGCGGCCGAAGAGCGACCGGGACAACGTCGCTAAGATCCTCGCCCTGCGCCATCAGATCTCTGCAGTGTTGGAGGGCAGCTGCCCGCCGGGCGGCCGTCTGCCCCCGGTGATGCCCCAGGGACCGGCGCCCTGGTAGGCGCGGTCCACCAGGACAGGCACGCCCTGTCCTTGTCCGGCTTACGCTTGGCCTCCGCGGCGCTCACGAAACGGTTGTTGAACTCTTCGAGGCGCCGTGATTGGGCATACGGGCGGCTTCGTACCAAGCCAGGCCGATCATGTCGAGCTCGTACATCGCTTGCCGGGAAACGTCCGAAGCGTCAGCAACGGACCGGGCTCAACGATCGCCACCTCAGCAACAGCGCTGCTGAACTCAGTCCAGGCGTCATGCGCTCGGACGGCTGCCCCATTGCGGGCTGCGGTGCATGCGGACGGCCGTCTCGTAGCTCGCGACGCTGATCTCCTTGGCGCGGCGCCTGCTGAGCCAGTCGGCAGCCCACCACTTGAAGGTGGTTCGTTTCGACAGGCTCAAGGGGCACCTCGCGCGCCCTACTCTCGAGGGCCTGGCGCGGCCCGAGTCGCCCTCGACGTGCGTTGGCCCTCCGGGCATCGGCACCCGCCCGTGGACAACTCCGGTCTGTGGTCAATCGTCCGTTGAAGCTGACTGGCGTTGCCGATCCTGTCTGCATCAGGTCCTGGAGTGCCCCCGGTGACGATCTGTACCGTGGCGACTTCGCCACCCATCACATCCGTGTGAGCATGCAGGAATGCGGCGTGTTGCTCCAGGGGCCAGTTCGCGGGCCGGAAGCGTGCCAACCTGCCGATCGCTTCCCCGTTGTGATCCTCTCTGAACTCGCCGCGGATGTTGCGTAAGCGCACGTCGGCAAGCGTCGCGGCAGCGGATGGCTCCTTGAGCCACTCCTCAAGTAGGTTCTTGGCAAGGTCTTGGTGCACTGTGCCCATGTCGGCCTCCTCCTGCCGGACCCGACCTGGCATACGTACGGCACGCACCGGCTGATGCCACCCGTGCGGGGATGCACGAACGGCTACCGCAACAACGCCTCTGGGGCCCTGATCGACCAGTGTCCGCTGTCCGATCGCCGTCGCAGACAACGCTCTCGCCGAAGTGTTCTTCACCGATACGTGCTATCCAGGAAACAGGGCGCCAGGGGGGGAACAGATGATCAGCAACAAGCTCCTGAGGCAGCGCTGGTGGATCGTAAGCGCCACAGCCGCGGCCATCTTCCTGGCCGGCAGCATCGGATATGCGGCGTGGGCTCTGGTGACGCAGAAAGGGATGGGTCCAACAGATGTCGCCGGGGTCACCGGCATGATAGTGGGCGCAGTTTCTCTGTGGGCTTCCCTTCAAGGCCTGCGTACGCATGCTGACACCGAGCCAGTCAAGATCACCGGAAACTTGGCCGCACAAGTAAAACGAGTAGAGGCCACAGAATGGCGGCAACTCCTGGGCGGTGATTCAGAGCGGATAGACGTCGCGTTCACCTTTCTCCCCGAGATGTCCCGAAACGCTGAAGTGCCACTGTGGCAGGGCAGCCTGTCAGGGGTGATGGAATTCTACCAAACAACGCATCCGCGCCGATTAGTCATTACGGGCAGTCCTGGAGCAGGAAAAACCGTACTGGCACTGGAATTGCTTCTTTCCCTATTGGACAGTCGTCGCGACGGGGATCCAGTTCCGGTACGCATATCAGCCGCCAGTTGGGACACCGGCCTATCTCTTGAGCAGTTACTCATCGACCAATTGATCGACGCATATGGACTATCTGCCGCCACTGCGAAACATATCGTGGAGACACGCCACGTTTTGCCAGTACTGGACGGCCTGGATGAAATGGATATCGGGCAAACACCCGTCTTGGAATCTCGGGCTTCGGCCGCGTTGGAATGGTGCAATTCCTACCAGGACGGCCGTGACGTGGCACCCCTGGTACTGACATGTCGTGCAGATGAGTACGAAGCGCTGGAAAATTCTGGACAGCGGGTTCTGGATGCGGCTCGGATCGAGATAAACCCTCCTTCCGCCGATCAAGTGTGCGCATTCTTGAATCGACGAGTAAGAGATCCATACCGATGGCAGTCCGTGACCGACACCATTGCAGCGCACCCTTCAAGCACTCTCGCCCGGACGCTCAGCACGCCCTGGCAATTGACGCTCGCCATCGTCGCATACGACGCGGGCGGAGATCCTGACGAGTTACTTACCATCAACGGCGAACGAGCACTGGCCGAGCATCTACTCGCGCGATTCATACCTGCAGTTATGCAATTGAGCCCCAGGTTCAAAACCAGCCCGTACCAGGTGGATCAGGTAGAACGATGGCTGGCCGAATTGGCCAACTACCTCAACTTGAATGCCGGGCATATCCTGGGTGGCCGCACCCTTTCAGGCTGCGACATCGTATTGCACCACTTGTGGCCTCTTGGCGGGCATCGGATGCCGCGCCTAGTAGATGCAACATTAGCGGTATTGTCCGCCGTACCCCTCTGCGTGATCATCTACGCACTCTCACCGCACTCGGGCTCCGAAGGCTTGTTTATATTCGCCTACTCGATGACCGCCAATGCGATCTTTGCAATCATCCACTATTCCCGCTGGTGGCCCCATTCTCAACGTTTGAATTTTCGTCGCATGCGCAGCCGATCCGGCATCCACTCTTTGCCCATCGGAATATTGGGTGGAACTATTCTTGGCATTATTGCCGCCCCCTCCTTCGGTGCATCTATAGGTCTGACAGGGGGTATCCTGTTCGCGATTTCCTACGGAATCTCTTTTGGGCTCACAGGCGACATAGAGGATGACCAAGTAGGAACAGAGGGCCCCGAAGGTCCCTTGCATCATGACGCACTTTCGGCCACATTCTTCGGCCTAATCTGTGGCCCTCTGTACGGCTTCCTCATATCACTCCCCGGAGATAGCTTTATCTTTTGGATCACTTTCAGCCTAGCCGTTGGAATAACCAATGGAGCCACCGCGGGGGCCCTCTTTCATAGCCCTAGAAACGCGGTGACATTCGGCCTCATCTCAGGCATCGGAAGCGGTGTATCCCAGATCTACGCATCCGATCAGGTATCAGGCGACCTGACAGCACTACTGGCCGGTCCGGCATTTGCCCTCCTGGTTGGTTTCGTAGTATTGGCGAGGGCATCGCGCCGCTATTACTCCTTCTTGCTATGTATGCGAGGGCGCCTACCATGGCGCCTCAAGCGTTTCCTTAGATGGTCTTACAGCGTTGGGATTCTGCGCGCTTCCGGTATCGCCTACCAGTTCAGGCACCTTGAGCTACAAGATTGGCTGGCTCTACGGATAGGCTCGCCCACGCGGATTCCAACAGCCATTGATTAGTCGAGGGTGAGATTGTTGCGGTGAGTGGTGTGAGGCAAGGTGGGCCACAAGCTAGAAATCTTTAACGGCTGAGGTTACGTCAAGCCGTGACGATTAGTCTCGGCCGCGCTATGCCGGAGGGATGAGGTATGCCGATGGTGGCGGACTGACGGCTCAGGAGCGGGCTCGGCCTGAACAAGTTCGGCTCGCGGCCGCTGACTTGGCACGGGTAGCCGCACCTGGTGGTAGCAAGCAGCCGTATTCCTTGACAGATATGCGCATACACGCAAGGTGGATCGACCGAGCAGTGTCTGTCACAGCGTCCATCGGCGACGGCCTATTGACGGACTTTATTCTGCAACCCTTCCCGGAATACCTTCGACTTCCCGGCGCCTGTGGGTGCCCGAAACTCGGCTACCCCTGCTGACCTGGCCTTGCGGTCCAGGCCAGGCGTGGCGAGATCCTGGGGCATGGCTCTGCGACTGCTGTATCTGACCTTCTCGAAGGTCCTGGGATGGATTGCGTTGCTGGCGCGATCGGAGGCTTCCAAGAATGCGGAAATACTCGTACTGCGGCACCAACTCACTGTTCTCCGCCGCCAGGTTGGCCGGCCACACCCCTCATGGGCGGACCGGGCAGTGATCGCGGCGCTGTCCCGGCTGCTGCCCAAGGATTTGCGAGGGCACCTGTTCGTCACTCCGGGCACGCTGCTGCGCTAGCACTCCGACATGGTCAAGCACCGCTGGACCTACAAACGCCGAGGACCAGGCCGACCACCAACCCCGCCCACCGTACGCTAGCTGATGCTGAGGATGGCCACGGAGAACCCGCACTGGGGATACCGCAGGATCGCAGGCGAACTGGCCCGCGCCGGTCGTCCAGTTGGCGCCTCCACGGTCTGGGCGATCCTGAAGAGAGCCGGGATCGACCCGGCACCACGACGCTCGGGCCCGACCTGGGCACAGTTCCTGCGCAGCCAGGCCTCCGGGATCCTCGCGGTGGACTTCTTCCACGTCGACACCGTGTTACTGCGGCGCCTGTACTGCATGGCGGCCATGGACATCTCCACCCGCCAAATACACCTCCTTGGCGTCACCGCCCACCCGACCGGCCACTGGGCAGTCCAGCAGGCCCGCGACCTCCTCATGGCGCTGGACGACCACGTCGACCGAGTGAAGTTCCTGATCCGGGACAGAGACTCGAAGTTCACCGACGACTTCGACGCCGTCCTTGCATCCGAGACCATCCAGGTCCTGCTCACTCCGGTCCAGGCACCACAAGGCAAACGCGTACATCGAGCGCTGGATCGGCGGATGCCGCCGAGAACTCCTCGACCGCACACTGATCATCAACGAACGGCACCTGCGCAACGTACTGGCCACATACGAAACGCACTTCAACACCCATCGCCCCCATCGCGCCCTCCAACAAGCAGCACCCCTGCGACCACTCCCCGACCCGGTCGGCCCGGACGGCAAGGTCATCCGTCGAGATCTACTCGGTGGCGTGATCCACGAATACAACCAGGTCGCATAGGGCGGCCGAGTTTCGGGCACCCACACGGCCGCGACGCGGTCGCGTACGACATCTGCGCAGGACTGCGAGTGTGCGTGCCGCCCCGTGGCAGGAAGGCCTCACGAGTCGAGTCGGCGGGCTGGCGGGCCAAGGAACGTTCTGGCGCCGCGGTGGGCGGCGCCAGAACGGTGAGCTTCTCCCGCGGCAACGGGCGCTCTGTCTCCTGGGTGACTGTGTTGCCCGCAGTACTTCGGAGAGCCCGCTGGTGGCCGTGAGGCCATGCAGGCAGGCACGCACAAAGATCAGGCATGTCGGCGCGAAGGTCAAGGTTGGGACGCGGGCGCGGAAACAGAGGCGGCAATTCCCGTTCCGAGCTGCGGAGATGCGCGTTCCGGCATGTCCGAAAGCTGTAGTGGATCGCGGGACACCCCTGCGGATTGTCACCCTCGGTGACGATCGGGTCGGTCGAAAGGTGGGACACAACTGCGGAAAGCAGCCCACCACACCACCTGTGAACAGGCACGATCCCCCGCGGGGGGCCGCCGTGGAGCCAGACCGGCAAAGGGACACATCTGCGGATTGCGCGCCCGGCGGATAGTACTGGGGCCCGGGATGCTGCAACATCGCTAACCACCCGGGCGGCGGCAACCGACCCGGCGCACGACCAGCACAACTCGCAGTACCAGCAACTGAGCCCGCAGTACATGTAGTTGAGCCCCAAACGAACAGTTAGGCGAAGAGTTGAACAACGCAACTTGCGGCACGTCGCGTCCTCTGACTACGCCCGAGGCAGTCGTCCTCATCGTGATCATCATCGTTGCCGCCGCCCTGGCCGCCGCCGGTCTGCCGGCCGTGAGCGTAGTCGTCTTGCTCCTCGAGGCCGTCTCCCTCGGCCGCCTCGCGGTGAGGCTGCGGCGCAGCCGAACGGCCGCACGGCGGCTCGCGCAGGCCTGACCGTCCGATGGCACGCCGCGAGAACCCGATCCCCCGGTGCAGCCGGTCGTTACTGGCTCTGGTGACGTGGCTGCGTAACGGCAGGGAAGATGCCGCTCTGACCTACGAGCAGCTCGCCTCTGGTACCGAGTACAGCGCGGACACTCTCGCGCGCGCTGCCTCCGGGCGCAGCGTGCCGCAGAACCCGGCTGTGGTCCTGGCCTACGCCGCGGCCTGCGGACGCAGCACGAAAGAAGCCGAACGGCTGTGGAAGCACGCCCGGCGCGACGAGGCCCGCACTCAGGGCGTGGTCAGCGGTCACCGAAGCGGAGTGCACATCAGCGTCGTCAAGGACTTCGCCGATCTGCACTCCGCGCTCGTCGATCTCCACCACGACGATGGCCGGCCGCCCCTCCGCTCCCTTGACACCCGTCTGGGCGGAGTGGGGCGCCTGCCGCACAGCACCGTCGGACGGGTCCTCAAAGGCAGCTCCACACCCAGCCGGACATTCGTAGCGGCCTTCGCCGAGGCCTGCAACGTCCGTAGAAGCGAGCTGCCCGAGTGGACGAAAGCCTGGGACCGTGCGGACGCCGACCGCCGAAGCAGCCGGCTGCGCTCACGCAAACCCGACACCGCACAGCGCTTGACCTTCCACGACCGCGTCACGCCCAGGGACCTGCAGCTTCTGATGAGCGAGATGGAGTCGACCTCGCGCAAGACCCCCGCTCTCAAGATCACGGTCCATGTGCCCGACCCGGCCTCCTCTGAAGCAGACGCCGCCGCGCGGATGAGCCGCGAACTCCTCATCGACCAGGCGCAGCGCCGCGGAGAGCTCGCCTGCCCCCAGTGCCGCCGTCCCTCCTTCGGCTACAGCGATGAGCACGGCTGGGCACCGCGACTGTGCTCCAGCTGCGCGCCCGACGCGCCGCACGAGGGCACTCTCCCCGCCTCCAGCGCCGACGCTCCCACACTGGAACTGCGCAGGCCCGGCGCAGGCCCGGCCCCCGTTTCCGCCGCGGACACCCCCACACTGGTCCTGCGCATGCCCACACCGGGCGCCCGGCCCCCACTGCCACGGCGGAAGACCACCGGGTCATGGGCCCAGCCCGCCACACGGCAGCCGCCCGCACCGGCGCCGAACGCCGACCAGACGCGCACCCTGAACCAACCGGCGAGTCCGCAGCCGTTCATCCCCTCTCGCCTCAACCCCTTCGCCAGAAGGCCCCACCCGACGCCAGCCTCTCCACCGGCGGCCCGCCCACCGGGCAATGACTGCCCCGAGCACGGCCAAGAGAACACAACCACCGGACAGCAGCAGGACAATCAGCACACCCCGGCCCGACCGCCGACCATGCGCATCCGCATCAACATTCCCGGCTCCAGACCCATCCCGCCCGTGGTCATGCACACTCCCGGTGAAGCAAGCCAGGCCCGGCCGACACACCCAAGAGCACCGCGGCAGACGGAGAACCTCAGCCGGGCGCCCAGCACTCCATTCACCACAAGCGTTGAACCAACCCCACGCGGTCACCCGACGGACGGGACTCCACCGGCACCGTGACAACCCAGCCTCACCCTCTGCGAGCGTGCATCAACAGACTTGATCGATAGTCAGCAGGCCGCCGACGAGGAGCATGCGGGGCGGAGTTGATCGCGTGAGGTGGCCTCTGCCGCTCTCGGGGCGCTCACGGCCCAGTGGACTCGCCGAGTCCGGCAGTCCAGGTCTTCAGGACCGTTTCCTCGTGGCCGTCTGCCTGTACCGACAGCGTGATGACCACGCCCGGGGTGGAGCCGTATTCTCTGAACTATCGCAGTGACTACGGTCGCGAGACTGGTGGGCTCGCATGTTGAGGCGTCGCGTATTCCTTGGTGAGGTCGGTCCTGACGTCACCGTGTGTGGTCACCGGGGGCGTATCGGCTCCAGGTTCCTCCAAGTTCGGTGACCAGGCGGGTGGCCGCCTTGTCGTGGTAACCGAGTGCCTTCGCGATGACGCGGGCCGGATCCTGTAGGACCAACTCGCCGCGCTCGGCCTGGCCTTCAACGCCGTGTTTCATCGTTATCTAGTGCTGTCAAGCATCTCTACAGGTCAATGGGCTGGAGATGTGTAAGGCAAGTAAGGCATGTACGCACGAGTCATGACGGGTTGCCGTGGCGGGCGAGTTTGACCGTGCCGTCGCCGGGCCGAGGCCGTGTCAGGTTCTCGAAAATACGACAGCCTCAGCATGGTTTCCGCTGGTTCGTGCCGGGAGGATGTGCGTAGCCGCCTCCTCGTCCCGCCGTGCAGGGAGGGGGCGGGGTGGCGAAGGGGATCGTGGTGGGCAACGCAAGTGGTTCGGATCAGGAGTGGATGGACCTGGCGGACGCGATCACCCTGCTGCGGGATCAGATCGCCGAGGCGCAGGACCGGATCGCCGCTCCTGCGGGCGCCGGGCACCGGGGGGTGCTGTTCACGCTGGGGGAGATCACGCTGGAACTCGGCCTGGAGCTGACCAGCGCCAAGGGCGTCGACGGCGGACTGCGGTGGAGCGTGATCAGCCTGGGCGGGAAGAAGGAAAGCGGCAGCAGGGCCACCCACACGGTGACCGTGGCAATGACTCCGCACCTGCCCGGCGGCGGCGACATCGACGTCAGCGACGTGGAGAAGACCCGCCGCAAGCGGGCCGCGGGCAGCTGCGAGTGAACGGGGCGGCTGGTGGAGTTCGACCGGCGGGTGCAGGTCTGGGTGAACCATCCGGAGGGGACGACAGGATTCGGCTCGGGCTACCTCATCGCGCCGCGGCTGGTGCTGACCGCCGCCCACATCCTGGGCGCCGACGCCGACAGCCCGGTAATGGTGAGCCTGCCCGGCACCGGCGAGGAAGAGTTTCCCGTGGTCGTGCGCTGGCAGCGCTGGGACGACACCGTGGACGCCGCGCTGATCGAAATCGCGGAAGGCGTCGGCTGGCAGGTTCCACAGTCCCTCGGTGACCTGCTCACCCGGCCGCCCCAGCGCTACGGCCTCATCATCGGAACCCGCCCCCACCCGGTCACCGCGTTCGGCTTCCCCCGCATGCAGAAGGACACCACCGACGGCCGGCGCCTCGACGAGCAGTTCACCGGCCGTATCGCCCCGGGCACCGGCTCCCTGGCCGGCCGCTACGAACTCACCAGCACCGACCCCGTCCCTGCCGCCTATATCATCGGAGGGGGGAGCCGCTGGTCGGGCATGTCGGGCGCCGCCGTCCTCACCGACGACGGCTACGGCGGAGACCTCTTGTGCGGCGTCATACGCCGCGACCGCCAGGCCGACGGCGGCGGAACCCGCCTGACTGCCACCCCCACTGCACGCCTGCTGGCCGACGAAGCCTTCCGCACGCTCATTGCCGAGCACACCGGCTGGGAACCCGTCCTGGAACCGGTCGAACCCGCCGCCCTGCTTACCCCCGCTGCTGTCGACCGCAACCTCCGCTCTCCTGCCGCTCTTCTGCGCGCCGATGCCGAAGCCGTCGCCTTCCACGGCCGCGCCAGCGAACTCGCCGACCTGCGCTTGTGGTGCGAGAAGGGCCCGCCTGCCATTCAACTGCGTGTACTGACCGGGCCTGGGGGACAGGGCAAGACCCGCCTCGCCCGCCGCCTCACCGACACCCTCGGCTGGCATGGCTGGGTCGCCGGGCATCTGAGTTCCGACCTCGCCGACGACCCCACCCTGGCTCCACCCGACTTCACCACTTTCAACACCGCCCTACCCCTGCTCCTGGTCGTCGACTACGCCGAGACCCGTCCCCGCCTGCTGCGCCGCCTCGTCACTCACCTGCACCGCTCGCGCCACCGTGTACGCGTACTGCTGCTCGCCCGCTCCGACGGCCAATGGCGCACCGGCTCCCTCCAGGCCACCCCGGTCGTGCGAGACCTCCTCGAAGAAGCCCCAGTTATCCCACTCACCCCTCTCATTCCCACCAGCCAGCCCGCCCATGACCGGCACGACGCCTTCCGCCTGGCCGCCCACGACCTCGCCCGTCTGCTCCCGCTGCTATCCACCCTGCCCGCACACGACTGGGCGTGCCTGGCTGCCGCGCTCCGGCCCCCTGCGGACCTGCACGACTACCGCTACGACAACGTCCTCACCCTGCAGATGACCGCCCTGATCGCCCTCCTGCAGCACGGACCCCGACCCGTCGATGCGGCCCCCGGTACCCCACCGGAGCGCACCCTGCTCAAACACGAGGACCGCTTCTGGGAGGCCAGCGCCAAAGCACCCGCCTACAAACTCGACCTGCCCGCCCCCACCCTGGGCGCCGCCGTGGCCGTGGCCGCCCTCTGCGGAGCAAGCAAGGGGAAAGAGGACGAGGATGAAGAGGCCGTGGGGGTGCTCGCGACCCTGCCTGGCCTGCCCGCCGATCAGACGGCACTCGCCGCCGCATGGCTCGCCTCCCTGTACCCGGCCGACGGTGACCGGTACTGGGGCTCCCTCCAACCCGACCGCATCGCCGAGTACCACGCTTCCCGCACCCTCACCGAAGGCGACCTCACGTTGCCCGCCCTGCTCGGCGCGGCAGCACCCGGACAACAGGCCCAGCTCATCACCGTCCTGGCCCGAGCCGCGATCGCCCACTACAACGCCGGCCGCGCCCCCGAGAGCGAACACATCCTGCGCATCGTGGACACGGCCCTGGACACCGTCCCCCTCGACCACCAAGCCGTCCAGACCGCGGTAGCTGCACTCCCTTACCCGTCCCGCATCATCAGCCCTCTCGCCCTTCACCTCACCACCGCCCTCGCTCGCGTGTACCAGCAACGCGCAGTGGGCAACCCAGCCGCCTACCAACCCGACCTCGCCGCCTCGCTGTCCAACCTCGGCATTCGGCTGTCGGAGGCAGGGCGGCGGGGGGAAGCCCTGACTGCCGTGGAGCAGGCGGTGGAGATCCGGCGTCGGCTCGCGGCGGACAACCCGGCCGCCCACGAACCCGACCTCGCCACCTCACTGGCCAACCTCAGCATCCAGTTGTCAGAGGTGGGGCGGCGGAGAGATGCCCTGACCGCCACCGAGCAGGCGGTGGAAATCTACCGCCTGCTTGCGGCGGGCAATCCGGCTGCCTACGAACCCGATCTGGCGCGCTCGCTGTCTAACCTCGGCATCCAGTTGTCAGAGGTGGGGCGGCGGGGGGAAGCCCTGACTGCCGTAGAGCAGGCGGTGGAGATCCGGCGTCGGCTCGCGGCGGACAACCCGGCCGCCCACGAACCCGACCTCGCCACCTCACTGGCCAACCTCAGCATCCAGTTGTCAGAGGTGGGGCGGCGGAGGGAAGCCCTGACTGCCGTAGAGCAGGCGGTGGAGATCCGGCGTCGGCTCGCGGCGGACAACCCGGCCGCCCACGAACCCGACCTCGCCACCTCACTGGCCGTCTTCGCGACGCTTCTGGCGGCGGGAGGTGATCTTTTTAAGTCGCTACGCGCGACGGAGGAGGCTGCGGAGCTTTATCTCAGTCACGTTGCCACGATGCCGTCCGCATTCCCGCAGCTTCACGCTGTGCTGGACCTACAGGTGAAGCTGCTTGAGGCGCTCGGGCTCAAGGAGGAGGCGGAGACAGTCCGGCACTGGCTCAGGGAGTTCCCGCTCCCGCCCGATTCTCACAATTAACCATCTGTGAGAGTTCTGCGAGAGGCGCCGGGTTGGTCACGTTTCCGCAGGTCGCCACTCGCAAAAGTCCTCTCGAAACCCGCATGTTGTGCGAGGCACTTCTGAGAGACTGCCGCCGTTGGATCTCAGGGTTAACCGCTGTACCGCCGCTATTCGCGACCGGACTAGAGGAGTTCAGCCTGTTCGGCCGGCGGTCTACGGGAAGGTCGGCATGCCAAGGTCGATGTGGTGACGGTGGTTGTCCTGGATGGCATCGAGCTGTGCGCCTGCCGAGTATGCCATCCATGCAGCTCAGGAGCGTCTGCGACGGTGCGGCAGGATGAGCACTTGTGCTGCTGCGTCTTGTCTACTTGACCGTCACCAACCTGTTCGGCGCGCTGCGGTTGCTGCCGGTGAGCGACCGCGACAAGGTCACGGAGATCCTCGCCCTGCGCCACCAGCTCACCGTCCTTGAGCGACAACTCGGCGCGGACCGGGTGAAGATTGCTCCGGAAGACCGGGTATTTCTTGCCGCTCTGCTGGTGCCATTGCCCCGCGAGGTCCTGCGCCGATTGCGCCTACTGATCCGGCCTGACACCGTGCTGCGCTGGCATCGCGACCTGATCAAACGGCGCCACGCCCGCACCTGCCGGCCCAAGAAGCCCGGACGACCGCCCACGGTCCACTCGATCCGCAGACTGGTCCTGCGCCTGGTCCGCGAGAATCCCTCGTGGGGCTACCGCAGGGTGCACGGCGAACTCACCACCCTCGGAATCAAAATCGCCGCCTCCACCGTCTGGGAGATCCTCACCTCCCAGGGCATCGACCCCGCACCGACCGGGCCGCCACCACCTGGGCCGACTTCCTACGCTCCCAGGCCGACGCCCTCATAGCCTGCGACTTCATCGAGACAGTGACTCTGACAGGACAGCGCCAGTACATCCTCGCCATCATCGAACACGCCACCCGGCGCATCCGGATCCTCGGCACCACAGCACACCCCGCCGCGGCCTGGGTAGCCCAGGCCGCCCGCAACCTGACCACGAACCTGACAGACACACAGGCCACCGTCGCGTACCTGATCCGGGACCGGGACGCGAAGTACCCCGCCCTCTTCGACGAAATCCTGAGCAACGCCGGCATCCAAGTCGTGCTCACCAGCGTCCGGATACCGCGCATGAACGCCATCATGGAACGCTGGATCCAAACCTGCCGCCACGAACTACTGGACCGCACCCCCATCTGGAACGAGCACCATCTACGCCACGCGCTCAACCAGTTCGAGCTGCACTACAACCTCCACCGGCCCCACCAAGCGTTACAGCAGGCAGCACCCCTACGCGCCGTTCCCGCATCACTCCCCCACGCCCAAATCACCCAGCTCGACGTACTCCGAAGAGACCGCCTCGGCGGAGGCCTCCACGAGTACCAACATGCCGCTTGAACTGCACGGATGGAGTTTCCGGCAGGCGCAACGTCGTGGACACCGCCTATCTCACTCCCGCCCACGTCGAGCGGGCCCAGCGCGTCCACGGCATCACACTGCTCGGCCCAATCCTCGCGGACCACAGCCGCCAGGCCAACGAGCAGGCTCGCATGCCCCCAGCCCTACTAGGCAAGACACCACACCCACTCGGAGCATCTCCATACGGCGCCCTACAGACGCCAACGGCCACTTGCACCGCGACAAGGGGACCCACCGGAGCACTCCCCCCCCAGCCGACACCCCCGCCGACCTGCACCGCATGGCACCACCGCGTTCAACCTCTGGATGACGTGTGCACCGAGACAGGGAGCCCCCGCAGACATGGGGTCGGTGAAAGCCGTCAAGGGGTCCAGTGGGAGCACGGCCCCATGACCAGTATTCGGACAAGGGGGCGAACAGCACGACCCCTTGCCTCCTCCACCAGACCAGGCAGCGGAGATGCTCCCTGGGAGCGACCGGATCGGGTGACCATCCGTCGACCCCCGGTTGACGTCGCTCCCAGACTCCCGCTCCCTGGGAGCATTGGGAGCTGCTCCCCGCTCCCAGAATTGCTCCCAAAGACGAAGTAGGGGCCATCCGAAGATGGCCCCTACCTGCGACGTTTCCGTCGGGACGACAGGATTTGAACCTGCGACCCCTTGACCCCCAGTCAAGTGCGCTACCAAGCTGCGCCACGTCCCGGTGCGCGTGTCCCGCGGTGTTCTGCGTGATCGCGCAGACAGAACTTTACCCCACGTTCGGGGGTGGTCCGCTCCCTCGTCGTGGGGTGCGGGGAGGGACAATCGGCGCATGAGTTCCGCACCTCGATCCGATGAACCTGGCCGTGACCGTGACGCCGAGGGGCGGGCCCGCAACGCGCGGCCGCGTGACGGGCTCGGGCGCCCGTTGCCGTACGGCGCCGAAGGCGTGGAGCGGCAGCCCGAGGGGGTCACGCGTACTCCCGACGAGACGATCGCGCAGGCCCAGGCCCTGCTGGACGCCGGACGGCCCTTTCACGCGCACGAGGTCTTCGAGGACGCCTGGAAGTCGGGGCCCGATGACGAGCGTGACCTGTGGAAGGGGCTTGCGCAGCTGGCTGTTGGTCTCACCCACGCGGCGCGCGGCAACGCCACGGGCGGTGCACGGCTGCTGCTGCGCGGCGCAGCCGCGGTGGACGCGGGGCGGCGTGAGGAGCGGCCATACGGGATCGCGGTGGACGGACTGCTCGGCTGGGCGCGGGAGTTGGCCGAGCGGGTGGAGAAGGGCGGCTGCTCCCCCGTGGACGCGGCCTCGTGCGCGCCGCGGCTGCGGGGTGACGCGGCTCCGGGCGGGGAGGGGAGTGTGTAGGCCGTGGCTCCACGCCTCGCAGGGCGCCCGTCGTGTCCCGCCCCTCCACACCGCAGGGCGCCCGTAGTATCCCGCCCCTCCACACGCAGGGCGCCCGTCGCGCCCCGCCGCTCCCACACCCCGCAGGCCCCCCGCCGCACCCCGTGCGGCAGACTCTCGGCGTGCGAAAGATTCATGTCATCGGCATCGGCGCGGGCGACCCGGACCAGTTGACCCTGCAGGCCGTCAAGGCCCTCAAGAGCAGCGACGTGTTCTTCATCCTGGACAAGGGCGGGGAGAAGGACGACCTCGTGCAGTTGCGGCGTGGGCTGCTCGACGAGCACCGTGCCGACGGCGCGTACCGCGTGGTCGAGGCGCGGGACCCGGCGCGGGACCGGAAGGCGGGCGGCGCCGACTACTCCCCCGCCGTCGGGGACTGGCGCAGCCGCCGCGCGGACATTTATGAGCGGCTGATCGCCGATGAGATGGGCGAGGACGAGAGCGGGGCCTTCCTGGTGTGGGGCGATCCCGCGCTCTACGACAGCACCCTCGGGATCCTGGAGGAGGTGCTCGGCCGGGGCGAGGTGACCTTCACGTACGACGTCGTGCCGGGCATCAGCAGCGTCTCCTCGCTCGCCGCCCGGCACCGCACGGGACTCAATCGCGTCGCGCGGCCGGTGCAGATCACCACGGGGCGCCGCCTCGCCGACGGTGGTTTTCCCGAGGGGGTCGATGACGTCGTGGTGATGCTCGACGCCCATCAGGCCTTCCGGCAGTATGCCGGGCGGCCTGATGGCGATGGCGATGGCGATGGCGATGGCGATGGCGGCGACATGTACATCTACTGGGGGGCCTATATCGGGACCGCCGACGAGATCCTCGTCTCCGGGCCCCTCGACGAGGCCGCGCCCCGCATCGAGGCCCTGCGGGCCGAGGCCCGTGAGCGCAAGGGGTGGATCATGGACACGTATCTGCTGCGGCGCAACCTGGACTGAGCCCTCCGGGGTCCGGCGTCACCGGACCGGCCCGGTCCGGCATGCACCTGCCCAAGGGCGGTGTGAGGGTGGCCGTGTGACCACCACCTCCCAGCCGGCCGCCGAGGCCCCGGCGCAGGGCCCGCCCGTCCTGGACAAGCGCCGTCGCAATGTCGTCTTCGTGACGATCATGCTGGGGATGCTGCTCGCCGCGCTCGACCAGACCATCGTGGGCACCGCGCTGCCCACCATCGTGTCGGATCTGGGCGGCGCCGAGCACATGTCGTGGGTGGTGACGTCGTATCTGCTCGCGGAGACCGTCGCCACGGTCCTCGTCGGGAAGTTCGGTGACCTCTTCGGGCGGAAGGTCGTCTTTCAGATCTCGGCGATCGTCTTCATCACCGGCTCGTTCCTGTGCGGGCTTTCGACGAACATGACGCTGCTCATCGCCTGGCGCGCCCTGCAGGGCATCGGCGCCGGCGGTCTGATGGTGACGTCGATGGCGTTGATCGCCGATGTCATCCCGCTCCGTGAGCGCGGGAAGTACCAGGGTGCCATCGGTGCTGTCTTCGGGGTGGCCACCGTCATCGGGCCGCTGCTCGGCGGTCTTTTCACCGACCATCTGACCTGGCGTTGGGCCTTCTACGTCAACGTACCCATCGCGATCGTCGTGGTGATCGCGGCGGCCCGCACGATCCCCGTGGTGAAGTCGGCGGTGCGGCCCGTCATCGACTATCTCGGCATCGCGTTCGTCGCGATCGGGGCCAGCGCGCTGATCCTGGCGACGAGTTGGGGCGGCAATCAGTATGCGTGGGGGTCGCCGACCATCATCGGCCTCTTCGCCGGAGGAGTGATCGCCCTCGCGCTGTTCTGCGTGGTCGAGACGCGGGCCGCCGAACCGATGCTGCCGATGCGGCTGTTCGCCAACCCCGTCTTCACGGTCTGCTCGATCCTCAGCTTCATCGTGGGCTTCGCGATGCTCGGCGCGATGACATTTCTGCCGACCTATCTGCAGTACGTGGACGGGGACTCGGCCACTGTCTCGGGCGTGCGGACGCTGCCCATGGTGATCGGGCTGCTCATCGCGTCGGTCTTCAGCGGCAATGTGGTGAGCAAGACCGGGAAGTATCGCGTCTTCCCGATCGTGGGTGCGCTGGTGATGGCGCTCGGGCTTTATCTCCTTTCGCTGATGGGCAGCGAGACCAGTACGTGGCTCGAGTCGGTGTACATGTTCGTCCTCGGCACCGGCATCGGTCTTTGCATGCAGGTTCTGACCATCGCCGTGCAGAACACGGTCGCGTACGCGGATCTGGGCACCGCCACGTCGGGGGTGACCTTCTTCCGTACGTTGGGCAGTTCGTTCGGGACGGCGGTGTTCGGGACCATTTACGCCAACACCCTTGAGCCCAACCTCAAGGACGGGGTCGCCGCAGCGGCCGCCACCGGCGCCGCGGAACCCGCCGCGGTGGCCAAGGCGGCACAGAGTCCGCAGGGGCTGCACGATCTGCCGCCCGACGCGGCCGCGCCCATCATCGAGGCGTACGCCGACACGCTGCACACCGTCTTCCTGTGGACGGTGCCGGTGGCGCTCATCGGGTTCGTGGTGGCGCTGTTCCTCAAGCAGGTGCAGCTGCGGGACAGCGCGCGGATGAGTTCGGCGGACATGGGTGAGGGCTTCGCGTCGCCGACGACGAGCGGCTCCCCGGACCAGGTCCTGGAACTGGCGGTCGGGAACATCATCCGCAAGACCGGCATGGACACCGCGCGCCGCGTCATCGGGGACTCCGACACCCGGCTCGACATGGCGGGCGCGTGGGCCGTGATGCAGGTGACGCTCTTCGACCGGATGGTGGGCCACGCGAATCTCGGATTGATCGCGGCGCGGCGTCGCGTGCCGCCCGAGGTTCTCGTGCCGGTCTTCGACCGCATGGTCGAGGAGGGCTTCCTCACCCGCTCCGGCATGCTCTTCTCGCACACCCGGGCGGGCGAGCGCGAGGCCGATGTGATCGGCAAGGCGTGGGCGAAGTGGCTGGGCGAGCAGGTGGAGAAGGACAGCGGGCGTCCCGCCGACGCGGATCTCATCAGGGCGGTCGACGCGATCGCCAAGCGTCTTTTGGTGGAGGACTTGGAGCACGGTCTCTCGGCCGAGAATCAGCGACCGCTCGCGTCGGCCAAGGCCGCGGTGTGATCAGTCAAGGGCGAGGTGTGATCAGCCACGGCGCCGAGCTGTGATCAGCCACAGCCGAGCTGTGATCAGCCACGGCCGAGGCGCGATCAGTCGAGGCCGAGGTGTGAGAGGACGCCCGCCACATCGGGCAGCTCGTGCGCACCCTCCGGTGCCGGCGGGCGGCGGACGATCAGTACGGGCACGGACAGCGCGCGGGCCGCGGTGAGTTTGGCGGCCGTGGCGGCGCCGCCGCTGTCCTTGGTCACCAGCACGTCGATGCGGTGCTCGCGCAGCAGTGCCGTCTCGCCCTCGACGGTGTAGGGGCCCCGGTCGAGCAGGATCTCGGTGTGGTGCGGCAGCGGCGGTTCGGGCGGCTCCACGGAACGTACGAGGAAGTGGAGTTCGGCCAGGGACGGCTCCGCGAAAGCGGCGAGGCCCAGGCGCCCCGTGGTCAGGAAGACCCGGCGGCCGAGCGAGGGCAGCAGGGCCGCGGCCTCGGCGAGCGAGCCCGCGTCGTGCCAGACGTCGCCAGGAGCGGGCCGCCAGCCGGGCCTGCGCAGCAGGACCGCCGGGACGCCGGTGGCCGCCGCGGCCCGCACCGCGTGCTCGCTGATCGTGGCGGCGAAGGGATGCGTGGCGTCCACGACGGCGTCCACGCGGTGCTCGCGCAGCCAGGCGGCGAGGCCGTCCACGCCGCCGAACCCTCCGACGCGTACGTCACCTTCGAGCGCGGCGGGGCGGGCGACGCGCCCCGCGAGCGAGGTGGTCACGCGGACATCGCGCCGGGTGGCGAGGCGCGCGGCGAGCGCGCGGGCTTCGGTGGTTCCGCCGAGGACGAGCACATGCATGGGCCCGAGGTTACGTCCCACCCCCGGCCGCCTCCTCAGCGGAGCAGCAGCTGGAGTCCGCCGAGCACGGTCGCCCCGATGACCAGCTGCTCGAAGAGCCGCTGGTTGATGCGGTGCACGGCGACCTTGCCGATATAGGCGCCCGGGACGACGAAGAGCACGAGCGCGGCGTCGAGCAGCAGCGAGTGCGCGTCGATCAGGCCGAGGCCCACGCTGAACGGAACCTTGGAGGTGTTGACGATCAGGAAGAACCACGCCGACGTGCCCAGGAAGCTCAGCTTCCGGAAGCCCGCGGAGAGGAGATACATCGACAGGACCGGGCCGCCCGCGTTGGCGACCATGGTGGTGAATCCGCCGAGCACGCCGTACGAAGGGGCCTTGAAGCGCGAGCCGCCGCTTGGCTCCCCCTCGTCCGCCGGCACCCGGCGGCGCCACAGCGTGACCGCGGCCATCAGGAGCAGGATCGCCCCGATCGACGTACGCACCCCAGTGTCGTCGGCCCACATCAGGAAGACGGTGCCCACGACCACACCGGCCGCGACGGCCGGGAACAGCCGCCACAGGGTGGGCCAGTGGGCGTGCCGGCGATAGGCGAGGACGGCGAGCACGTCGCCCGCGATGAGGATCGGCAGCAGTACGCCGGTCGACTCGCGGGCCGGGAGGACCGCAGCGAAGACGGCGAGGCTGACCGTGTTGGCCCCGCTGACGGCGGTCTTCGAGAAGCCGACCAGTAGTGCGGCTGCGGCGAGCGCGGCGAATTCCCAGAGCGATATGTCCATGCCAGGAACAGATGGTAGACCCAACTATCGTCCGGGGACGACACGGTCTGGGCCCTGCTGTAGGTGGCCCTAGACCCTGCCGTAGGTGGACCGCAGCTCCCGCTTGAGGATCTTCATGCTGGGGCCGAGCGGCAGCGCGTCGGTGAACTCCACGCGGCGCGGGTACTTGTGACGGCCCAGGTGTTCCTTGGACCAGGCGGTGATGCCCGCGCCGTCGGGGTCCGAGCCGGGCCGCGCTACGACGACGGCGCAGATCTCCTCGCCGTGCACGTCGTCGGGCAGGCCGATCACCGCGGCGTGCGCGACGTCCGGGTGGCGCATGAGGACCTCTTCGACCTCGCGCGGGTAGACGTTGAAGCCGCCGCGGATGATGACGTCCTTCTTGCGGTCGACGATGGCCAGGAACCCGTCGGCGTCCTTGGTGCCGAGGTCACCGGTGCGGAACCAGCCGTCGACGACGGCCTCCTCGGTCGCCTCCGGACGCCCCAGGTAGCCGGAGAAGACGTTGTGGCCGCGGATGACGACCTCGCCGAGCTCCCCCGCAGGGAGCAGCTCGATGCGCCCCTCGACATCGGCGCGGGCGATCTCCACGTCGACGCCCCACACCGGGTGGCCGATGGTGCCCGCCCGGGTACCGAAGACGGGCTGGTTCACGGAGGCGGTGGGCGAGGTCTCGGAGAGGCCGTAGCCCTCATAGATCTGTACGCCGAAGGTCTCCTCGAAGCGTTCGAGTACGGCGACGGGGAGCGAGGCGCCGCCGGAGACGCACTGGCGCAGCGCGGGCAGTTCGGCGGCCGTGGCCGCGGCCGTCACGAGGTTCACGTACATCGTCGGCACCCCGTGGAAGGTGTTGACGCCCTCCGCCGCCATCAGCTCGATGGCCCGCGCCGCGTCGAAGCGCGGCAGCAGGACGAGGGTGGCGCCCGCGCGCCAGGTGGCGTTCATGGAGACGGTCTGGCCGAAGGCGTGGAAGAGCGGGAGCGCGCCGAGCGCGATGTCGTCGCGGTGCACGTCGTGGGCGTCGAAGGCGCAGACCGTCGCGTTCATCACCAGGTTGAAGTGGGTGAGCACGGCACCCTTGGGAACGCCGGTGGTGCCGCTGGTGTAGAAGACGACGGCCGGGTCGTCGGCCTCCCGGGTGAGGTACGTCGGCAGGGGCTCGGTCTCGCGCGCCAGGGTGTCCAGCTCGCCGTCCGCGCCGAGCGTGAGCATGCGTACGCCGGTGGCGGCGGCCGCGGCCTTGCCGGTCTCGGCCTGCGCGGGGTGGCACAGGAGCAGGGTCGCGCCGCTGTCCCGCAGGACGTGCTCGGCCTCCTCGGCGGAGAGCAGGAGGTGTACGGGGACGACGACGCCGCCCGCGGCGAGGATCGCGTAATAGGCGCGCGGGAACGCGGCGGTGTTGGGCGCCATCAGGGCGACGCGGTCCCCCGGCTCGACCCCGAGGCCCACCAGCGCAGCGGCCTGCGCTCGGGCCTGACTCCACAACTCGGCGAAGGAGAGCCGGAGTTCGCCCTCGACGAGGGCGGTGTGGTCCGGCCTGCGGCGGGCGGGCTCGGCGAGGATCGAGGCGAGGGACAACGTGGCCATGGGTGGTGCTCCGTTTCCGTGCGGCCTTGCGGTCTTGCGGTCTTGCGGTCTTGCCGTCTTGCCGTCTTGCGGTCTTGCGGTCTTGCAGGGTGACGCGGTGGCGGTCCGGTGGCGGCGCGGGCTCAGCCGCGCTCGACGAGCAGCGCGCTGCCCTGGCCCACGCCGACGCACATCGTGGCCAGGCCGCGCCCTGCGCCGGTGCGGCGCATGCGGTGGAGGAGCGTGGTCAGGATGCGGGCCCCGGAGCAGCCGAGGGGGTGGCCGAGCGCGATGGCGCCGCCGGTCGGGTTGACCAGGTCCGGGTCGATGCCGAGGGCGTCGACGCAGGCGAGGGCCTGGGCCGCGAACGCCTCGTTGAACTCGGCCTCCTGGAGGTCCCCGATGGACCAGCCGACGCGGGCCAGCGCCTTCTGGGTGGCGGGGACGGGCCCGATGCCCATGACGTCCGGATGGACACCGGCGGAGGCTCCGGCGACATACCTTCCGAGGGATTCGAGCCCGAGGTCGTTCAGGGCCTCCTCACTGACGAGGAGGAGGCCGGCCGCGCCGTCGTTCATCGGGGACGCGTTGCCCGCGGTGACGGTGCCGCCCTTGCGGAAGACGGGGCGCAGGCCGCTCAGCTTCTCGTACGAGGTGTCCTCACGCACGCATTCGTCGAGGTCGACGACGGTGCCGTCGGGCAGCGTGACGGGGAGGATCTCGTCGTCGAAGTGGCCGTTCTTGCGGGCCTCGGCGGCGCGTTGGTGGCTGCGCAGGGCGAAGGTGTCCTGGCGCTCGCGGGATACGCCGTGACGCTCGGCGACTTCCTCGGCGGTCTCGCCCATGGCAAGAACCCCGTGCAGCTCCTTCATCGCCGGGTTGACCAGGCGCCAGCCGAGCCGGGTGTCGAAGGTCTCCATCTTGTGCGGCAGCGCCTCGTCCGGGCGCGGGAGCACGAAGGGGGCGCGGCTCATCGACTCGGAGCCGCCCGCGAGGACGATGTCGGCCTCGCCGGCGGCGATGGTGCGGGCGGCGGCGGTGACGGCCTCCATGCCGGAGGCGCAGAGCCGGTTCACGGTGGCGCCCGGCACGGACTCCGGGAGGCCCGCGAGGAGGGCGGCCATCCGGGCCACGTTGCGGTTGTCCTCGCCCGCCTGGTTGGCGGCGCCCCAGTAGATGTCGTCGATCCGGGCGGGGTCGAGCTGCGGGGTGCTCGCGACGAGACCGCGTACGACCGTCGCGGCGAGGTCGTCGGGGCGTACGGAGGAGAGGGCGCCGCGGAGTTTGCCGATGGGGGTGCGGCGGGCTGCGGCGAAGTGGACTGGGCGCACGATACGGCTCCGGATCGTCACGGTTGATCTCACATGGTGGTCTCACGATATAAATTAGCACTGCTAGTTTTGGAGTCTAGTCGGGGGTGGGTCGTGGGGGAAGAGTCGCTTTCCCGTGTCGCGGAGAGGCGTGCGGGCCCCGAAGGGGCGCGGGGCTGTGACATGTGCGGCTCCGCCGCGTGGGCGCGACCAGCCACATCCGACCCGCAGATTCAGTACCGGCCTTGCAGCGGAGCGCTTGGCCCTCAGCCAAGCCCGATCCGCACCGCGCCACCCGCCGCGTCGACCAATCCGACCCAGGCCCCCGAGAGGTGCAGCGACCCATTGGCCAGCACCCTCCGCGGCACCCTCGCCCGGTGCAGGCACCGCCCGCCCTGGGTGACCAGCAGGACGGGGCGGACCAGGGTCTCCGCCGTACGCAGCAGGAAGCGGGCGCCGGGGACCGGTGGCTCACCCGGTACCAGGCGGTTCGGCGCCACCCACCGCAGAGGCGCGACGGCCTCGACGGGCAGCCCCGCGGACGCCGGCCAGTCCGCGCCCTCCAGATGGCGCCGCACCGCGACCGCCGCGGCCGCGCCCTCGCGCGCCGCGGCCCTCGCCGGTTCCACCGCGTGCAGCACATTGCCCACCGCGAACACCCCGCGCGCCGCCGTACGGAACGCACCGTCCACGGCGGGGCCCCGGGTCCCGGAGTCCAGCGGCACTCTCCCGCGCCGCGCCAGTTCCTGCTCGGGCACGAAGTCCCCGGTGAACACCACCGTGTCGCAGGCGATCGCCCCCGGCCGCCCGTCGGCGTGCCGCAGCCGCACCCCCGAAAGGCGCCCCCTGCCCAGGAGTTCGACGATCGTGGTACCGGTCAGGAGCGGCACCCGGCGCCCCAGCCTGGCCGAGGCGGCCCGCGCCCGGCCCACCTGCGGCCGTGTCTCCTCGGTGACGAGCGCGGCGACCTCGACGCCCGCGCGCCGCAGGGCGGCCAGCGCCGCGTAGCTCACCGGCTCCGCGCCGACGACGACCGCGCGGGTTCCGATCCGCTGGTGGTGGAGGTGCACCGCCTGCTGCAGTTCACCCGTCGTGTAGACGCCCGCCGGGCGGGTCCCCGGCACCAGCCGTGCGGCGCGCGGTCGTTCCCGCGCCCCGGTGGCCAGGACCACGGCACGCGCCGTGATCCGCTCCAGGCCGTGCGGTCCGGTCGTGTCGACCACGAGCGCCCCCGCCCACCCGGTGGCGGACACTCCAGTCCGTACTGCGACCCCGGCGCCGAGTGCGGCCTCGACGAGGCGGTCCGCGTACTGCGGCCCCGTCACTCCCCACCGCCCGAAGCCCCGGTGGTGGCAGTGGCGCGGCACCCCGCCGGCCCGCCCCTCGCGCTCCAGGACCTCCACCGTGCCCGCGCCGACCCTGGCGAGCCGCCCGGCCGCGGCGAGCCCCGCGGGTCCGCCGCCGATCACGAGTACGTCGATGGCCCGCTGCCGCCTCATCGTGCCGCCCCCGACTCGCCCCACCCGTCGAAGAGTTCGCGCACCGCGGCCCCGCAGTAGAACCCCTGGCACCGGCCGCCCCTCGCCCGTGTCCGCCGCCGCAGGCCGTCGAGCGAACCGGGCGGGACCGTGCTGATCAGGGCGTCCCTGATCTCCCCTCGGGTCACGCGTTCGCAGTGGCAGACGATGGTGCCATAGGCGGGGTCGGTCGCGATGAGGTCGGCGCGCTGGTAGGGGCGGGGGAAGGCCTCCCCGAGGTTCGGCATGCGCACGGGGTCGAGGTCACCGGCGTGCGTCAGGTCGAGTTCGGGTCCCGCCGCATCGGCGAGCAGGTCCACGACGTACGCGGCGATCGCCATGGACGCGGTGAGGCCCGTGGAACGGATGCCGCCCACGGTGATCCAGCGCTCATCGGGAGAGGCGTGGATCTGGTAGTCGTCGTGCTCGGTGGCGGCCCGCAGTCCGGCGTAGACCGTGGTGACCTCCTCGTCGAGCAGCGCGGGCAGGATCCTTCGCCCCTTGGCACGCAGCGTGTCGAGCCCGTCCGCGGTCGTCCCCGTGCCCGTCTTGTCGTCCAACTCCTCTGCGGTGGGCCCGAGAAGAACGTTTCCGTACACGGTCGGCGCCACCAGGACGCCCTTCCCGAGTGCTGTCGGCACGGGCAGGAGGATGTGGCGGACCAGGTCGCGGGCGAGCTTGTCGAAGACGATGAGCTGGCCCCGGCGGGGCGTGACGGCGAACTTGCCCTCGCCCAGGAGCTGTTGGTCGAGGTCATCGGTGTGCAATCCCGCTGCGTTGATGAGGTAGCGGGTGCGCAGCACGCCCCGGGACGTGGCGAGCTCACGGCATCCGCCTGCCGGGTACTCCACCCAATTGCCCTTCTTCACACGGCAGTTGAGGTGCAGATGCACTCCGCCACGGACGGCTTGGGTGGCGTACGCGAGGGTCGTCGTCCAGGGGCAGATGATGGACTCGCCGGGGACGTCGAGCGCGCCGAGGGCGCCGGGCCCCAGGTGCGGTTCACGGGCCCACACCTCGTCGGCGTCGATGATGCGGGCCGCCGTGTACGCGTTGCCTCGCGCCTTGTCCAACAGTCCGGGCAGGGCGGCCAGTTGTTCGTCGTCCCAGGCGACGAGCAGCGCGCCGACCGGCTCGACGGGGATCCCCGAATCGGCCGCGTACGCGGCGAGCAGGCGCTGCCCCTCGCGGACCAGGCGGGCCTCCAGGGAGCCCGGCACGGCGTCGAAACCGGTGTGCAGAATCGCCGTGTTGGCCTTGGACGTGCCGTCGCCGACATCGCCGGATGCCTCCACGAGGGCGACGCGGAGCCGGTGGTGCGCGGCCAGTTCGCGGGCGATGGCCGAGCCGACCACGCCCGCGCCGACGACGGTCACGTCGTAGGGCTCGGACGGAAGTGGGCCCTTGCTGGTGAGGGTCATCTCGGCCCCTCGGTGGTGACGGTCATGGTGTCGGCGCGGGCGCGCGGTCCAGGAGCGCGGCGACCGCCGAGCGGAAGCCCGCGAGGCGTTCGGCCGCCTGCCCGGCGTCGATCCGCGGCTCGTACACGGCGGCGGGCCGCCACCGCGGCACCACGTCGCGCACGCCGAGCCTCGGGTCGAGGCCCAGGCGCGCGACGGCGCCGACGCCGAGGGCGGTGACATCGGGCAACGCCGAGACCTCCACGGGCAGTTGGAGCAGATCCGCCTGGGTCTGCATCAGCAGGGCCGAGCGGGTCAGGCCTCCGTCGACGCGCAGGCTCGTCAGGGGCTCGCCCAGGTCGGCGGCCACGGCGTCGGCGAGCGAGACGACCTGCGCGGCGATGCCTTCGCACAGGGCGCGGACCAGGTGACCGGGGGCCGTGTCGAGGCCGAGCCCGGTGATCGAGCCGCGCAGATCGCCGCGCCACCAGGGCGCCGCGAGCCCGGCGAGTGCGGGTACGAAGGTGACGCCACCCGCGTCGGGCACGGCCGAACCCACCGGGTCGATGTCCTCGGCCCCGGCGATCACCCCGAGGTCGGTGAGCCAGCGGACGGCGGACGCGGCCGTGTAGACCTGCCCGTCCAGGCAGTAGCTGCTCTCCCCCGCGAGCCGCCAGGCGACACAGCTGACCAGGCCGGAGTCGCCGCGGCGCGGGCGTGAGCCGGTCTGGGCGAGCAGGAACGCCCCGGTGCCGTAGGTGCACTTGGCGGTGCCCGGCTCGGTGACGTCCTGGGCGAGCAGCGCGGCCTGCTGGTCGACGAGCAGGCCGGTCAGCGGGAGTTCGGGGCCGAAGGCCTTGGTGGTGCCGACCGGGCCCGCGGCGTCGACGACGCGCGGCAGCCGCTCGCCGCCGAGCCCGAAGACGTCCAGGGCCCGCGGCGACCAGGCGACGTCGTCCAGGCCGAGCAGCTGGGTGCGTCCCGCCGTCGCCGCGTCGGTGACGAACTCTCCGGTGAGCCGGTGCACGAGCCAGGCGTCGCTGGTGGTGACCACGCCGTCCCGGGTGAGATGACGGCGTATCCACGCCATCTTGGGTGCGGCGAAGTAGGGGTCGAGGGGGAGCCCCGTCAGCTCCCTCAACTCATCGGCGTACGGAGCTAGTTCCGTGCACAGCGGCTCCGCACGCCGGTCCTGCCACACGATCGCGTCGGTCAGCGGCCGGCCGGACGCGGGGTCCCAGGCGAGCACCGTCTCGCCCTGGTTGGCGAGCCCGACGGCGGCGACCGGCTCCCCCGCCTCGTCCAGGGCGCGGCGTCCCGCGTCGACGACCGAGGCGAGCAGGGCGGCCGGATCGACCTCCACGCGGCCGCCGGGCAGATGGCGCGGGCGCACCGGCGCGGTGCCGGAGCCGATCACGCCGCGCTCCGGGCAGAGGACGAGCGCCTTGGTGCCGGACGTGCCCTGGTCGATGGCGAGGACGGCCTCGCCGCGCGGAGCGCTGCCATTCGTGATCACCGCGGAAGCCTGCTACAGCGGCCACGAGGGCGTCAAGGGTCCCTCTTCCGCCCCGAAGGAGACGTAAATTGCCAACCGGCGCGCCGAGTTGAACACAATTCGATCCCAAAAGATCCATGAACCGCCATGGAAACGGAACATCCAGATCTACACTGACCGCCGAGCAACACCGTTGCGCCGCAAGCTAGTTCAAGCCATCAACCATTCCGCCATCCGCCCGTCCGCCCTCCTCCCCTCACAGAGGATTCATGCCCATGCCGTCCGGCCGCCCCGTCTATCACCCGGCGGGCCACGACGAACAGTTGCGCGCCGTGCTCCAGGACCTCAAGGCCGGTCGCTGGGTGTCGACGCGGAACCTGCTCGACGCGACGCCCGACTGGGGTCTGTGGACGCAGCGCACGCAGATCCTGGCGGCCGCCGTCGCCGGTTCCGACGTGATCAGGGCCTGGCAGGAGGAGGAGCCGCTCAGCGAGGCGGCCGCCGTCCTGCACGCCAGGGTGCTCGTCGAGCGGACGCTGCGCGCCCACCGGGCCGGGCACCGCCACACCAACGAGCTGTGGCGCGAGGCGGCCGCGGCGTGCGGCGCCATGGCGGACGCGTCCCCCGAGGATCCCGTGCCGTGGATCTGTCTGCTGGCCCTGGCCCAGCTCGACAAGGGGCAGCGGTGGGACGAGCACCGGGCGCCCGCCCCGGAGCCGATGCTGTTCCCCGGACCCTGGCATCTGCTCGCCGAGGCCGACAAGCGCGACCCCGGCAATCGCGAGGCCTACCACCGCATGCTGCAGTTCGCCTACGCGCGTCGACCCTCGGGACCACTGACCGAAGCGGTCAACTTCGCGCACTGGGCGGCCGGTTCGGCACCTGCCGGGTCCGCGCTGCACGTACTGCCCCTGTACGTACGGGTCGAGCGGTACCGCAAGGACGGCGGCAGCGAGCGCGCCCTCGACCTTCACTGGATCGGCGACGACGCGACCCGGTCCGCGCTGCGCGCCCTGCACCTGTGGTTCGAGCACACGCTGCCCGCGGCGACCTCGCTGCTCGACCTCAACCAGCTGGCCCACGCGTTATGGGGCGCACACCAATTCCAGGACGCCGTACGGGTGTTCACGGTCCTCGACCCCTTCTACACCGTGGCGCCGTGGACGTACCGCACCCGGTCGCCCGGTGACGCGGAGGCGGCGGCCGAGGCGTTCGTCCAGGCACGCACCCGCTGTATGAGCGCTGTACAAGATCCGGGCTGAGGCCTGCGGGCCCCGCCGGGCCCCATCGAAAGCAGCACCACCCGCTCCCCCCACCCCCAGTCCCCGCTCCCCGACGGAGGTACATCCGTGTCCCGCACCACCTGGTCGTCGAGCCCATCCGCGACCTCGGCTCCGCTGCCCGACGAGGAACAGAGACTCAGGGAACTCGGCTACCAGCCGGTCCTGGCCCGCCGGATGGGCGGCTTCGGCAACTTCGCCATCAGCTTCTCCGTCATCTCCATCCTGTCCGGCTGCATGACCCTGTACGGGTTCGGCCTGGGCACCGGCGGCCCCGCCGTGATGCTGTGGGGCTGGGCGGGTGTCGGCCTCTTCGTGCTCTGCGTCGGCCTCGCGCTCGCCGAGGTCACCAGCGCCTATCCCACGTCCGGGGCCCTCTACTACATGGCCGACCGGCTCGGCGGCCGCCGCTGGGGCTGGTACACGGGCTGGCTCAATCTGCTCGGTCTGCTCGGCGCGATCGCGGGCATCGACTACGGCGCCGCACTGTTCTCCGGGGCGTTCCTGAACCTGCAGTTCGGCTTCACGCCGACGCCGGAGAAGACCTTCCTGATCTTCCTCTGCATCCTGCTCCTGCACGCCGTCCTGAACCTGTTCAACGTACGTCTGGTGAGTCTGCTCAACTCCATCAGCGTGTGGTGGCACGTGGCCGGTGTCGCCGTCATCGTGGGCGTTCTCGCGATCGTGCCGGACCACCACCAGTCGCCGTCGTTCGTCTTCACCGAGTTCGTCAACGACACCGGGTGGGACAACCCGCTCTACGTCACGGCGATCGGCCTGCTCCTCGCGCAGTACACGTTCTCCGGGTACGACGCGTCCGCGCACCTGTCGGAGGAGACCTCCAACGCCTCGGTGTCCGCGGCCCGCGGCATCGTGCGCGCCATCTGGGCCTCGTGGATAGCCGGTTTCATCCTGCTGGCCGGGCTGACCTTCGCGATCCAGGACTACGCGGGCACGCAGCGCAGCGAGACCGGCGTACCGCCCGCGCAGATCATGATCGACGCGCTCGGCGAGTCCGGGGCGACCGCGCTGCTGCTCATCGTGATCGTGGCGCAGCTGTTCTGCGGCAACGCGGAGACGGCGGCCGCGAGCCGCATGGTCTTCGCGTTCAGCCGCGACAACGCGCTGCCGGGCTCCGCGGTGTGGCGCAAGGTCAGCGCCCGCACGCAGGTCCCGGTGCCCGCAGTGTGGCTTTCGGTGGGCCTGGCCGCGCTGATCGCGCTGCCGTCGCTCTACTCGGCGACCGCGTACACGGCGGTGACCGCCATCAACGTCATCGGCATCACGCCCGCGTACGCCATCCCGATCTTCCTGAAGCTGCGCGCGGGCGACCGCTTCCAGCCGGGCCCGTGGAACCTGGGCCGCTGGAGCAGGCCCATCGGCTGGATCGCGGTGCTGTGGGTGGCGTTCGTGACGGTCCTGTTCTGCCTGCCGCAGGTGTCACCGGTGACGGCCAAGTCCATGAACTACGCGTCGATCGCGCTGGCCGTGGTGCTGATCCTCGCCACGGTGTGGTGGTTCGTGGCGCGTCGCTCCTACAGCACGCCGTCGGCGTACGGGTCGGAGCGGGAGCAGGCGGAGATCGCTGAGGACATCGTCTGAGCTGTCCTCTCAGGGAGTGCGGCGGGGGTGCGGGCCGGTTGATCCGGTTGGTTCACCTTCCGCCCGCCACGCGCAGGATCGTGCCGGTCGCGTACGAGGCCTCGTCCGAAAGCAGCCAATGGACGGCCGCCGCGATCTCGTCGGGCTGCCCCGAGCGGCCCAGGGGGATCCCTGCCGCGAGCTTCGCCGGGCGCTCGGGGTCGGCGTGGAACTCGGTCCAGATGACGCCGGGGGCGACGGCGTTCACGCGGATGCCGTGCTCGGCGACCTCCTTCGAGAGGCCGACCGTCATCGTGTCGACGGCGCCCTTGGCGGCGGCGTAGTGGATGTACTCGCCCGGGGCGCCGAGGGTCGCCGCGGCGGAGGAGATGTTCACGACGGCGCCGCCGACGCCGGTGCGGGTCATGTCGCGGACCGCGCGCCGTGCGCAGAGCAGATAGCCGAGTACGTTCACTTCGAGTGCGCGGCGCATGGCGGCGGGGTCGGCCTCCGCGAGGGGGCCGACGGGGGCGCCGACGCCGGCGTTGTTCACCAGGCCGGTCACCGGGCCGAGTTCCGCGGCGGCGGTCTCGAAGAGGCGGTCGACGTCCGCCTCTTCGGCGGTGTCCATCTTGACGGTGACGCAACGGGTGCCGGCCTCGCGGACGGTGGCGGCGACCTTCTCCGCCGCTTCGGCGTCGGAGTGATAACCGAGGGCGATGTGGTGGCCCTCGTGCGCGAGGCGGCTGCAGATGGCCGCGCCGATGCCGCGGCTGCCGCCGGTTACCACGGTGACGGGGGTGTGCGGCATGTATTCCTCCACGGGGCTGGGCAGATCTGCTGGGCAGGCCTGGGCTGGCAGGGTTGAGTCGAGGTGATCGTAATCCTGTTTGATCGATCATTTGGTACCGGGGCTGCGCCCCAGACCCCGCTCAAGACCGCCGCTTCGCGGCGGATCTTTCCCGCCCGCGCGCCGTCGTCGGCCGCGCCGCCGTACCGCCGCTTCGCGGCGAAAGCTTTCCCGCCCGCCCACCCGATACCCCGCGCTTGCCCGCCCACCCTTTCAGCCCGTCCGGCGATTGAGGACGAACTCGGCGGAGCCGGTGATCGACGGTCACGAATCGCCGGAGGCAGAACCTCAGCCCCTCCGCGCCCGCACAAACTCCCGCAACGTCCCCGGCGCCAGCCCTCCGTACCCCTCGATCGCCTCCGTCACCCGATACAGCTCGTGGTGCGCCCCGATCAACCGGAACAGCTCCCACAGCTTGTCCAGGTGCGCCACCACATGCGCGTCCCCGTACAGAGCCATCGCCCGTTCCCGCCACTCCTCCGGCGAGGCGTCGACGTACTTCAGGCCCCCGCCGAACGTCTCCACCACCTCCCCCACCGAAAGCACCTGCCCGGTAAGCAGCACCACCGCCGAAGAGACCTCCGGGAGCGGATCCGTCAGGAGCCCGGCGCCCACCCGCGCCACGTCCTCCCCCGCGATCAGCGGAAGCACGGTGTCGGGCGCGCCCAGCGGCATCGCCAGCTCACGTCCGCCGCCGGCCCGCACCAGGAAGTCCAGGTTCTCGAAGAAGACCCCGGCACGGAGGTGCACCGCCCCGACGCCCGCCCAGTCGAAGACCTCCTCGGCGACCCAGTGCTGCCGCATCCTCGGCGTCCCCGCGTCCGGCGCGGCCGCCAACTGGGAGACCTCGACGACCCGTTCGAGCCCCTCCTGCCGCGCCGCGGCCGCGAAGGCACCCGTCGCCTCGAGCAGGCCGTCGGTGACGGGATAGGTGAAGAAGGCACGGCGTACCCCACGCACCGCCGAGAGGACGTC
Source organism: Streptomyces sp. NBC_01381 (assembly GCF_026340305.1). NCBI lineage: Bacteria > Bacillati > Actinomycetota > Actinomycetes > Kitasatosporales > Streptomycetaceae > Streptomyces > Streptomyces sp. NBC_01381. The sequence continues at coordinate 2,982,717 of NZ_JAPEPI010000002.1, read as the reverse complement.
GGTGATCTCGCGCAGATCGCCAACCACCACCTCTGCCCCCAACTCCCGCAGCCAGGCGGCACGTTCGTCGTCGGTGCGGACGAAGGCGCGTACGGCATGGCCGCGCTCGCGCAGCAGGCGTACGACGTGACGGCCCGTGGAACCCTGTTGGCCGCCCGCCGCCCCGGTGACCAGGATGGGTGCATCCGCCCCGCTCATGGCGCTCACCGTCCCTTGTCCGTCACGTCGGCGAGGGTGATGCTGAACGCGCCGAGGCGTTCGAGGTCTCGCAGGAAGGGCTCCGCCCGGAACGCCTCTCCGGGTGCCAGCACCCCGGTCCTCGCCGGCCCCCTGCCCTCGGCGATCCGCACCGCCGCCTCCACCGAGGCGAGCGCCCCGGCCCGCCACAGATCATGGCCCGTCAACTGCCCTGCCGCGCCGCCTCCTTCGCCTTCCCCGATCGCCTGGACAGCGATGGTGAAGTCGGTGCCCGCCCGTTCCGCCGCCCCGATGTGCTCGCTCTCGAAGGCTTCCGGTGCCTCGAAGGCGCTGTTGCTCAGCATCAGGTCGACGTTGCGTACGGGGACATGGCGGGGCACCGTCACGACCTCACTCGACGGGAACGGCGCGATCATCGTGCGCGGGCCGACCGGCGGCGGGAAGGGGAAGACGGCGCTGCGGGGCTCGACGTAACCCGCGTGCAGCGCGCCGTCGCTGAAGGTGAGGCGTTCGGTCTCGGCGAAGAGGTGGCTCGCGGTGTTCTTGGCGCCGGTGGTCAGCCGCCAGCCGTGCACGGCGTACGCGATGACGATCCGGTCGATGCCCGCGATGCCGTCCGCCACCGCCCCGGCCAGGAGGTCGCCGAGACCTCCGTAGAAACTGAGGCCGGGGATCATGACGGCGCCGGTGCGCTCTGCCGTGGCCTGCGCGGTGTCGAAGACGCCCTTCACGTGGTGGGGTTCGAGGGCATGGTCGATGTAGTGGCAGCCGGCCTCCGCGGCCGCCGCCGCGACCGGTGCTCCGGTGACGGCGAACGGGCCCGCGCAGTGGATCATGACGTCGGCGGCCGTCATCACCTCGCGCAGTGCCGTGGCGTCGTCGACGGTGGCGGTGCGGGTCCGTACCCGGTCGCCCGCGTCGAGTTCGTCGGCCAGCGCGCGCAGCGCCTCGGCGTCACGGCCGGCCAGGAGCAACTGCTCGCCTCTGGCCAGGAGTTCGGACGCCACCAGACGTCCCGTGTGGCCATAGGCTCCGTAGATTGCGAAGAGCGGCTTTGTCATGCTCAACTCGCTTCCCTACCGAAGGTATGCAATTGGTGCGGAACCTACGTACCCTGAGTATGTCCGTCAAGGAGCCGACCGTGACCACCCCGCCCTCGCGCCCAACTGCCCGCCGCACCCAGGCGGAACGGTCCGACGCGACCACCGCGCAGCTCATCACCGCGGCGCAGCGGCTCTTCGGCCGGGACGGGTACGCGACGACCTCGATCGTCGCCGTGGCGGCCGAGGCCGGGGTCACGAAGGGCGCGGCCTACCACCACTTCCGCGGCAAGGCGGCGCTGTTCCACTCGGTGTTCGTCCGCGAACAGGAGGAGATCGCGGCGGAGTTGGAGCGCGCCGCGGCCGCGGAGCCCGACGCCTGGTCCGCGCTGCGGCGCGGCTGCCGCCGCTTCCTCGAGCACTGCCTCGACCCCGGATTCCGGCGGATCGTGCTGCTCGACGCGCCCGTGGTCCTGGGCTGGGAGACCGTCCGCGAAATCGAATACGCCCATACGTTGCGGGTGTTGACCGACGGAATGCGTGCCGCGGCCGCCGCGGGGCACTTCGGCGACGGGGATCTGGATGTGCGCTGCCAGATGATGTTCGGCGCGCTGTGCGAGGCGGGCATGCTCCTGGCCCGTTCGCCCGACCCCGCCTCCGCCCTCACCTCGGTGACGGCGGAGGCCGAACGGCTGCTTTCGGCGCTGGCCGCCCCTTAGACCTTCTCGGGGGCAGCCCTTTAGACCTTCTCGGGGGCAGTCGTCGTCCCCTAGACCTTCTCGGGTGCCGCCTCCTCGGCGGGCAGGCTGTCCATGAAGGAGGAGACGGAGAACACCGCGTTCCCCGGGCCCGCCGGGCCGTAACCGGGCGGCGACGTCAGGCCGTTGGCCTCCATCGTCGCGCGGTACGCCTCGAGCAGGCGGACGTGGTACTCCAGCGGCGCGCCCTGCGGGTTGGCCTTGCCCAGCGGCGTCGTCGGCTCCGGGCACCAGGTGGTGAAGCGCGGGGTGATGCCGCGCGACATGAAGTACTGGAGGCCTTCGACGGTGGAATCGATGGCCTCGCCGACCGTCTTGAACCCGAACGGCTCGGCCATCTCCACGCCCGCCACGAAGTTCGGGATCACATTGCGCGGGCCGAAGACCTCCGCGGAGTCCAGGATGCGGCGGTGCCACTCGTCACGGCCGACATAGCGCTCCTTGCCGGGGCAGTACCGCTCGAACAGATACGGGTCCCACACCTCGTAGTTGGGGTGGTAGATCCGCACGCCGTAGTCGTGGAAGCGCTGCACGTCCGCCTTGGGGAGCGCCTGTGCCACGACCTTGCCGATCCAGCGGCCGGGGAAGCGCTCCTCGATGGCCTTCGCGTACTGACCGTAGAAGTCCGCCTCGTCCTTGCCGCCGACCTTCGAGGTGACGGCGCCGCCGGTCAGCGTGTAGGCGGTGGAGGACTTGTTCGTGTCGTACTTGTCGATGATGGCGAGCGCTTCGAGGACCTCGTCGACGGGCTTCACGCCCGTGTAGGGGCGGCCCGCCGCCTTGTGCTGGCGCCAGTTGTGGTTGATGTCGCAGTACTGGCACTCTTCCTTGGCGCCGAAGTACTGGCAGACGCGGAAGACCGTCAGATAGATGAGGTAGCCCCACTGGATGGTGGGTGCCACCTCCATGACCGACTTGCCGTTCTCCAACGTGTGCCGGTAGTAGTCCGGCATCGGCGGCAGGCCCACGTCCGAGATGCGCGCGCCGTCCAGATAGAGGCCGAGGACGCCGTCGTCGTCCGCCGCCACGCGGTAGGGCGAGGACGGGTTCACGCGGACCGAGACGACCGTGCGGCGCAGTTCGTAAGGGCCGCCGGTGAGGACGATCTCCTCGGGCGGGCGGCGCAGGGCCGCGGCGCCGAGCTCGGGGAGCGTGCCGTGGTCGAAGGAGAAGATGAAGTACGACTTCGGCTTGACGTCGCCGTCCTCATTGTCGCTGAGCGCCGATTCGTCGAAGGCGATGCCGCCCCTGAGCAGGTCTTCCTTGATCACCGCCTCTCTGGGCACCTGCGGGAACCGCTCCATGAGTGACTCGACGAGCTGGGTACGGCTCTCGCTGCGGCTTGCCATCGGCCGGGCACCTCGGATCCTGTCGGTGAATTGTGCTTTCCCGTGGCCCCCACGCTAATACCCGTCCCGTGCGCCGCGGATCCGACTCCGGTCTCAGCCGGTCTCAGACCTCAGTGGTAGCCCTGCGTGACGTGCCTCCCTCCACGGGGTGGGCGGGAACCTCGCGGCACCGGCCTGCCGTTGTCCCTACATGAACGAGCTGGTTCCCGGCGGCAATGTGCCGTTGCCCGACGGCGCGGTCACCCTGCGTGTGCCCGGTCCCTTCGACCTGTCCGTGATCGTCACCGGCGACAGCGGGAAGGTCGCGGGCGACCGCGACTTCGTCTTCTACAACCAGCCCGCGACGTCCGGCGCCCGCCTTCAGGGCGACACGGTGACCGTCGACGGGCGGCGCCTGCGCGCCGGTGCCAGCCGTGTCACCGTGGCCGTCAGCCCCGCCGATCCGGGCACTCCCCTGGAGCGGCTGCCCGGCATCGCACTTCAGGTGCACGGTCCCGGCGGGCAGCTCGTCGCCCGCTTCACCCCGCCGCGCCCCGGCCGCGAGACCGTGCTGCTGCTCGCGGAGATCTACCGCCGGGGTCCCGTCTGGAAGCTGCGGGCGCTCGGTCAGGGGTACGCGGACGGGCTCGCGGGGGTGGCGCGGGACTTCGGGGTGGAGGTGACGAAGGACGATGCGCCGCCGACACCGCAGCCTCCGCCGCTCCCGTCTTCTGCACCCACGCCTTACGCACCGTCCCCGCCGCTCCCCTCAGCGGTGCCCGCGCCCGCCGCGCCTCCCGGCCTGGACGGATTCCTCCCCCTGGTGAACGCCGCGCGCGGGAAGGCCGGGGCGCCGCCGGTCACGCTCGACGCGCGGCTGACGGCGGCCGCGAGCACGCACGCCGCCGGTATGGCGGCGCGGTCGGCGCTCAGCTCGGAGAACGCGGACGGTTCGTCCCTCTACCAGCGGGTCGTCACGGGTGGGTACGCGTATCTGACCATCGGCGAGCACCTGGTCTCCGGGCCCCTCACACCCGCCGAGTTCGTGGAGTACTGCCTCTCGGGCGAGCAGGCGCGGCGTACGGTCCTGGACCGGGCGTACGCGCAGGTGGGTGTGGCCCAGTGCGTCGACGGCCGCTCCGGGGACGTCTTCTGGACGGCGCTGTGGGCCACCCCGCTCACTCCGCGGGGCCTGGCCGACTGGGCTTCCGCCGTGCTGCGGCTCACCAACGCCGAGCGGACGGCGGCCCGTCTGCGGCCTCTGTCCCCCGACCCTCTCCTCACCGTGGCCGCTCAGGGGCACAGCACGGACATGGTCGCGCGCGCCTTCTACTCCCACACGTCGCCGGACGGCGGCGAACCCTGGCACCGCGCGTCCGCCGCGGGCAGCGCGCACCGCGCGATAGGCGAGAACATCGCCTGCGGGCAGCGCAGTCCGGCCGAGGTGGTGGACGGCTGGATGAACAGTCCCGGCCACCGGGCCAACATCCTCAAACCCTCCTTCACCCACCTCGGCGTCGGCTTCGCGGGCGGCGGCTCGGCGGGCACCTACTGGACCCAGCTCTTCGGCGGCTGAGCAACCCGGGCGACGCGGACGGCGTCTGCTTGCAGAGCGGGCCGGCGCGCGAGGTGGGGCCTTCACGCACCGGCCCGCGTCCGCGTCACGGCCGGGTCCATCGGCAGGGGCGCCCTCGGCCGCGGCCCTCCGCCGGAACCGCCGACCGGGCCCGTCCGGCGACCGCTACCGGAATCCCGTCCGACCGAGCCAGGACGTGCGTTAAGGCCTTCGCACACCAGCCCGCGCCACCGCCGATGGCCCTCCGCCGGATCCCTTCGCCGCGCGCCCTCCGCCGAAAACGCCGACCGGCCCCGTCACCCAACCGCCACCGGAACCCCCGTCCGAGCCGACGCATAGCCCGCCTCCACGATCTTCAGCGTCCGCAGGCCTCCCTCCCCGTCGGCCACATCCATGCCGGAGTCCTGCGGCCCGTACAGGAACGCCCGCAGCATCCGCTCGTCCAGGTTGGCCCCGAACGGCAGTTCCAGGCCCTGGCGTCGGCGTTCGCTGTAGCCGTGCAGCGACTGGTCGAAGGCGTCCATCTCCAACGTCGCGCGCTCGCCGACAACGGTGAGTTCGAGCCCGCCCCAGGAGTGGTGGGAACGCGGGTGGGACCAGCTGCAGTCGATCGTGGCGACCGCGCCGTTGTCGTAGGTCACGGTGACGAGCCCGCTCGTCTCGGCCTCGACCTCGCCCTCGTACAGACGGTTGTTGGTCTGCGCGTACACGTCGAGGGGGCGCGCGTCGCCGAACAGGTCGTCCAGGAGGTCGGTGATGTGGACCGTGTGGTCCATCAGCGCGCCGCCGCCCGCGAGTTCGGGGTCCGCGAACCAGCGCCTCGCCCGGGTCGGCATCGCGCCGTTGTTCGCGCCGGAGACGGTGAGGACCCTGCCCGCTTCGCCCGAGGCGACCGCCGCCTTGACGGCCGCGTACGCGGGGCTGAAGCGGACCGGGAAGGCGACCGCGAGGCGTACCCCGGCCGCCCGGCACGCGGCGAGCATCGCCTCGCCGTCGGCGACCGTCGTGGCGAGCGGCTTCTCGCACAGGACGTCCACGCCGTGCGACGCCGCGAGCTCCACCAGCGGACGGTGGCGGGCGTTCTCCGAGCAGACGATCACCGCGTCCGGGGACCAGGCGAAGGCTTCCTCGTATGAGTCGGCGTACGCGACCCCAAGATCGTCGGCGAAGGCACGACCCCGCACCTCACCCGGCGCGGCCGACCCGGTGTCCGGGTCGCTGCCGATGAGCTCGACTCCCGGCATCCGGGCGAGCAGCCGCAGATACCCGCGCGCGTGGACATGGGCGAACGACAGCACGGCGACCTTCATCGCGTGACCTCCTGAATGGCCTCAAAGGCCTCACTGGCCCTGGCGTCCGTCCGGATCTCGACCGCGCGGCCCGTACGACTCGACTCCACCACCGCCTCGGCGATGCGCACCGCCTCGATGCCGTCCCGCGCGCTCACCCGTGGCGCGGCACCGCCCTCCTGCCATGACGCCGCGAACTCCCGCAGCTCCGCCAGGTAGGGGCTCTCCGTCATGGGGCTGGAAGGGATGCCCTCGTTGGCCGCGCGCACTCCCTGTGCGGTGATGCGGTAGCCGGGCACGGACGTCGAGTCGTGTCGCAGCAGTCCGTCGGCGCCCGCGATCCGGAACGTCGTACGGAACCGCTGGTCCGGGAGCCCCCACAGGCCGGTGACATGGCTGACGGCGCCGGACGCGTGGGTGAGGACGGCGGTCGCGGAGACGACCTCGGCGTCCGCGCCGGTGGCGTGCTCGACGCCGCGGGTCTGCGCGTGCACCCGGACCACGTCGCCCGCGATCCAGCGGGCGATGTCGATGTCGTGCACCATCAGGTCCATGATCACGCCACCGGACTTGGCGGGGTCGCCGAACCAGGGCGCCCACTGCGGACGCGCCCCGCCCCGCGTGAACCGCAGTACCGCCAAGTCCCCCAACTCGCCGTGCTCCACCGCCTGTTGCATTGCCGCGTACGCCGGGAAGTAGCGCACTACATGGGCTGGGTGCAGGTGCACGCCCGCCGCCTCGGCGGCCGTCGCGATCTCCTCGGCGTCCCGCGCGGTCAGGGCCAGAGGCTTCTCGCAGACGACGTGCCGGCCCGCGGCGACGGCGGCGAGGGCGAGTTCCTTGTGGGTGGGTGTGGGGGTGCAGATGTCGACGGCGGTGCAGTCGTCGAGCAGCGCGTCGAGGCTCGGCACGGCAGTGACCGCGTGCCCCTTGCGCCCTGCGCGCCCCTCGAATTCGGCGGCGAGCTTCTGGGCCGATCCGTCGACGGTGTACACGCTGACGCGGGCACCCAGTTCCAGCCAGCCGGGCAGATGGGCGCGTGCGATGCCGCCTGCGCCGAGCAGGCCTATATGAAGCGGTCGCATCAAGGGAGTTGCCTTTCCAGATGTCCGGACGGGGAGTCAGCTCTTGGAGCCGGAGAGCGCGACGCTCTGCACGAAGTGCCGCTGCAGGAAGATGTAGACGAGCAGCATGGGCAGGCTCGCGATGAGCGAACCGGCCATCATCACGGGGAAGTTGGTCTCGAACTGCCCCTCAAGGGAGGTCAGTCCCGCGCTGATCGGCATCTTCTCCGGGTCGGTGTTGACGATCAGCGGCCAGAGGAGGTCGTTCCAGGACCACATGGCGGTGATCACGGCGAGCGCGGCGAGCGCGGGACGCACCAGCGGCAGCATGACCGACCAGAAGATGCGGAACGGGCCCGCGCCGTCGATGCGTGCGGCCTCCTCCAGCTCCTTGGGCAGCGAGAGGAAGAACTGCCGGAGCATGAACGTGCCGAACGCGCTGAACATGCCGGGCAGGAAGAGCGCGGGCGCGGAGTTGAGCAGCCCGAGCCGCTGGATGATGTCGTACTGCGGAAGGACAAGCAGCGAGCTCGGCACCATGAGGACGGAGAGGAAGAGCGCGAACAGTACGTTGCGTCCCCGGAACTGCATCCGTGCGAAGGCGTAGGCCGCGAGGGAGCAAAGACCAGTTGTCCCACGGTCCGGCACACGATGTTGAGCACGCTGTTGACCAGCATCTCCCGGAAAGGCAACACGGTGAAGACCTCGTCGAAGCTCGACCAGTTCCAGGTGTCGGGCCGAGAGGCAGGACGGCGACGCCGCCGTGGCCCTTGAGCGCGGGTACGGCGTACCTCTGCCCGGCCATCGCGGACAGGTCGTGAACCATGGCGGTCTTCTCCGGCCAGTAAGGGTTCGGCACTTGGACTCGACCATCGCACTCTGCGGCGAGGACCAGCTGCGATTGATCATGTCGGTCCATTGGCTTGCTCCCCATCCTGAAGGGTGGGGATTCTGGCCGTCCCTACCCGATGCCGTGCCGCTGCGTGGCACGGCCAGCGGTAGGGATTCCGTGGCTTCCTGCTTCTTCGCGCTGCGCCAGAACGGGTTCTGGTCTTACCGGCGCTCCGCAGGCTGATACCGCCAGTCCGGCGGCCGATTTAACGTTGCGAGCGGCATTCACGTCCCGGTCATGGACAGTGCCGCAGGCCGGGCAGGTCCACTCCCGCACATCGAGGGGCTTGGACCCATCGCGGTGCCCGCAGGCGGAGCAGACCTGGCTGGTCGGCTCGAACCGGCCGATGGTGGTCAGGGTGCGCCCGTACCGGTGGGCTTTGTAGTCGAGCATCGCCAGGAAGGAGCCCCAGCCCGCGTCGTGCACCGACTTCGCCAGCTTCGTGCGCGCGAGTCCGCTCACCGCCAGGTCCTCCACCGCGATCGCTTGGTTCTCGACGATCAGGCGGGTGGAGAGCTGATGGTGGAACTCACGGCGGGCATCGGCCACCTGGGCATGGGCGCGGGCGACTTTCACACGGGCCTTGGCTCGGTTCTTGGATCCCTTCTGCTTGCGGGACAGGTCTTGCTGGGCCTTCTTGAGCTTCTTCTCCGCCCGACGCAGGAACCGCGGCGAGTCGATCTTCGTACCGTCGGAGAGGACTGCGAAGTGTGTCAGGCCGAGGTCGATGCCGACCGTCTGCCCGGTGGCGGGCATCCGGGCCGTGTCGGCGGCGGGGTCGGTGTCGATGACAAAGGACGCGAAGAACCGGCCGGCACTGTCCTGGATCACCGTGACACTGGACGGCACGGTCGGTAGCGCGCGGGACCAGGCGACCTTCACCGCCCCGATCTTCGGCAGGCTCAACCGGCCACCAGGCGTGATCGACCAGCGGGCGTTCACCGTGAACCGGATCGACTGCCGACTGTCCTTACGAGACTTCATCCGCGGCTCGGCGACCCTCACCCCCTTGCGCTCCCCCTGCAGCGAGGCGAAGAAGTTGCGGTAGGCGGCCTCCACATCACGCAGGGACTGCTGGAGGACCACCGCAGACACCTCCGCGAGCCAGGCGCGTTCCGGGCGCTTCTTCGCCCCGGTGATCAAAGCGCGGGACAACAGACCGAGCGAAGGGTAGGGGCGATGCTCGGCGTGGGCGTCACGGCGGGCGCGCACCGCATCGTTGTAGACGACGCGGGCGCACCCGAACGCCCGCGCCAGCGCACGGGCCTGGCCAGGCTCCGGGTACAACCTGAAGGCGTACCGGAGCTGCATGCCGCTGATCGTACGATCAGAGCACACACGCCGGAACAGGGAACACGCGTTCCCCACCTCATCCCGGTCCCCTCGGATAGTGCGGAGAACGTTGCCCGGCTTCGCCGGGAGCGCGATACAGCCGCTCCGCATCTGCGATCTCCTGTTCTCCATACCGCTCCGCGACACGGTCACGAGGTTCGCCTCACTCCGGGCCTGGCGACCGAGCGCTGCGAATGGATCCCAGTAGCGCAGGCCCTCGATGGAACGCTCGTCGCCGAAGCCGGACTTGCCGTCCTTGAGGACATAGCCGCCCGCGCCGTGGATGGCCGGATAGAGCTGGCCCTGGCGGTCCATCTCGGCGGCGATGCCGTGCACCCGCTTGCGGGGGTCGGTGAGTTCGGCGGCCGCGTCGCGCACGTCGTCCCAAGTCCACGTCGCGTCCGGGTACTTGATGCCCGCCTTGTCGAAGAGCGCCTTGTTGTACCAGAGGCCGATCGTGTCGAAGTCCTTGGGAAGGCCGTACTGGGTGCCCTGGTAGGAGTAGAGCTTCACCAGCGATGCGGGGTGGCGGTCCACGGGTGTGGCGTCACTCTTGATGTGGCCGCTCAGCGGCTCCAGGACGCCGTTGGACGCGTACAGCTGGAAGTTGACCGCGTTCATCCAGAACACATCGGGGGCCGTGCCGCCGCGCATCGCGGTCTTCAGGGTCGTCCAGTAGCTCGACCAGGGCGTGAGCTCCATGCGCACGGATATGCGCGGGTTGCGTTTCTCGAAGGCGTCGATGACCTTCTGCAGTCCCGGCACCTGGGCCACGTCCCACACCCCGTACGAGAGGGTGGTGCGGCCGCCGCCGGTGTCCGTGCTCTCGCTCTGACCGGAGCAGGCGGCGAGCAGCGGTGCCGCCATCGCTCCGTACAGCAGAGTTCTCCTGCGCATCCGCGCCTCCGCTTCGGTTTCTGCTCCGGGTGGCCTACGCCGCCGGGCCCCCGAGGAGCCCGGCTTCGACCTGGTCAAGTGCCTTGCGTACGGCGCCGATCGCCACGCCCTGACCGCCGAGCGTGCTCAGGGCAATGCGCGGGACGTGCAGGGTCAGCGGGCGAAGGCGTTCCTCGATGAGCGGTACGAGATGGCCGCCGAGCGGGGTCGCGCCGCCGGTGAGCACGATCAGCTCCGGGTCGACGGCGAGCGCGAGGGCCGCGATGCCCGGCGAGATGCGGTCGGCGAAGTCCGCGACGGCGGCGAGGGCGCGCGGGTCCCCGGTGTCGGCGGCACGGACGAGCGCCGCCACCTCGGACTCGCCCGTGCGCCGGGCGCCCTTCCAACTGAGCGCGTCCTGCGCGGTGTTCATGCCGAGCAGCGGAAGAAGCCCCAGTTCACCCGCGCCGCCTCGCCGCCCGCGGTGCAGCCGCCCGTCGATGGTGAGGCTGCACGCGACACGGTGTCCGGTCAGGACGCAGACGACGTCACCGGCGAGGGTGGCCGCGCCCTGCCAGCGCTCGGCGAGCACCGCGAGGTTCACGTCGTTCTCGACGAGCGTGTGCCCCGGCGTGTGCCCCGGCATGTGCCCCGGCTCCCCGTCGGTGAGCAGCTGGCCGAGGCCGACGCCGGACCACTCGGGGATGACGTGGGAGGTGATGGTGCCGCCGGAGTCGACGACGCCGGGTACGCCCACACAGCGGGCGAGGATGGTGTCACGACGTACCGAGTGCGCGTCCAGAAAGCCTTCAAGTCCCCTGCGGAGAAGGTCGAGCCGCGCGGCTCCGCCCAGCTCCGGGTCGATGTCCTCGCGGTGCGCGGCGAGGACCGTCCCGCCGAGATCGGCGAGGAGCAGCACCATCTTGTGCAGCCCGATGTCGGCGCCCACGACCCTGCCCGCCTCCACACGGAACCGGAACCGCCGCGCGGGCCGCCCCGGCGCGCGCTCGCCCTCGTCGCGCTCGACCTCCCCCGCCCAGCCGTGCGCGGCCAGTTCTTCGAGGGCCGACTCGACGGTGGGCCGGGAGAGCCCGGTGCCGGTGGCGAGTTCGGCGAGCGTCTGCGGGCTGCGGCGGTGCAGGGCACGCAACACGACCGTCGTGTTGAGCCGCCGCAGTGAGGCGAGGTCATGGCCCCGCGTCTCGTTACGCAACACTTCTTCACCCCAGATCGAGGCCGAGGCAGCGCTGTTGACCAGCGGGTCGACGCGTGCCCCCGGATATTTGGCAGGACACTTTCATATCCAAACGCGGCTGGGAACCCCTTTCGCAGCGTCGGAAGCAGCGAGAAACCCCCGTGTTAACTCCGTGCGCGACCCCTTGCCAAGGAAGATCGTACGTGTTCGGATTATCTCAGTCGGGCGGTCACCCACCGCCTCGTATCCGCAGTTCAGACCCTGTACGGCGGGCCAGTCAGGCCTGCCTGCGCTGCCCTCATAGCTCCCCATACCCCTCGCACGATGTGTCCGGAGTCGTGCTGCCCGTATGCCCGCATGCCCGCATGCCCCGGCAGCCCCGGCAGCCCGAAAGAAGGGATTCCCCGTGTTCGATCTTTCGTCCGTCGATCTGCTCGACGCCTTCACCCGTGAACTGCGCCTGTGCAAGCTGAGCGAAGGAGAGCACGTCGTCGTGCTCTCCGAGCCGGGCAGCCGCGGTGACTATGTGGCGGCGGCGTTCGGCGCCGCTAAGGCCTGCGGCGCCCATGTCATCGCCGCGACCGTGCCCGGCGGCAGTCCCGCGCCGATGCCGAGCACCCACACCGGAGCGGGCCCCGGCCTGGTCTCCGTGCTCAACGACTCCACCGCACAGGACCTGCTGAAATCCGCCGACCTGGTCGTCGACCTCACCCGCGAAGGCTTCATCCACGCGCCGGTGCAGCAGGAGATCCTGCGCGCGGGCACCCGCATCATCTTCGTCTGCGACGCGCCCGACGTCCTCATCCGCAACCTCCCCAAGGAGGCGGACAAGGACGAGGTGCTCGAAGGGGTGCGGCTGCTCAAGCAGTCCTCCGTCATGCGCGTCACTTCCGACGCCGGCACCGACCTGACCATTCAACTCGCGGGGTCCAAGCCCGAGTTCCAGTGCGGCTTCGCCGACGACCCGGGCCGCTGGGACCACTGGCCGAGCACGATGGTGCTGTGCTGGCCGGAGATCTCCGACGGGCAGATCGTGCTCGCCGAGGGCGACATCCTGCTGCCCTTCAAGGAGTACGTGCGTCAGCCGGTGACCCTGCAGATCGCGGGCGGTCAGATCGAGAAGGTGTCGGGCGGCGCCGAGGCCGAACTGCTCTCCACGTTCTTCGAGGACGCCGACGACCAGTGGGCGCGCAGCCTCTCCCACATGGGCTGGGGCCTGATGCGCACCGCCGACTGGTTCGCCACCGCGATGTACGGCAAGGACGACCTGATGGGCATGGACGCCCGCGCCTTCGCGGGGAACTTCCTCTGGTCCACCGGACCCCACCCGGTCCTCGGGCGTGAGTCGTACGCCCACCTCGACATCGCCATGCGCGGCTGCACGGTCACGGTCGACGACACCGAGGTCGTGACGGGCGGCCGGCTCACCGAGCGCTGACCCGCACGCCAACAGCCCACGCGCCAACAGCCCATACGTACAAGGAAGATGGAGGAAGTGTGGCGTCCAGCCAGTCGTTTGAAGTCACCGTCGTCGGAGGCGGCCTCGGTGGTCTGACCGCCGCCCTCGCACTGCGGCAGCGCGGCCTTCGCGTCACCGTGCTGGAGCAGGCGGCGCAGCTCGGCGAGGTCGGCGCGGGCATCCAGACCGCGCCGAACGCCAGCCGGATCCTGCTCGGCCTCGGTCTGCGGCGACAGCTGGAGGCGATCCACACCGAGCCGCTGGACCAGGTGCGGCGGCGCTGGAAGGACGGCAGTGTCATCGGCCTGACCTCGCTCGGGCAGCGCTGCAAGGACCAGTTCAACGCGCCGTACTGGCACTACCACCGGGCCGACCTGCACCGCGTCCTGATGGACGCCTGCGTCGACCCGGCGGGCCCGGGGCCGGTCGTCGCGCTGCACACCGCGAGCATGGTCGCCGAGCTCGACCGCACGGACCCCGAGCGCCCGGTGGCCGTCACCGACGACGGGCGGCGGTTCGCCTCCGACCTCGTCATCGGCGCCGACGGGATCCGCTCGGCGGTGCGCGACCTCATGGGCGCCCCCGACACCCTGCAGTTCTCCGGCGAGATGGCCTACCGCGCCCTGATTCCGGGCGAGTTGATCGCCGCCGACCCGGCGACGCGCTGGCTGGTCGACCGCTACCAGTCCACCATCTGGTACGGACCCGACCGGCATCTGGTCCACTACATGATCCGCGGCGGCGAGTTCCTGAACATCGTGGCCTGTGTGCCCTGCACCGACGAGGTCGCCGAGAAGTGGTCCGTCGCGGCCACCGCGCAGGACCTGGTGGACGCGTTCCCCGGCTGGGACGACCGGGTCCCGGCGATGCTGTCCAAGGCGAAGGAGGACGTGTCCTGCTTCGCGCTCTACCACCGGCGCCGCGACCCGGTGTGGCTCGACGGCCGGGTCGCGCTGCTCGGCGACGCCTGCCACGCGATGCTCCCCTACCAGGCGCAGGGTGCGTCGCAGGCCATGGAGGACGCCGCCGTGCTCGCCGAGGAACTGGGCGCGGTCACGGCGGGCGGGATCGACGGGGCGCTGCGCCGCTATGTCGACCGACGCGCCAAGCACGCCGGGATGGTCCAGGACGCCTCGCTGCAGAACAAGACCTTCTACCACTTCCCCGACGGACCCGAGCAGCGCGCCAGGGACGAGAAGCTCCGGCGCGACTTCGACGGCGAGTCCGACCTCTCGTACGACTGGCTCTGGGGCGGCAGCCCGCTCAACGACCCCGATCTCGGCGCGTTCTCCTACCAGTTCGCCCGCTGAGCCTCCTCCCCTCCCCCCTTCCCCCTTCTCTCACTCCCCCCACGCAGACCCGGCACCCGCAACCGCCGCAGAACGTCCCCGACGCGACTCCGTGGAGCGAACGTGAAAACAGGCGATCAGATCGTTCAGGAACTGCCCTGGAGATGGAACGTCCAGGGAAAGATCTTCATCATCGGTGGCCTCGGCTACCTCTTCGACGCGTACGACATCGCGTTGAACGGCTTCCTCATGCCGCTCCTCGGCAAGCACTTCGACCTCTCGCTCAGCGAGCGCGGGCTCATCGCCACCGCGAACCTGGTGGGGATGGCCGTGGGCGCCGTCGCCTGGGGCGCGGTCGCCGACCGGATCGGGCGCAAGAAGGCGTTCAGCGTCACGCTGCTGATCTTCGCGCTGTTCTCGGTGCTCGGCGCACTCGCGCCGACGTATCCGGTCTTCCTCGCGCTGCGGTTCCTCGCGGGTGTCGGGCTCGGCGGCTGCATCCCCGTGGACTACGCCCTGGTGGGTGAGTTCTCGCCGCGCAGGTACCGGGGCCGGGTGCTCACCGCGCTCGACGCGTGGTGGCCGGTGGGCGTGACCCTGTGCGGGCTCGTCTCCACGGCGATGCTGACCCTCGACGGCAACTGGCGGTGGATGCTGGCGACGATGGTGCTGCCCGCGCTGCTCCTGTTCTGGGCCCGGCGCGGCATCCCCGAGTCGCCGATCTATCTGACGAAGAAGGGGCGCGAGGCCGAGGCGCGGAAGGTCATCGACGACCTGGTGGCGCGGACGGGCGCTCCCGTGGAGCCCTACGTCATCCCCGAGCCGGTGCCGGACGACGGCCCGCGCGGAGTGGCCGCAGCGGCCGATCAACTGCGCCGCATCTGGAGCTTCAGCCCGCGCATCACCTCCGCCGCCTGGCTGCTCTTCGCCACGATCATGCTCGTCTACTACGCGGCGCTGAGCTGGATGCCCTCGATCCTGAAGGAGGAGGGCCAGGGGGACACCGCGGCGTTCATGAGCACGACCCTGATGAGCGGTGTCGGCATCGTCGGCGTCCTGGTCTCCACCGCTCTGGTCGACATCGTCGGCCGCAAGTGGCTGATCGGTGTTTCGGCGCCGGTCGCCTCGGCCGCCCTGGTGGTGTTCGCGCTGGTGCGGGACATGCCGACCGGCTCGGTGGTGGCGATCGGTGTCTTCGGCTTCCTCGCGCAGCTGGCCATCCCCGCCCTGTACGCGTACGTGTCCGAGCTCTACCCCACTCCGCTGCGGGCCAGCGGCTTCGGCTGGGCGTCCTCGGTCAGCCGGGCGCTCACCGGGTTCGCGCCGCTGCTCTTCGGTTCGGTGATGTGGCCGGTGCTCGGGCTTCCGCTGACGTTCGCCGTGCTCGGCGGGGCCGTCCTGGTGGCCGTCGGATGGATGGCGGTGGCGGCTCCGGAGACGAACGGGCGTGCCCTGGACGGCGAGGAGGAGCCCGCGGCTACCGCACCGCCGCTTCCGGTCACCGAGCAAGCGGCGCTCTGACCGAGGCCGCACGCACCGTACGTACGACAGGAGGACCATGAAGCCCGCCCCCTTCGCCTACCACCGGGCCCGCGACCTGGACGGCGCGACACGGCTGCTCGCCGAGCTGGGTGACGACGCCAAGGTCGTGGCCGGCGGCCAGAGCCTGGTCGCGATGATGAACTTCCGGCTCGCCCGGCCCCGGCACCTGGTCGACATAGGCGGCCTGCGGGAACTCGACCAGCTGGGCACGGATGCCGGGGGCGGGCTGCGCATCGGGGCGCTCACCACCCATCACACGGTGGAGCGCGACCCGGCGGGGCGCCTCGGGGCGGGCTTCGGGGTGCTGCGCGACGCCATGCGGTGGATCGGTCACCTGCCGATCCGCACGCGTGGCACCGTCGGCGGCAGCATCGCGCACGCCGACGCCACCGCGGAGTGGTGCCTGCTCGCGCTGGCGCTCGACGCCGAGTTCGTGGTCCACGGGCCGCGCGGTGAGCGCAGGATCGCGGCCGGGGACTTCTTCCTCGGCTACTACACGACCGCTCTCGACTTCGACGAGATCCTCGTCGAGATCGTCTTCCCGCGCCCGGCGCCGCATGCCGCGCTTACCGAATTCGCCGAGCGGCAGGGGGACTTCGCCCTGGTGTCCGCCGCCGTGGACCTCGACGTCGAGGGCGGCACGGTGCGCGGCGGGCGGGTTGTGCTCGGCGGGGTGGCCGCCGCGGTGACGCGGGTCCCGGAAGCGGAGGCCGTCCTCGCGGGCGGCGGCACGTTCGCCGAGTGCGCCGCCGCGGCGGTCGATGCCGCCGATCCCCCGGCGGACGCGTCCGGCAGCACCCACTACCGCAAGCAACTCGTCCGCACGCTGGTCCAGCGCGCCTGTGAGGAGGCGATGTCCCGGTGAACCAGCCGGCGAAGGCACTCACCCGGCGCGGCCGGTTCACCGAGTACCCGGCCGCCGCAGCCCAAGCCGTCAATCCCCCGGCCGACACGTCCGGCAGCACCCACTACCGCAAACACCCCATCCGCACATTCGTCCCGCACGTCTGCGAGGAGGCGACCAGCCGATGAACCAACCAGTGAACGACCGGCAGTTGATCGGCCGGTCCGTCGCACGACGTGAGGACCCCCGGCTACTCACCGGACGCGGGCGCTTCGTAGACGACATCGCACTCCCCGGCATGCTGCACGCCCAGTTCGTCCGCAGCACCGTCGCGCACGGCGAGATCACGTCGATCGATCTGACCGCCGTACGTGAAGTGCCGGGCGTGGTGGCGGCGTTCGCGGCCGACGACCTGGATCTGACCGACATCACCGCCCAACTGGGCCGCCCGCTCACCGAGTTCGTGCCGACCGCAATGCCGGTCCTGGCCCGCGACCGGGTGCGCTACGTCGGGGAGCCCGTCGCGATCGTGGTGGCGCGTGACGCGTACGCCGCCGAGGACGGCCTGGAAGCGGCCAAGGTCGCCTATGCCGTACTGCCACCGGTCACCTCCGAGGCGCAGGCCCTGGCGGCCGGTGCTCCCCTGGTCCATGACGAGGCGGCGCGCAACACCCTGGTGGACGTCTCGCTCTTCGCCACGGACGGCATCGACGGGATCTTCGACACCGCCGCCCACGTCGTGCACGTCGAGTCGCGGACCGGACGGCAGAACGCACTGCCGCTGGAGACGCGGGGCGCCGTCGCCCACTGGGACGACCGCGAGGAACAGCTCGTCGTGCAGACCTGTACCCAAGTCCCGCACCTGGTGCGGACGGTGGCCGCTGGATGCCTGCGTCTCGACGAGCGCGCGGTCCGGGTCGTCGTGCCCGACATGGGCGGCGGCTTCGGCCAGAAGTGCGTCGTCGGGCGCGAGGAGATCGCCGCCGCGGCGGCGGCGCTGCGGCTGCGCAGGCCGGTGAAGTGGATCGAGGACCGCAAGGACGCCCTGTCCGCGTCGTTCCTCGCCCGCGAGCAGCACTACGACGTGCGCGCGGCCTTCGACGGGGAGGGCAGGATCCTCGGGCTCGACGCCGATGTGGTGTGCGACATGGGCGCGTACTCCTGCTATCCGTTTACGGCGGGCATCGAGCCGCTGATGGCGTCGGCGGAGATGCCCGGCGTCTACAAGGTGCCCGCCTACCGGGTGCGCGGCCGTGCGGTCACCACCAACAAGGCGCCGACCGCGCCCTATCGGGGGGTGAGCCGGCCGCAGTACGTGATGGTGATGGAGCGGCTCTTCGAGCGGGCCGCCCGTGAACTGGGCCTGGACGCGGTCGAGATCCGGCGCCGCAACGTCATCACCGAGTTCCCGTACACGGGCGTCAACAACATCACGTACGACCCGGGCTCCTATCTGGAGTCGCTGAATCTGTGCGAGCGGCTCGTCAAGGACGAGGGCTGGTACGAGAAACGGTCCGCGGCGGCGGCCGAGGGACGCCACATCGGCATCGGCTACTCCTGCTTCAGCGAACGCACCGGCTACGGCTCGGCGGCCTTCGCGCAGCGCAAGATGCGGGTCGTCCCCGGCTTCGACATCTCCGAGGTGCGGATGGACACCACCGGCGCGGTGACCGTCACCACCGGCACCATGAGCCACGGGCAGAGCCACGAGACGACCATGGCCCAGATCGTCGCCGACGAACTCGGCCTGGACATCGGCAAGGTGAGGCTTCATCAGGGCGACACGGACCGGGTCACCTACGGCTTCGGGACCTTCGCGAGCCGCTCCATCACCATCGGCGGCAGCGCGGTACGGGTCGCCGCGGCGAAGCTCGGCGAGAAGCTGCGCCGGATCGCGGCGGCGCGGTGGGAGACCGGCCCGGAGGAGGTGGAGCTCGCGGCCGGGTGTGCTCGGCACCGTGACGGCAGGGTCCTCACGTACGAGGAGATCGCCGATGTCGCCTACCTCCAGGCGCAGTTGCTGCCCAAGGACATCGAGCCGGGGCTCTCGGCGACCGCCACCTTCGACGTCCTGGGCGACGGCACCTTCTCCAACGCCACCCACGGCGTCGTCGTCGAACTCCACGAAGGCACCGGTCAGGTGGAGATCCTGCGTTACGTCTGCGTCGAGGACTGCGGTGTCGCCATCAACCCGCAGGTGGTGGAGGGGCAGTGCCGGGGCGGCATCGCGCAGGGCATCGCGGGCGCGCTCTTCGAGCAGGTGACGTACGACGCGCAGGGCGAGCCGTCGGCGACCAGCTTCATGGACTACAAGGTGCCCACCGCGCACGAGATCCCCGACGTGCTCATCCACCACCTCGAAACACCCTGCGCGTTCACCGAGACCGGCGCGAAGGGCGCGGGCGAAGGCGGCACCATCGGGGCGCCGGCCGCCGTGCTCAACGCCGTCAACGACGCCCTGCGCCCCACGGGCGTGGAGCTCGACCACACCCCCATCACGCCGGAGACGGTGCACCGCGCCCTGAACCTGGAGCTCTCCCGATGACCGACATCACCACCGGCACCGGCAACACCGCCGACGTGCTCCTCCTGACCCTCGACGTCAACGGCGAGCGGCACGAGGTGATCACCGAACCCCGGCGCACCCTCGTCGACGTGCTCCGTCACGACCTGCGGCTCACCGGCACCCATGTCGGCTGCGAGCACGGCATCTGCGGCGCGTGCACGGTCCTGGTGGACGACCGGCCCGCACGGGCGTGCCTGATGTTCGCGGCGCAGGCCGAGGGCGCCCGGATCCGCACCGTCGAGTCGCTCTCCGACGGGGCCGAACTGAACGATCTGCAAAGGGCGTTCAGCGAACACCACGGTCTCCAGTGCGGCTTCTGCACCCCGGGCTTCTTGATGCTCGCCGAGGGGTTCCTCGCCGAGCGCCCCGAGGCGACCAAGGACGAGATACGCGAGGTCGTCGCCGCCAACCTCTGCCGGTGCACCGGCTACCAGACCATCGTCGAGGCGATCGACGGGTGCGCCGTCGCCCGGCGCTGTGCCCGCGGACCCAAGGAGTCCTGATGCAGCTCACCAACTCGGTCCCGGTGAAGGCCTCGCCCGACGAGGTCTTCACCCTGATGAACGACGTCGAGCGGGTCGCCTCGTGCATGCCGGGCGCCGCGCTCGACGGACGCGACGGAGACACCTGGCGAGGCTCCGTCAAGATCAAGGTCGGCCCGATCAGCGCCGCGTACGCGGGCACGGTCCGCTTCCTGGAGGTCGACCCGACGGGACGGCGGCTGCGGGTCCAGGCGCGCGGGGCCGACACCCACGGGAGCGGTGACGCGGAGGCCGAGGTCGCCCTTGAGGTGCTCGCGGCCGCCGAGGGCGCGCTGCTCCAGCTCTCCACGGATCTGGTGATCCGGGGCAAGATCGCCCAGTTCGGGAAGGGCGCGATCGCCACGGTGTCCGACCGGATCCTGCAGCAGTTCGCCCAGAACCTGGGCAGTCTGCTCGACCAGGACCGTTCACCGGCCGCCGCGTCCCTGCCCTCCGCCGCGCCCCTGCCCTCCGTCGCTCCCGGCGCCAGCCGCCCCGCGGTGCCGGCGGAATCCGAACTCGACGGCCTGTCCATGCTCATCGGCCCCGCCGCCGCCAAGTACGGCCTCGTCGCCGGAGCCTTCGTCTTCGGCGTCTTCGAGGGCTGGCTCCTGGGCCGACTCGGCGCGCAGGCGCGGGAGCTGCGGTCCCTGCGCACGCCGAGGAGGACCTCGTGAACTACGGCCAGGAGACGGAACGTACCTACGAACGGGCCGGATTCGGCGCTCCCGTACGCCGCGGCGGCCGCCCCGCGATCCTCGTCGTGGACCTCACGCGCGGCTTCACCGAGGACGCGTTCCCCTCGGGTGCGGATCTGTCCGAAGTGGTGGGTGCGGTCGGGGAGTTGATCGGCAGCGGCCGTCCGGCCGGGGTGCCCGTGATCTTCACCGCGATCTCCTACACGCCCGCCGAGGCCGCGGGCGACGCGGTCACCTGGCTGCACAAGGCGCAGGGCATGCGGTCGCTGGTCGAGGGCAGCGAAGAAGTCGCCCTCGATCCCCGACTGCCCTACGAGGAAGGGGACTTGATGGTGGTGAAGAAGGGCGCTTCGGCGTTCTTCGGCACCTCGCTCGCCGCCCTGCTCACCGGACTCGGCTGCGACACGCTCCTTGTGTGCGGGGCGACGACCAGCGGCTGTGTGCGGGCGTCGGCGGTCGACGCCGTGCAGAGCGGGTTCTCCGTCCTCGTACCGCGTGAGTGCGTGGGCGACCGCGCCGATGGACCGCACGAGGCGAGCCTCTTCGACATCCAGGCCAAGTACGGGGACGTCATCGACCTCAAGGAAGCCACCGACTACCTCGCCGCCCTCACCGGGAGGACCTCCGCATGACCACCCCGCACGACCGCTGTCTGCCGCAGGCGGCGCTCGCCGACCTCGCCGACCTTCCCGCCATCGGACGGTGGGTCCGCTCGGGGACCACCCGGCTGCACGTCCTCGACTACGGCGGCTCCGGCACCCCGCTCCTCATCCTGCCCGGCATCACGAGCCCGGCCGTCACGATGGACTTCGTGGCGCGTGAACTCACCGATCTCGTACGGCCGTTGGTCCTCGACGTGCGCGGTCGAGGGCTCTCCGACGGCGGCGGCTCCTACACCCTGGAGGAGTACGCCGAGGACGCCGAAGCCGTCGTGACCGGACTCGGCCTCGAACGTCCCGTGCTGTTCGGGCACTCCATGGGCGCGCGGATCGCCGCGGTCACCGCGGTCCGCGGCAAGGTGGCGCTGCGCGGCACGGTGCTCGGCGACCCGCCGATGAGCGGGCCGGGACGCGACCCCTATCCGACGCCCCTGCGGGCCTTCCTCGACCAGCTCGCCCAGGCGCGGCGCGGCACGGACGCCGACGAGGTGGCCCTGTCGTGGCCGCGCTGGCCCCGCAGGGAGCAGGAGCTGCGGGCCCGCTGGCTGGCCGGCTGCGACGAGGAGGCGATCGCGGCGACGCACCGCGGCTTCGAGACCGAGGACTTCTTCGACTGGTGGCCCTCCGTGCCCGGTCCGACGGCGCTGCTGTACGGCGCGGACAGCCCCGTCGTCACGGCGGCGGGCGCCGGCGAGGCGGCGCGACTGCTCCCGTCGGCCGTCCTCTCCGAGATCCCCGACGCGGGCCACATGCTGTTCTGGGACAACCCGCCGGCGGCCGTCGCCGCCCTCCGCGAGGACTTGCGCCCGATGCTGACCTGACCGACCGAAGCGATCAACCCCCGTGCTTAAGTGGGCCCCATGGCTGACGAATCCTCCACATCAACGCACGCGCAGCCCGGGCCGCCCGCCGCCCTCACGGCCGCGCCCGGCTACCAGGTCCGGCGCCTGTACCAGGCGTATCTCGCGGTCTGGATCCGTGCGGTCGACCCGACGCTGACCGGCCCGCAGTTCGCGGTGCTCACGGCCGTGGACGCCTCGCCGGGACATGACCAGCGGTCCATGGCGTCGGCGGTGGCCCTGGACACGTCGACGATGGCGGACGTGGCGCGGCGCCTGGAGAACCGGGGGCTGATCCTGCGCAAGACGGCCGCCGACGACGGCCGCCGCAAGCTGCTCTATCTGACCGAGGAGGGCGAACGCACCCTCCGCGAATCCAACCGTCGTGCCCGCGAACTCGACCAGCGGCTCCTGGAGCCGTTCGGCGAGGAGCGGCGCGAAGAGGTCATGCAACTCCTCACGTCCCTCGCCGATCACTGGGAGGGGCTTGCCGAGGACTCATAGCCGTACGCATCGGCGTACGGGAGACACCGGAGGAACCCGTGGCAGTGCAGGCGACGAACGCGACCGACCACCACATCGGCATGATCGTGCCCAGCTCGAACCTGACGATGGAGACGGAGCTGCCGCGCATGCTGCGCGAGCGCGAGTCCGTGGCCCCGCAGGATCGGTTCGTCTTCCACAGCAGCCGGATGCGGATGAAGCATGTGACGCCCGAGCAGCTGAAGGCGATGAACGCGCAGACCGAGCGCGCGGCCCTCGAACTCGCCGACGCCAGGCCCGACGTGGTCGCCACCGCCTGCCTGGTCGCGATCATGGCGCAGGGTCCCGGCCACCACTGCGTGGCGGAGGACGAGATCTCCGCCGCGCTGCGGTCCGAGGGCGCGTCGGCGCCGGTCATCTCCAGCGCCGGCGCACTGCTCGACGGGATCAAGGCGCTCGGCGCGTCCGGGGTCGCGATCGTCACTCCGTACATGAAGCCGCTGACCCGGCTGGTGGTCGACTACATCGAGGACGCGGGCGTGGAGGTGGTGGACGCGCTCAGCCTGGAGGTGCCGGACAACCTGGCTGTCTCCCGTCTGGATCCCGCCGATCTGCGCGAGCACTGGAAGCGCCTCGACCTGAGCCGCGCCGACGCGCTCGTCCTCTCCGCGTGTGTGCAGATGCCGTCGCTGGCCTCGGTCCAGGCGGTGGAGGACGCCGCGGGGCTGCCCGTCCTGACGGCGGCCACCGCGACGGCGTACCGGATCCTCACCGAGCTGAATCTGCCTCCGGTCGTGCCGGGCGCGGGGAGTCTGCTGCGGGATCCGAGTGGCGCTTGAGGGCGGTGCACCGACCGGGCACGATGGCCGGGCGTACCCGACGTACCTGGGGTACGCCCGAACGCCCGCCGCCATCAAGGGAGTTGACGCATGTCCGCGATCCCGCCCGCCTCCGCAGAGACGATCGACACCAGCAAGCCGCACCCCGCCCGGGTCTACGACTGGTTTCTCGGCGGCAAGGACAACTACCCGGTGGACGAGGAGCTCGGGCGGCAGATCGAGTCCCTCGAACCGCAGACCAAGTACTGTGCGCAGCACAACCGTTGGTTCATGCGGCGCGCCATACGGCACCTGGCGGAGACGGCCGGGATACGCCAGTTCCTGGACATCGGCAGCGGCATCCCCACCGAACCCAACCTCCATCGCATCGCCCAGTCGGCGGCGCCCGAAGCGCGCGTCGTGTACGTGGACAACGACCCGATCGTCCTCGCCCACGCGGAGGCACTGCTCACCGGGACCCCCGAGGGCGCGACGGAGTTCCTCAAGGCGGACGCGCGCGACCCGGACGCCATCCTCGAACAGGCCGAGGGCGTACTGGACTTCAGCCTGCCCATCGCACTGTCGCTGGTCGCGCTGATGCATTTCATCAGTGATGACGACGGTGCGTACGACATCGTGGAGCGGCTCATGGCGGCGCTCGCCCCGGGCAGTCATCTGGTCGTGTCCCAGATGGCGGGCGACTTCGATCCGGAGCGGACGCGGCAGGCGGTCGAGATGTACAAGGCGGGCGGCGTCACGCTCGTGCCGCGTTCGCGCGCGGAGGTGGAGCGGTTCTTCGCGGGCTTCGAGCTTGTCGCCCCCGGCATCGCGTGGCTGCCGGACTGGCATCCGGAGCTCGGCGTGGACGAGGTCAGGAACGGGACTCCGGTGCCGCTGTACGCGGGGGTGGGCCGCAAGCGGTAGTCCATCGCCTCCATCACCCTCCCTTTTTTCATCTCCTTGACGATAAGCAGGAGCACCCCATATCGTCGATGCGACGAGAACGGGGAGGGATTCCATCATGGCCGACATCACCAGGCGTCTCTGGCTGCACCATCTGCGCTCCGCGCCCACCGCCCACATCCGCCTCCACAAGCGCGGCAAGCTGGTCCACGACGGGCCCGGACTGAGCTTCTGGTTCCGTGCGCTCAGCGCGGCGATCTCCGAAGTGCCGGTCGACGACCGGGAGTTGGCGGTCACCTTCCATGCGCGTACGGCCGATTTCCAGGACGTCACCGTGCAGGCCACGGTGACGTACCGGATCAGCGATCCGGCGCTCGCGGCGGCCCGTGTCGACTTCGCGGTCGACCCCGGGACCGGAGCCTGGCGCGGGGCGCCCCTTGAGCAACTCGCCGCCCTGCTCACGGAGTCCGCCCAGCAGAACGCCCTCGACGTGCTGGCCCGTACGCCGCTGTCCGATGCGCTCGCCGACGGCGTGACCTCGGTCCGCGAGCGGATCTCCGAAGGCCTCGCCGGGGAGCCCCGGCTGCCCGCCACCGGCATCGAGGTGGTGGCCGTCCGCGTCGTCGCCATCCGCCCCGAGCCCGAGGTGGAGCGGGCGCTGCGCACCCCAGCCCGTGAGCGGATCCAGCAGGACGCGGACCGGGCGACGTACGAACGGCGGGCCGTGGCCGTCCAGCGGGAGAAGGCCATCGCGGAGAACGAGCTGACCAGCCGCATCGAACTGGCCCGCCAGGAAGAGGAGTTGGTGGAGCAGCGCGGCACCAACGCCCGCCGCGAGGCCGAGGAGAACGCGGCGGCGGACGCCGTGCGCGCCAAGGCGGAGGCCGAGCGCACCGAGCGCCTTGCCCGCGCCGAGGCCGAGTCGGCGCGCACCGTCGGCGAGGCGAAGGCCGCGGCCCAGGCCGCCTGGCTCGCGGCGCACTCCGCGGTGGACGCGGCCACCCTGCACGCCCTCGCGGCGACGCGGCTCGCCGAGAACGTCCCCCGCATCGAGAGCCTCACCCTCTCCCCCGACGTCCTGACGGGCCTGCTCGCCAAGCTGGGGCACGGCGCGGGTGAACGCCCATGAGCCTCGCGCCGCGCGCGGTCCTGGTCCATCGCACCACCGAATACGAGGAGTTGCTCGCCCGGCACGGCACCCACGGGCAGGCCGAGTTCTTCCTCGCATCGCGCGGCCGGAGCATCCAGGAGGTGGCCGAGCGGCATCACCGCACGCACCGGACACTCGCCGAAGTGGCCGCCGCCGTGCCCGCGCGGTGGCGGCGGGCGCGGGTGGAGCGCGCCGACCTCGACCGCTTCCTCTTCGGGCCCGAGGACGTCGTGGTGGTCGTCGGGCAGGACGGCCTCGTCGCCAACGCGGCGAAGTATCTCGCCGGGCAGCCGGTCATCGGCATCGACACCGAACCCGGCCGCAATCCCGGGGTTCTCGTACGCCACCGGGGCGCGGACGCGGCCAAGCTCCTCGCGGCGGCGCTCGTACCCGGAGCGGGCGTGGACGAACTCACCATGGTCCAGGCCGTGTCCGACGACACCCAGCGGCTGCTCGCCCTCAACGAGATCTACCTCGGCCCGCCAGGACACCAGACCGCCCGCTACCGCATCGGCCCGGACACCGACACGGCAACCCCCGAGGCGCAGGCCTCGTCCGGTGTCCTGGTCGGTACCGGGACCGGCGCCACCGGCTGGCTGCGCTCGCTGTGGCAGCAGAGCGGGAGCGCACTGCCGCTGCCGGGACCCGCCGAGCAGCGGCTCATCTGGTTCGTACGGGAGGCGTGGCCGTCGCCCGCGACCGGGACCTCGCGCGTGGAGGGGGTCCTCGCGGCGGCCGAGCGGCTGCGCGTCACCGTCGAGTCGGACCGCCTGGTGGCCTTCGGTGACGGGGTGGAGAGCGACGCCCTTGAACTGACCTGGGGTCAGAGCGTCCGCATCGGAATGTCGGACGTCGCCCTGCGTCTGGTGAGTTGACGGCGGGCTGGGTGCGGGCCCCCGGCGGCATCGCTGTGCCGATGGGGCAGGATGACGCTCGCGACGCCGGACACGAACATACGTCCGGCGCGCCCGCACAACCTGGAGAATGAACTGATGGAGCGAGCCCTCACATGGCACGACCTGATCGCCGCCGGCATCGCGGTGGCCGCAGGCATCGCGGCGGGTCTGCTGCTGCGCGTCATCCTGCGCTGGCTGGGCGAACGGGCCAGCAGGACCCGCTGGAGCGGCGATGACATCATCGTCGACGCCGTACGCACCCTGGTCCCCTGCGCGGCGATAACCGCCGGCGCGGCGGTCGCCGCGGCGGCGCTCCCGCTCACCCCGAGGACCGGCCGCAACGTCACGATGACGCTGACCGCGCTGCTCGTCCTCGCGGCGACCCTGACGGCGGCCCGCGTGGTCACCCGCCTCGTGAAGTCCCTCGCCCAGTCCCGCTCCGGAGTGGCGGGCTCGGCAACGATCTTTGTGAACATCACCCGCGTCGTGGTCCTCGCGATCGGGTTCCTCGTCGTCCTGCAGACGCTCGGCGTCTCCATAGCCCCGCTGCTCACCGCGCTCGGCGTGGGCGGTCTCGCGGTCGCCCTGGCCCTCCAGGACACGCTGGCCAACCTCTTCGCGGGCGTACACATCCTCGCGGCGAAGACCGTGCAGCCCGGCGACTACATCCGGCTCAGCAGCGGTGAGGAGGGCTACGTCGTCGACATCAACTGGCGCAACACCGTGGTGCGTCAGCTGTCGAACAACCTCGTCATCATCCCCAACGCCCAGCTCGCGGGCACCAACATGACCAACTTCAGCCGCCCCGAGCAGGACCTGTCCATCATGGTCCAGGTCGGCGTCAGCTACGACAGCGATCTGGAGCACGTCGAACGCGTCACGACGGAGGTCGTGGAGAACGTCATGAAGGACGTCGACGGCGCCCTCCCCGAGCATGAACCGGCCGTCCGCTTCCACACGTTCGGCGACTCCAGGATCAGCTTCACGGTGATCCTGGGCGTCGGCGAGTTCAGCGACCAGTACCGCATCAAGCACGAGTTCATCAAGCAGCTCCACCAGCGCTACCGCGCCGAGGGCATCCGCGTCCCGTCGCCGGTCAGGACGGTGAACGTACAACAGGGCGAGCTGCCGCCGAGCCTGATCCCGCAGCAGCGCGGCACCGCGTGACCGCGTGACCGCTCGGTGGCCTTGCCGCTCGGTTCCGTGGGCTGGGCAGGCGGGGGAAGTGCGGGGCGAGGGGTGTTCCCGAGTTGTCGGCGTCGGCGGATACGACGTCGGTGAAGGCGGCGTTGGCTGGGGACCGACGAACGGGAGGAACGGGAGGACTCGCCTCTCGGTAACTCTGAGGTGTCCCTGATGTCCGTCGGCCGCGTCAGGACACACCAGGCACGGGGCTCGGCGTCACTTCCGGAGAGGGCGGGCAGGTCGGGGCGGGCGTGGGAACGCCCTCGCAGGGAGTCTCGGAGGGCGGATCGGTGAGCTCTGGGGAGGGCTCAGGGGTGCCGCCCGTGTCCGTCGGCGGGGAGCCCACCGGCGGGGGGGCTCGCCTTCGGCGCCCGTGCCGGCGCCCCTCGACAGATTCCGTAAGCAACCGCTTAGTATCGGGGGTGCGGGGCTGCCTGCCCCGGCATCGGTACCGCCGTCACCGCATGGAGAAACCGCATGGCATCCCTGCTCCTGTCCCGTCGCGATCTCGACTTCCTGCTGTACGAGTGGCTTGACGTGCCCGCGCTCACCGGCCGGGAGCGGTACGCGGAGCACTCCCGCGAGACCTTCGACGCCGCCCTGGAGCTGAGCGAGCAGATCGCGACGCGGCACTTCGCCCCGCACAACAAGAAGAACGACGCCGAGGAGCCCACCTTCGACGGGGAGCGGGTGCATGTCATCCCCGAGGTGAAGGAGGCGCTGCGGGTCTTCGGCGATTCGGGGCTCCTCGCCAGTGCCATGGACCACGAGATCGGCGGCGGGCAGCTGCCCGCCGTGGTGGCCCAGGCCTGCTTCGCCTGGTTCCAGGCCGCGAACGTGGGCACTGCGGCGTATCCCTTCCTGACCATGGGCAACGCCAATCTGCTGCTCGCGCACGCATCCAAGGAGCAGATCGACACCTTCGTACGTCCCATGGTCGAGGGACGCTTTCTGGGGACGATGTGTCTGTCGGAGCCGCAGGCCGGTTCGTCGCTCGCCGATGTGCGCACCCGGGCCGAGGCCCAGGACGACGGGACGTACCGCCTCTTCGGGAACAAGATGTGGATCTCCGGCGGCGAGCACGAGCTCTCGGAGAACATCGTGCATCTGGTGCTCGCCCGGATTCCCGGCGGCCCGCCCGGCGTGAAGGGGCTCTCGCTGTTCATCGTGCCCAAGTTCCTTGTCGACGAGGACGGTTCGCTCGGTGAGCGCAATGACGTCGTGCTCGCGGGCCTCAACCACAAGATGGGCTATCGCGGGACCACCAACACGCTGCTCAACTTCGGCGAGGGCGCCCATCGGCCGGGCGGCGAGCCCGGCGCCGTCGGCCACCTCATCGGCGAGGCGAACCACGGCCTCGCCTATATGTTCCACATGATGAACGAGGCCCGGATCGGTGTCGGCCTCGGCGCGACCGCCCTCGGCTACACCGGCTATCTGCACGCGCTCGACTACGCGCGCAGCCGCCCGCAGGGCAGGCCGGTCACCGCCAGGGACCCTGAGTCACCGCAGGTCCCGATCATCGCGCATGCCGACGTACGCAGGATGCTGCTCGCGCAGAAGGCGTACGTGGAGGGTGCGATGGCGCTCAATCTGTACTGCGGGCGGCTCCTGGACGAGCAGCACACGGGCACCTCGCCGCAGGCGCGCTCCGAGGCGAAGCTGCTGCTCGACGTGCTCACCCCGATCGCGAAGAGCTGGCCGTCGCAGTGGTGCCTGGAGGCCAACAGCCTGGCGATCCAGGTGCACGGCGGCTACGGCTACACCCGCGAGTACAACGTCGAGCAGTTCTACCGCGACAACCGCCTCAACCCCATTCACGAGGGCACGCACGGCATCCACGGCCTCGATCTGCTCGGCCGCAAGGTCGTCATGGACGGCGGCGCCGGGCTTCTGCTGCTCGTCGAGCGGATCTCGTCGACGACCGCCCGCGCCGCCGCCGCGGGTGGTTCCGCGGCCGGGTACGGGCGTGCGCTCGACGCGTCCGTGGCGCGTGCGGTGGAGGTGACCCAGCGGCTGTGGTCGACCGGCGATCCCCAGACGGCGCTGGCCAACGCGAGTGTCTACCTGGAAGCCGTCGGGCATGTCGTCGCCGCCTGGATGTGGCTGGAGCAGTTCCTTGCGGCCGTGCCCGGAACGGAGGCCTTCCACGACGGCAAGCGCGGCGCGTGCCGCTACTTCTTCCGCCATGAACTGCCCAGGACAGAGGCCCAGTTCACGCTTCTTGAAGGCCTTGACCGGACGGCCGTCGAGCTGGCGGACGACGCGTTCTGACCCAGCGCAGCAGGACCACCGATGACAGCGCGGCGAGCGCGCACCACGTCGAGAGGTACTCCTGCCGCCCCAGCGCCACGGACACCGCCGCTCCGACGGCGGCCAGGATCCCGTACAGGATCAGGCCCCGGTCGCCGGACAGGAGCAGGGAGCCGATGGTGGCGATGAGGTAGCCGACGACGACCGGTGCCGGATGCGGCAGGCCCAAGCCGTACCCGACCGTGTGGCCGCGGATGTCGGCCGTCACGGTGTGGGTCGCCAGGTAGTACGCGAGCACCGCCGACGTCGCGATGCCCGCCGCGAGCGGGAAGAGAAGCCGGCGGCGGGCGGTCTGCGGCGCCGCGCACAGCACCGCCACGGGCAGCCACAGAGGCAGCAGCGGGAGCGCGATCACCGCCCAGGCGGTGGTGGCGGCTCCCGTGCCGCCGTCGCCGCGCCAGACCACGGACTCGATGATCTGGTGGATGCCGAGGAGCAGCACAAGCGCGGCCATGGGCAGGTCACGGGGGCGCCGCGCCGCCTGGGCGACACAGACGACACCCACGGCGGAGACGGCCGTGCCCACCACGAGATCGGCCGTCGCGCTCCAGCACATGGCTGTCACGCTAAGGCCGCCCCGGCACCGGGGCGCGTCGGGACGGCCTTTCGGGGTTACGGCTACGCCGCGCCTCCCTGCGCTCTGCTCCCTACGACGGCTCGATGTTCTGGTTGAGGCGGAAGACGTTCTCCGGGTCGTACGCGGCCTTGACCCGGGCCAGACGTGCGTAGTTGTCGCGGTAGCTCGCCCGTACGCGGTCCTGCCCCTCGTCCATCATCATGTTCACGTAGGCGCCGCCCGCCGTGTACGGGTGCAGGGCGTCGAAGTAGTCGACGGTCCAGCGCTTGATGAGCTCCGCGTTGGCCGGGTCCGGGTCGACGCCCGCGTAGACGCACGCCCAGCGGGCGCCTCGGTAGCTCCAGGCCGTGTCCGTCGAGGCGTGGTCGTGGGCCGCGCCGTCGATGGGGTAGAGGTGCATCGTCGACTGCATGGTCGGTACCTCGGCGCCGAATTTGGCGTGCAGGGCGACGGCCTCGTCCGGGATCTCGTCGACGAAGTCAGCCCGCCAGTACCACTGGTCGCCGGGCGGGTAGAGCCCGTCGAACATGGACTGCAGCGCGGGGTGCGGCATCGGGGCGACGGCGTGCAGGGCCGGTTCGGGCAGCGCGTCGAGCAGCGGCGCCATGGCGCGGGCCGCCGCGTCGGGGTCGTCGGTGGTGTGGCACCACACGACGCCGGCGACCTTGCGCAGATGCAGCTCCTCGGGGAAGGGCGGGGCCGGGGGAACGGTGCCGTACATGAAGAAGCCGTTCACCTCGCGCGGCGCGCGCGGCAGGAACTCCCGGTAGGCGGCGAGGACTTCGGCGCCCTGCTCGGCGGGCCAGAAGGTGGGCCCGGCGACGACCGTGCTCAGCTCGTGCAGGCGGAAGAGGAAGGAGGTGACGACGCCGAAGTTGCCGCCGCCCCCGCGGATCGCCCAGTGCAGGTCGGCGTTCTCGTCGGCGCTCGCCCGCACCCGGCTGCCGTCGGCCAGCACGACATCGGCCGCGATGAGGTTGTCGATGCTCAGTCCGAACCGCCGGGTGAGATGGCCGAGGCCGCCGCCGAGGGTGAGACCGCCGACGCCGGTCGTGGAGATGATGCCGCTCGGCGTGGCCAGGCCGTGCTCGTGCGTGGCGCGGTCCACCTCGCCCCAGACGCAGCCGCCGCCGACCCGGACCGTGCGGGCCACCGGGTCGACCTCGACGGACTTCAGCGGTGACAGGTCGGCGACCACGCCGCCCTCGCAGGTGCCCAGGCCCGCTCCGTGGTGGCCGCCGCCGCGCACCGCGAGCGGCAGGCGGTGTTCGCGGGCGAAGCGGATCACCCTGGCCACGTCGTCGCCGTCGGTGCAGCGGGCGATGAGAGCGGGCCGCTTGTCGACCATCGCGTTGTAGACGGTACGGGCCTGCTCGTACGCGGAGTCGTCCGGGCCGATCAACTCCCCTTTGAATTCCATCAGTTCATGCCGTGCGGCTTGTGCGGGCGTCTTGGACATGTGCTCCCCCGTGCTGGATACGTGAGTCCCGTCCGCCTCTTTCTACGCGCGGTGCCGGGCCCCGGCATCCGTGCCCGTCACCCAGCTCACGCCTGCGGGTACCTACTTTTCGCCGCCGGGCGGCAGGCCGAGGTCCGCGATGCGGGCGGCGACCTCGCGTCTGCTGCGGGCGCCGAGTTTCTCCAGGGCCGCGCGGACGTGGTTGTCGACGGTGCGGACGGACAGGACGAGCCGCCCGGCGATCTCCATGTTCGTCAGGCCCTCCATCAGCAGCCGGACGACCTGGAGTTGGCGTCCGGTGAGGCCCGCGGGATTGCCGCGGGTCGCCGCGTGCGGGCCGCGGGGGATCCGGGCCACGCCGAGCGACCGAAGCTCGGCGCGGACGATCCTGGCCAGCGGCACGGCGCCCAGGGCGTCGAGTGCGGCGAGCGCACCGAGCTTGTCGGCCGGGTCCGGGCTCTGCGCCAGGGCCGCCGCGTGCTCGTAGGGGCAGCCCGCCGCCTGCCAGGCCGCGGCCGCCTGCTGCCAGTGGCCCGCCGCCTGCAACGCGTACGGATGCCCGGAACCGTCATCGGGCACGAGCCGCCCGGCCTTGGCGAGCCAGTGGCCGAGCTCCGAGCGGTACGGCGCGGCGCCAAGCCGGCGGGCCTGTGCGTAGAGCGGTTCGACCGCGGCGATCACTGCGGCGTGGTCACCGCGCAGCCAGGCGGCCTCCGCGCGGGCCGCGGCGACCGGCGCCGTGCGCTGCAGCTCCCGGGTGCGGGCGGCGATCCGCCCGGCCTGTGCGAGGAGTTCATCGCCGCCGGGTGCGCCGCGCCGGATCCGGACCCGGGCGAGGACGGTCAGGGCGGGGCAGCGGGCGGGCGGGAACGCGCCGACGTCGCCGAACCCCGCGTACCGCTCCGCGTCGTCCCATGCCCCGGCGGCGAACTTCCGCAGTGCGAGCTCGACTTGGAGGTAGCAGAGGAACCCCAGCTGCTCCGTCCGGTCGGCGAAATCCAGGGCGGGTGCGAGGAACCGGTCGGCCTCCCTGAACTGGAGGTTCTCCAGGAGCGTCCAGATGACGTTGGCGTAGGCGCGGCAGGCGTGCTCGGCCTCGCCGGCCTTCAGCGCGACCGCGAGGCTCTCCTCCAACTGCGGGCGCCCCAGCGGGTCCCCGCCGCGCCAGCGGGCGGTGCCGACGTTGTTCAGGGCGTGCGCGAGGATCGCCGCGTCGTCCGTCCGCCGGGCCAGGGTGATGGCGCGTTCGCCGTAGCCGATCGCATCGGCGTACCGGTCGGAGAGCATGCGCAGCTGAGCGGTGTTGCTGAGCGCAAGCGCCAACAGCCGCTCGTCCCCGGCCTGTTCGAGTACGTCGATGGCCTCGCGGGCGGCCTCCTGTGCCGCGTCGGCGTCGCCCGCCCACCAGTGGATGCGGGAGAGCCAGCGCAGATCGGCGCCCAGGGCGCGGCGGTCGCCCAGGGCCCTGCGCAGCTCGACGGCCTCCCGCTCGGCGCGCACGGCGGCCTGCGAGTCGGCGATGGTGTAGCTCTCCACCGCGAACCGCTCCAGGAGGCCGGCGAGTTCGGCCGGGCCGAAGCGCTGCCGCTGCCGCAGGACGAGGCGCAGCTGGGCGGCGGCCTCGCGGTGCGCGCCGGTGTGCGCGGCGTCCCTGGCCGCGTCGGGGCCGTACCGCGCGATGGCGTCCAGGTCCCCCGCCTGTGCCGCGTGGTGGACGATGCGGGACGCGTCGGCGCCGGGCAGGCCGACCAGGGCGGCGAGGACGATCCGGTCGAGCTGGATGCGGCGCGCGGCGGGCAGCGAGTCGGCGATGGCACGGCGGATGATCTCGTGCCGGAACGCGACGCGCTCGGGGGAGACAAGGAGCAGCCCGTGCCGCTCCGCAGCCGCCAACTGGTCCACGCCCGACGGCAGTAGAGCATCGACGAGGGCGCGCTCGACCGCGGACGGCACCACGGCGAGCTGCTCCAGGGTGTCCCTGGTGGCGGCGGAGAGGCCGCGCAGCCGGGCGAGGACCGCGTCGACCACGGTCGGCGGCACCTCCCCGGTGCCGCCCGCCGCGACGACCTCGGCGACGTAGAAGGGGTTGCCCGATGTCACGGCGTACACCTGCGCGGGGTCGAGGCCGCTCGGGGCGCTCAGCTCACGGACCGCCGCACGGGACAGCCTCGGCAGGGGGACGCGGTGCACACGGGCCGCCCGCGACACCTGCCCCAGGAGGTCCCGCAGCGGGTGCTCGCGGTCCAACTCGTCGTCACGGTAGGTCAGTACAAGGACGGCGGGCAGCCGGTCCACGCGGCGTACCAGGAACCGCAGGGCGTCGAGCGAGGCCTCGTCCGCCCAGTGCACGTCCTCTACGACGAGCACCGCCGTGCGGGGCCCGTCGGTCAGCTCGGCCCACAGCGCCTCGTACACCCGATGCCGGTCGCCGCCCTCGGCCACCGCCCGCGCGAGGTCAGGACCGACGCTCCCTGCCAGGTCCCTGAAGGGGCCGAGGGGGCGCCGCGTCGCGAGGTCGTCGCACTGCCCGACAAGGACCCGGGCCTGCGGGGACAGGGCCCCTCGCAGCGCGTTCACCAGACTCGACTTGCCGATCCCCGCCTCGCCGAAGACGAGCGCCACCGAGCCCGCGCCGTCGACCGCTTCCCCCGCGGCGGCGGCCAGTCGCGCCAGCTGCAGATCCCGCTCGAGGATCCCCGCGTCCACGCCCCGGATTCTCCCACGCGACGGGCCGCCGGGCCCTGATCCCGCAGGGCCCCCACCGGTCAGGCCTCAAGTCCCGTACTCCACCAGGCTGGTGGGCATCACGATGCGCCGCGCCGGGCCGGGGGGCGCGGCGTCCGGCTTCTTCTCCCGCATGCGGTCGGCGAGGAGGCGGCCCGCCGCGCGGCCGAGTTCGTCGCTGTCGTACGCGACGAGGGTGAGGGGAAGGCCCAGCGCGTCGGCCAGTTCGAAGTCGTCGAAGCCGGCGAGGGCGGTGTCGGTGCCGCTCGCGCGGATGGCGCGGAACGCCCCTATCGTGTTGCGGTTGTTGGAGCAGAACAGCGCGGTGGGCGGCTCGGGCAGCGCGAGCAGCTCGGCCGCGGCGCGCTCGGCCTCGCGCGGTTCGGTCTGGCCCGCTCGTACGCGGCTCTCGTCGAGCGGGATTCCCGCGTCCGCGAGGGCGTCGGCGTAGCCGCGCAGGCGCTCGGTGCCGGTGTAGACGGCGGGCGGGGAGCCGAGGAACCCGATCCTGCGGTGGCCCCTGGCGATCAGCCGGGCGGTGGCGTCGCGGGCGCCGCCGAAGTCGTCGACCAGGACGCAGTCGGCGGCGAACCCCTCGGGCGGGCGGCTCGCGAGCACCACCGGTACGCCATCGGCCGCCGCCGCGGCGAGATGCCGCTGGTCGGCGGCCGCGGGCACGGCGATGATGCCGTCGACGCGGCGGGCGACGAGGTCGGCGACGAGTTCGCGCTCGCTGTCCAGGTTCTGTCCGGTGTTGCCGATGACGGTCTTCAGGCCGTCTCCTGCCACCACGGAGTCGACGCCGAGGGCGAGGCGTGAGTAGAAGGGGTTGGCGAGGTTCGTGACGACGAGACCGACCAGGCCGGTGCCTCGGCCGAGGCGGAGGCTGCGGGCCACTTCGTTGGGGCGGTAGCCGAGTTCCGCGGCGGCGGCGCGGACCCTTGCGCGGGTGGCGGGCAGGACGCGGGGGTCGTCCCGCAGGACACGGGACGCGGTCATCGTGCTGACTTCCGCGCGTTCCGCGACGTCCCGCAGGGTGGTCTTGCCCCCTCTTGGCGCCTGCGGCTCGGGCATCGGCCGTGGTTCCTCTCTCCGTTTGGTCCGCTACGGGGGGCGTCAGCGGCTCGACGCGCTGACATACCCCGCGGCCCCCACCAGCGCCGCGTCCCCGCCCAGCAGACCCCTGCGTACGCTCACCGGAGTATCCCCCAGTCCGGACCGGAGTGACGGGCGTACCAGGTCCCAGGACTGCGCCATGGAGCCGCCGACGACGAGCGCCGAGGCGCGGAAGTCGCGCAGGCACGGCGCCAGGACCGCGCCCAGGGCGGTGAACGCCTCGTCGAGGACTCGCCGGGCCCGCCGATCGCCGTCCCGGGCCCGTGCGGCGACATCGCGCACGTCCGCGTCCGGGTCGCCGTACCGGGCGAGGACGGCCCGCCGCGACACCGTGTCCTCCAGCGGTACGCCCGCCCACTTCAGCAGGTCGACGCGCCCCTGGGGCGGCACACCCGGGCCGTCGCGGCGGATTTCCCCGTCGACGATGAAGGCCGACCCCACGCCCGTCCCCAGCGTGATCCCGGCACAGCGCCGCTCACCGCGCGCGGCGCCCGCGCGCCACTCGCCGAGGAGGAACGCGTGCGCGTCGTTCAGGAAGACCACGTCGGCCGGCCGCGGCCACACCCCGGCGAGCAGCACCGAACGCACGTCGATGCCGTACAGGTCGTCGAACTTCCCGACGCCCCGGAAGCGTGCGATCCCCTTCTCGTGGTCGAAGGGGCCGGGGACAGCGACGCCCCACACCAGGCCCGCGGGCGCCCGGAGTTCCCCGGCGCACCGGACGACCGCGCCGAGTATCTCCTCGGCGGAACCCCGCGGGTCCAGCGGCCGGTCGGCGCGGCGGTTCACCCGCGCGCCGTCCGGTTCCACGACCGCGGCGGTGACATGGGTGCCGCCGATCTCCAGAACAGCCGTCATGAACCGTTGGGCTCCCGCACCAGCGCCTTCACCACCTTCGCCGGGCCGCGCGGCGCCACGAGCCGGTAGGCACCGACCGCCGCGGGAACCGTCAGCGTCTCGGCGTACGCGAGGGCGTGCCGGTCCCCCGCCGCCGTCTCGACGACGATCCCCTCCCCCGCCACCACGTTCAGCACATGGAAGCGGCCCCGGGTGTCGTCGGCCACGGCGGCACCCGCGGCGAGGGTGTGGCGGCGTACCTCGTAGAACATCTCGTCCAGCGCGCCGAGCAACTCCTCGTGCCAGCCGTCGCCGCGCCGCAGGACGCGCGGCTCCTGCACCAGATCGCGGGCGACGGCATCACCGCGCCGTTCGGTCTCCAGGTTGGCGAGGCCGTGTTCGTAAGGGAGTTGGCGCGGGTTGCCGTCCGCGTCCGGGCGGAGCCAGTCGTAGAAGCGCAGGCTGTAGAGGTAGGGGGTGGCACTGATCTCCAGTACGAGATTGCCCGCGCCGCCGGCGTGCGGGGTGCCCGCGGGGATCATGAAGAGGCGGCCCTGCTCGGCGGGGAACGTCAGGACGTGGTCCTCGGGGTCCATCGGCACCCCGTCGTTGGCCGCCTCCTCGATCTCCTTGCGGAAGAGGTCGAGGTCGACGTCCTCGCGCAGGCCGAGGAAGACGCGGGTGTCCGGGCTGCCGAGCGTCATGTAGTACGTCTCGTGCTGTGTGTACGCCCAGCCGAACCGCTCCCGCATGTACGGCTCCTTGGGGTGGCAGTGCACCGAGAGGTTGCCGCCGCCCACCGTGTCCAGGTAGTCGAAGCGGATCGGGAAGGAGGTGCCGAAGCGGGCGTGCACCGCCGGGCCGAGGACCTGCTCGGGGTGGAGCACGCACAGCAGCTGGAAGGGCACTTCCGCCTGGATGCCGGGGCCGTGCCCGATGAGGATGCCCGCTTCGGGGGCGATGAGTTCGTAGCCGAGGGCCGTGTTGCGCCCGCCAGGGTTGAAGCCGAGTTCGCGTTGGCCCCAATGGCCGCCCCAGGGCGTCGAGTTGAAGAAGGGCCGGGTGCGCACGGGGCGGCGTGCGAGGTCGGCGCAGCAGGTCCGCAGACCGTCGCCGTCGAGGAACACGGGGCGCCCGGGGTCCTGCACGTCGAGCCAGCCGTCCAGGCGGTCCGCGATGGCGTCACGGTGGCGGTCGAGCATCGGCCAGTCCACGTAGAAGAGCCGCTTCAACTCGGCGCGCTCACCCGGCAGTCCGAGATTGCCGCCCGTCCCGGCGATCACGGCCGACTCGGCGTACCGCTTGGGCAGATCGGCGTACCAGAGCACGTCGTGTGCGACGAGCGAGGCGCCAGGACCATAGACGATCAGAAGAAGTTCATCCCCCAAGAGCCTTGATGTCTGCGGCAGTTGGTCGAAGAGATCGTCCAGGGGGTTCTCGGCCAGGCGGCAGTAGTACGGGTCCGCGGTGTCGGCCGGGCTCATGGTGCGGCGCCGCACCTCCGCGGGCGGCGCGTAGTGCGTACGGATGTCGAGAGTGTGGACGGGGGCCGGGCATTCGGCGGTCAGCCGTGCCGCGATGGTCGCCCAGTCGGCGGTCGACGGACCCTCGACGGCGACGATCGTGGGCCCTGGCGGCAGTTGGGCCGCCACGGCATGCCAGCCGGAGGTCAGCACGGTCCCCGGTGCCGGGGCGTAACGCGGGTCGAGCCGGTACACGCATGCTCCTTCGTTCACGGACGTACAAACAGCACGGCGGTGGTGCCGAGCGCGGGAAGGGTGATGGTCAACTCGCCGTCCGTCTGGGGCAGTTCGTCGCCCGCCGCACCCAAGTAGTCCGCCCGATGCGCCGCAGCCACCGGGAAGTGGACGCAGACGGGGCAGTCCACCGGCTCCTCGGCGAAGGACTGCAGCCGCAGCAGGACTTCGCCGGGGCCCGGTGCGGTGGCGCCGACCAGGCGGACCCGGGGGTCACCGAGGTCGGCGAAGGCGAGGGACGCCTGCCCGCCGCCCTCCGGCCCCCTGGCCCGCACGGCGCGCAGCGGGCGGCTCCAGGCCGCCGCCGTGGCGGGGCCGAGCCCGTCGGCGGAGGCGGCGCAGGCCAGGCTGTAGCGGTAGGTGAACTCGAAGCCCTGCTCGCTGGGGAAGTTGGTGTCCCAGAGGTTGTTGTGGATCCAGGAGAAGACGGTGGCGGGTTCGTCGTGGCCCATCGTCTTGGGGAAGGGCGCGTACGGCAGGGCGATGTTGCCGAACTGCACCAGCGGCGCGTCCTGCGTGGACCAGGCCACCGCGAGCCCGTCGTCCGCGAGGGTCACCCAGCGGCGCACGGCCCGCATGTGCAGCGCCGAACCCGGCACCACAGGCAGGGTGTTGCCGGTCAGGCCGCCGGATGCCTCCATGCGTACGGCCGGGTCGTCGAAGGAGAAGGGGAACGCGAAGTAGGCGCTCTCCTTGCCCAGGGTCGCGTCCTTGTCCAGGCGGTTCTCGATGTCGAGGCGGGGCACGCCGACGGGCAGGGTGAGGGTGGTGCGCAGCCGGTTGGCCCCGGCCGGGCGGGTCTCGTACGTGATCGATTCGGCGGTGGCCGTTGAGCGGCGGGCGATGAGGGCGGCGGGCGGGGCGACGGCTCGGCTTCCGAGGTGTTCGAGGCGGTCGGATGCCGTCGTGCGGCTGGAGTTGTGGTTGAAGGCGCCCGCGGTGGTGTAGCTGTCGTGGATGTAGCCGTTGAAGCCGACCACGGCGTCTTGGCGGACGAGTTCACGGCCGGTCGACTTGTCGATGACGGAGGCGAGGCACGCGTGCGCCAAGTCGACCCGGACGGCGAGGTGTTCGTTCTCCAGGAGTGTCGGTTCGGGCAGGGAGAGCGCCGCGGCGGCGGTCTCGGCCGGGTCCTCCCGCTCGGTGCCGCCGGTGGGGTTCCAGCCGGTGGCGGCCTTCACCACGGTGGTCCCCACGTGCCCCTCGGCCCGCGCTGCCTCGGCAGTGATGTCGAGGCGCACCGACCCGGCGGGCGGCACCTCGTCCACCCGCACCACCAGGAAGCGTCCGGCGTCGCGGTGGTCGTCGTTGGTCTGCGGCCGTTCCTCGTGGGCGAGCAGGACGCCGCTGCGGGCGTCGTGCACGGCCACGGGCAGGCCGAGGGGGACGCTGCTCTCGGGCAGGAACACAGTGACGACATCGGTGCGCGGCCACGAGCAGGTGTTGATCACGTGGTACGTCGCCACGGCACCCGGCGACACCGCGAGCCGCTGCCCGAGCCGTGCGCTCGCACGGGCGAGGAGCGCGTGGCCGTCGTCGTGGGCGCGCATCGCCTGCCCGTACTTCCAGTGCCATTGGTGCTCGCCGGAGTGCCCGCCCTCGTCGCCGTGGGTCCACGGGTCGCCGGCGCCCCAGGTGTGCTCGTCGAAGAGCGACACCGCCTCGTAGACCCCGGCGGCGTCGCGGGTGTCTTCCTCGGCCCCCGTGGCGCCGAGGACTCCCGCGAACGTGCCGATGGTCTGGGCGTCGGCGACCACGGACTGGGCGGTGCGGGCAAGGGAGAGCGGCCGCGCTCCCGAGCCGACGCCGTCGACCCACCAGTCGGTCCAGTCGCCTTCGAAGGTCTGGATGGCGTCGCCGAGCCTGGCCTCGGCGTCGTTGAAGAAGTCTTCGTTGCGGGAGAGCCGCAGCTGGGGGTGGGCCCAGGTCTCGTTCCAGCGGCGGACGGTGTCGGCGATGATGCGGCGGGGCGGCGCGTTGTCGCCGAACTTGCCCTGCACACGCAGATGGAGGACGTCCCAGGGGTAGGGCTCTCGCTTGATCTCGGCGTGGTCCATGGCCCAGCCGAAGATGCCGCCGCGGTAGGGGTACGGGTTGGTGGCCAGGGACGTCAGATAGACCGGCAGCAGGTCGTCGACGTCGGCGTAGTCAGTGTCGAAGCCGAGCAGCGGGCCCTCCATGTAGGCGAGGCCGTGCGGGGTGTCGGTGACCCAGACCAGGACGCTGTTGCCGCTGGGCGCGCGCCACCGGAAGAGCCGGGGCAGCTTCTCTCCGCCGACCAGGTGGGGCACCGAGCGTCCGGCCCAATTGTGCGCCACGGAGAGGTACTTGACCCCGGCGGAGGCGAGGGCGTCGACGAGGCCGACGACCGCTCCGGGCACGTCGGTCTGCATGGCGGAGGTGAAGTCGACGCCGTGCTCGTCGCGTATGTCGTGGGCCAGGCGCAGGAGTTCGTGCAGCTCGTCCGTGGAGCAGGTCTCGGTGTGCAGGTTGAACGGCAGGGCGGTCAGCTCGATGCGTCCCTCGCGCACCCGGCGTACGAATTCCTCGACCTGTTCGGCGGGCCGGGCGTCGGCCCACTGCCGGAAGGACCACAACGACTCGACGCACCAGCGGAACTGGGACTCGGCGGGCCAGTCGTCGGTGGCCCGGGTGAGCTCCAGGCAGGAGTCGAGGAAGGAGAGATGCTCGGCGAGGACGCGGCCCTGCGGGTCGGTGTAGCCGATGTCGAGGTGGGAGTGGTGGACAAGGTGGATGGTCCACTGGCGTTGGGGGGTGATGCGTACGTCGATGCCACCACGCCCCTGCGGGAGGCCGACGGTGACGCGGGTCGCCGTCTCGACGGCGGGGACGAGAAGCCGCACGCAGCGGCCCGGCCCGGCGACGCGCTCCACTCGCAGCGCGGCCCCCGATTCCGTACGCACGCTCAACTCGGCAGGAATCTCAGCACCGTTGACCGGCTCCACACGCAGGGACTGAAGGAGGGAGCCGTCGCCCGCGCACCGCATGAGCGGCTCCTCGGTCAGCCTGAACACACCCCCACCCAGTGGCCCTTCGGCGCTGACCACGTCGGCGCGCAGGCTGTCGCGTATCCGGTCGTTGTCCCAGTCGGTGGTGCGGACGAGGGCCCGTGTCGTCATGCGGATCTCTCCCGGAGGGTGGTCGGGTCAGCGGGCTGATGCGGTGACGCCGCGCAGGAACAGGCCGCGGAACACCAGGAAGACGAGGAGCGTGGGCAGCGACACGATCAGCGCACCGGCCAGGATGACGGGCGGCCCCGCCGAGCTGTAGGCGTTGTAGAGCGCGTTCAGGGACGCCATCACCGGCTGGACCTCGGGGCTGCGGCTGAGGGTGATGCCGAGCAGCAGGTCGTTCCAGACGGCGGTGAACTGGAAGATGAACGCCGCGCCGAGACCTGCCTTCATCAGCGGTACGTGGATGCGCCAGAAGATCCGCCCCATCGAGGCGCCGTCGATCAGCGCCGCCTCGGTGATCTCGGGCGGCATCGTGGTCATCTGATTGCGGATCAGGAAGAACGCGAAGGGGATCGCCCAGGCGACGTACACCATCATCAGGCCGAGCCGGGTGTCGTACAGGTTGGCGTCGGCGTACAGGCCGAAGAGCGGGGCGAGGAACATCTGCAGCGGGAAGAGCGTGCCGGAGTAGATCAGCCAGAACCAGAAGGCGGGCCTGGGGATCGGCAGCACGACCACGGCGAACGCGGCCATGGCCGCAACGAGCACCGCCGCGGCCCCGCACACCACGGCGTACAGGAGCGAGGACTGGAAGCTGTCGCCGATGCCCGCGTCGCTCCAGGCGGTCCTGAAGTTCTCGGCGATGTCGAAGCCCTGCGGGGTCCACGCGGGCTTGCCCGCGTACTCCGCGGCCGGGGTCAGCGCGTTGACGACCAGCAGATAGAGCGGGATCAGCCAGAACACCACACAACCGATGACGAAGAGATTGCGCACCGTGCGTCCCATGAGGGTCTCCTCTTCGGGGGCGGGTCAGGCCCGGGCGGTGGACTCGGGCATCTGGCGGCGCAGATACATCCAGGACGAGGCGACGACGATCACCGAGAGGACGAGCGCGATCGCGGAGCCGTAGCCGACGTGGAAGAGCCGGAACGCCTCGCGGTACATGCTCAGGGCGAGGGTCTCGGAGGAGCGGGACGGGCCGCCCTTGGTGAGCAGCCAGATCATGTCGAAGGCCTTGAGGCTGTTGACGATGGCCATGCCGACGACCACGACCGTGACGGCCCGCAGCTGCGGCAGCGTCACGAACCAGAACATCCGCCAGCCGGTCGCGCCGTCCAACTCGGCTGCTTCCACGGTGTCCTTGGGGATGACGCGCAGACCGATGGCGAAGAGCACGACGTTGAGCCCGGTGGCCTGCCAGGTGCTCGCCACGATCATCGCGAGGGTGTTCTGCGGCCATTCGAGCAGCCAGGCCTGCGCCCACGAGTCGAGGCCCACCGCGCGCAGGATCTGGTTGACCGCGCCCTGGCTGTTCAGCATGAAGTACCAGAGAACGCCGGTGGCGGCGCCCGAGATCGCGTACGGCAGGACGATGACGAGCTGGGCGAGACCGCCGAAGCGCATCCGGTGGGTGGCGACGGCGATGAGGAGGCCGGCAAGGACGGGCAGCAACAGCGTGCCGGCGACCCACAGCAGGGTGTTGAGCAGGGAGCGGCCGAAGATCGGGTCGTCGGCGAGCCGCGCGTAGTTGTCGAAGCCGGTGAAGCTGCTCGTGAAGCCGTTGTCCTCGAAGAAGCTGCCGTAGACGCTGCGGAAGAAGGGGTAGACGAGCAGGACGCCGACGAGCGCGAAGGCGGGCAGCGCCCAGGGCAGCGCGGCGAGCGGCCTGCCGTACCTGCCGCTCTCCGCGACCGCCTGGTGCGGGGTGCGGGTGGGCACGCGGCGACGGGTCCGCGCCGCTTTCCCGGGGCTCTTTCCCGCGGCCTTCGCGGTGGTCACGATCTCGGTCATGTCTCCTCCGCCTCCCGCCACACCTTCCATGCCTCGTCGGCGCGCTCCTGCATGGTCCGAAGCACCTGGCGGTACGAGTGCGGGTTCAACAGGAAGCCGGCCAGATCGTCGACGGTCGCCTCGACCAGTTCGGGAGGCCCTTGTTCCCAGAAGCGGTTGAGCAGCCAGAGCTTGTCGCCGCGTACCTTGCGGGCGAGGCCGTCGATGATCGGGTTGGCGGGCGCGACGCGCGGGTTGGGGCAGCCGTCCTGGAGGGTGTGCGAGAAGGCCTTCATGACGGTGGGGTGCAGCCAGGCACCGGCGGCCTTTCGCGCCTCCTCGTGGTCGGGGCCCTTGACCGTGGAGACGAACGCGCTCGACTCGAAGATCACGCTGGGGCGGGCGCGCGGCGTCGCCATCGGCAGCACGAAGGCGTCGACGTTCTCGCCGGGCTTTCCGCCCGCGCCGACGAGGGTGGAGCCGAGCCAGGTGCCGCAGGGCACCATGCCGATCTTGCCCTGGACGACCTGTGCGGCCGCGTCGTTGTGGTTCAGGTCCATGGGCGTGAACCAGTCCTTGTCGAAGAAGGACGCGATGGTGCGCAGGGCCCGCTCGGCGCGCGGGTCGGTGTAGCGCTCGCGGCCGTTCATCAAGTCCTGGTAGAAGGACGGGTCCTGACGGCTCAACACCTCCTGGAACCAGATGAAGGAGGGCCAGCGTCCGTCGGCCGTGCCGTGCAGGGGCGTGATGCCGTTCTTCTTCAGGCGGGCACAGGCAGCGAGGAAGTCGCCCCAGGTCGCGGGGGCCTTGAGGTCGTGCTTCTCGAACACCTCGGGGTTGTAGAAGAACACCCAGTACGCGAGGTTCATCGGCAGGGCGTAGACCCGGTCGCGGTAGGTGAACGCGGTACGCAGGGACGGCTCGACCCAGCCCTTGCCGACCGCGCGGTCCCACTGCTCGGTCAGGTCGACGACACCGCCGGTGCGCGCGAGGTCCTGAAGCCGGTACCCGGACCAGTACTTGAGCATGTCGGGCGTCTTGCTCGTCCGCAGCGAGGACCGCACGACCTGCTCGAACGACTCCAGGGACGCGATCACCTCGGGCACGAGCTCGATGCCCGCGACCGACTTCATGGCCTTGCCCGCGGCGGCCATCGGCTTGGCCCAGGTGGCGTTGTCCCCGTGCACGGCGACCTTGCCCGGGGGCTTGCCCTCGGCGGTTCCACAGGCCGCGGCGAACGCACCGGCGGCGGCCGCGGCGAGGAGGGTACGCCGGTCGACATCCTGACGACTACCTGACATGGGCAGCTCCCTCAGGCGCGTGTCAGCCCGGTGTTAGCGTTACCACGGGCGTCATGGAGCTTCGAGGCGCAGGGCCGGGGTGTCAATGGGCCTCGCAAGAAACACCGGCGGGACGGGCCCCGCCCCGCAAGGGGCGCGGGGAACTCCGCAACCAGCCGACACCGGCACCCGCCCCGTAAGGGGCGCGGGGAACTGCGCGATCAACCCCCACCGACCCGCAGACACATCACCGCACTACCAGCGGAGCACTCAGCCCCGCTGGAGCGAGCCGTCCTCGCCGAAGAGCGGACGCGGCACCGGCACGGCGAACCAGAACGGCTCGAACCCCGGCTCGGCCGTCGCCGTCACGGCACTGGCCAGGCGCTGCGCGGTCTCCACCGTCTCGCGGGCACGGCGCTCGGCCTCCAGCCTCAACTGCTCGTTCTCCAGGCGAAGTTGTTCCGACCGCTGCTCCATCTGGG
Source organism: Streptomyces sp. NBC_01381 (assembly GCF_026340305.1). NCBI lineage: Bacteria > Bacillati > Actinomycetota > Actinomycetes > Kitasatosporales > Streptomycetaceae > Streptomyces > Streptomyces sp. NBC_01381. The sequence continues at coordinate 2,937,808 of NZ_JAPEPI010000002.1, read as the reverse complement.
CCAGTCGCTTCTCGGCCTCGCTCAGCCCGACAACGGGCGCGGCCGCGAGCCGCGCCAGGCGGCGACCGCGGTGATCAGGCTGGCCAGGGCGATGCTGTTGGCGAGTACGACGTTGACGAGTTCCAGACGGTCGCCCATGTGGCCGCGGGCCTCGCGCACCGCCCTGGTGGAAACCCTTGCGTGGCCGCGGAGTTCGGGCTCCGCCATGAGCCAGCGGGACAGCGACATGGCCGATTCGGCGCCGTCCGCCTCCGCTTCCGCTTCCGCGCCGGCCGTGCCGTCGCCGAACGTGACGTTGACTTCCACGCCTCGGTTCCTCTCCCCCGACAGTGATCGGCGATGAGGCCGGTCCGGCGCGAGCACCGGGTTTTCCGGGGCCCGACCGTGCGGGTACGGAATTTTGCGCGCAGGCCCTCAGGGGGTCCGGGATTGCCCGACAAGGCTCAAGCTGAGTGGCGGGCCCGGGCTCCCGCGTCGCACCATCGGGGAAGACCACCGGAAGGGACCGCTCAGTGGCGAAGACCAAGAAGGGCACGAAGAAGAAGCAGAGTGAGGGAGCGAGGAAGCCCCCCGCCCAGCTGCGCGAGCTATTGCGGATCCCCGAGGGCGAGCGCGTGGACCTCTCCGCGTACGACCCGGCCGCGACCCCGGCGGGACCGGCGGACAAGGCAGCGGGCGTCCTGGCCACCGCCCAGATGGGTGAGCGCCTCGCGGACCTCCAGGAGCGGCTCTACGCGGCGAGCACGGCGGGCGACCGCCGCCGCGTCCTGCTCGTCCTGCAGGGCATGGACACCAGCGGCAAGGGCGGCACGGTCAAGCACGTCATCGGCCTGTTCAACCCCTCCGGCTGCCGCATCAAGGCGTTCAAGACCCCCACGGCCGAGGAGCTGAACCATCCGTTCCTGTGGCGCATCATGCAGGCGCTCCCCCACCCCGGCGAGATCGGCATCTTCGACCGCTCGCACTACGAGGACGTCCTCATCGCCCGGGTGCGCGACCTGGTCCCGCGCAGCCAACTGGGCCGCCGCTACGGCCAGATCAACCGCTTCGAACGCTCCCTGGCCGACGACGGCGTCACGGTCATCAAGTGCTTCCTGCACATCCAGTACGAACAGCAGCGCCGTCGGCTGCTCGAACGCCTCGACAACCCCGAAAAACACTGGAAGTTCAACCCGGGCGACATCGAGGAACGCGCCGTGTGGCCCGCCTACCAGGAGGCGTACGAGATCGCCCTGGAGCGCTGCTCCACGACGCACGCCCCGTGGTTCCTCGTCCCGGCGGACCGCAAGTGGTACCGCAACTGGGCCATCAGCAAGCTGCTCCTGGAACATCTGAACGCGCAGGATCCGCGATACCCGAAGGCCGACTTCGACGTGGACCTGTGCAGGAAGCAGCTCCTGGCCACGTAGCTCACACACGCACACGCACACGCATGCTCACCCGCACACGTACCTCAAAGTGCGTGATTGATCAGCGGGTTGTGGTGGCTGATGCTGGTCGAGGCGCAGCGAGCGCCGCTTCCGATCCCGCCGATGACGAAGGCATCGAGCGTTCCGCCAGGTGGTCCTGGCCCCAGGCGTCAAGCAGTTGAAGGAGTTCGTAGAGCCGGTGGCCCTTCGGGGTCAGTGAGTACTCGACGCGGGGCGGCAGTACGTCGTACACCTCGCGGTGCACGATGCCGTCCGCCTCCAGTTCGCGGAGCTGCTGGGTCAGCACCTTTTCGCTGATCCCGGTGACGAGCCTCCGTGTCTCCCGGAACCGGCGCGGGCGCTCGGCGAGCACCCACATCACGAACGCCTTCCATTTCCCCTCGAAGACGGCGACCGCCGCACTCATCCCGCATTCCCGCGGATCGACCGCGACCACTACGGAGTCACCCATGTCCACGTCCATGCCCACGACCACGTCTGCGTCTACTTCTACTTCCATGCCCACGTCCGTTTCCCCCTCCCACGCCCCCGTCACCGTCCTCGGGCTCGGCCCGATGGGCCGGTCCCTGGCCGGTGCCTTTCTTGCCGCGGGCCATCCCACCACCGTGTGGAACCGTACCCCGGGCCGTGGCTCCGGCCTGGTCGAACGCGGGGCCGTGGAGGCCGGTTCGGCCGCCGAAGCGATCGGGGCGAGCCCGCTCGTGGTGGTGTGCGTGCTCGACTACGACGCGGTGCACGCGGTGCTCGAACCGCACGCCGACGCCCTCAAGGGGCGCACCCTCGTCAACCTCACCGCCGACACTCCCGACCGGGCCCGGGCCACCGCCGCTTGGGCGCGGGCGCACGGGATCACCTACCTCGACGGCGCGATCATGGTTCCCACGCATCTCGTCGGCACACCCTCCTGTCTCGTTCTGCACAGCGGTCCTGCCGAGGCGTACGCGGCGCACCGGGCCACGCTCGCCGCGGTCGGCGGCACGTCCGTGCACCTGGGCGAGGACCCGGGGCGGGCGGCGGCGTTCGACGTGGCGCTGCTCGACGTGTTCTGGACGGCGATGACCGGCATCGTGCACGCCTTCACGCTGGCCGGCGCGGAGGGCGTCGCCGCGCGCGATCTGGCCCCGTACGCCCGTGGGGTAGTGGAGCTCCTGCCGCACTTCGTCGGCACCTTCGCCGAACAGATCGACACCGGCAGCCACCCTCCGGAGGGCTCGAACCTCCGCTCGGCGGCGGCCATCATGGCGCACGTCCGGGAAGCCGCCACGGCCCGTGGGATCGACGCGTCGGTCATCACGGCCGCCCACGAGGTCGCCCTGCGGGGAATGGCCGCCGGGTACGCGGAGGACTCGTACTCGCGGGTGGTGGAGGTCAACCGGGGGTGAGCCGGCACACCGCGTCGAGGCCCAGGACGTGGTTGAGGCGGCCGAACGCCAGCCAGGATCCGATGCTCATGCTCAGTTCGACGATCTCGCGCTGGGTGTAGTGCGCGGTCATACGTGTCCAGAATTCGTCGTCGAGGCCGTGGTGATCCAGGGCGTACCGCTCCGCGTACTCGGCGGCGAGCCGGGTGCGCTCGTCGAAGGCGTCGGTGGTCCGCCAGTGGGTCACCGCGTCGGCGAACTCCGCCTCGACCTTGTGCCCGTCCCTCTCGGTGCGCCAGTCGAGGCAGAAGAGGCAGCCGTTGATCTGCGCGATGCGCAGCCGTGCCGCCTCGAACTCCCGTAGTCCCAGGGTCGTGTGCTCGTACACGGAGAGGGAGAAGTTCGCGGCCGCCGCGCCTATGCCGGGGACCATCTCGCCCCACACGTATCCGATCGGCTCCTGCCCGTCGGGGATGTCGATCATCATGGCCTGCTCCTCTTGAGGTCGCTGCCGCCGAGCTTGCCCGCCGCGGGGCGCAGCGGTACGTCGAGTGCGTCGTACAGGCCGGGTTCCGCGTCCGCCAGCCAGTCGACGGCGTTCACCAGGCGGCCGACCGCGGTGGCGTTGCCGCCCGCTGACCGGTTCTCGCCCTCGTCGGCGGCCTCGACCGAGACCTCGATGCGCGGGCGGCCCTCGATGATCACCCGGTGGACGCCGGAACCGTCCGGCGGTGCGGGCCAGTCCGGTGCGCAGGAGGGGTGGATGCGGGTGATGTGCTCGATGACGATGCGGGGTACGCCGTCGACGATGCCCTGCACCTCGAAGCGGACCGCGCCCTGGGTGCCCGCCGCGAACTCGCCCATCGTCCGGGTCCGTACCGTGGCGTCGAGCGCGCGGCGCTCCAACGACTCGCGGATCTCGTCGAGTTCGGCGCCGAGCGCCCTGGCCATCAGCCGCAGCTGCCCGCCCCACACCATCGTCGGGACGGTGGGCGCGAGCATCAGCGGTTCGTAGTCCATGGGCTGGCCCATGCCGACCAGGTAGCGGACCGATTCGGGCTGGTCGTAGGTGGAGTAATCGAAGATCTCCTGGCAGCGGATCGCGTCGACGGTGCTGCCGAGCCCGCTGACAAGGAGGGGCAGTACGTCGTTGGCCCAGCCTGGGTCGACGCCGGAGACGAACAGGGAGCCGCCGCCGTCCGCGATGGCGGCGAGCACCGGGTCCCGCAGCTCGGGCGGGGCGCTGCGGTGGTCGTAGAGGGCGTAGAGCGCCGGCGTGACGACCACCGCGCCGGCCCGGATCGCTCTGCAGACGTCGGCGAGCGCTTCGTCGGGGCGGATGTCGCCCGACGCCGCGTAGACGACGGCGCGGGGGCCCGCGGCGAGCACCGCTTCTATGTCGTCGGTCGCGGCGAGGCCCAACTCGATGCCGATGTCGCCCAGTTCGCCCGCGTCGCGGCCGACCTTGCCGGGATCGTGGACAAGGACGGCCGTGAGCTTCAGCGCGGGATGGGCGTCGACGGCACGGATGGCCGCGCGGCCGACGTTGCCGGTACCCCAGACCACCGTGGAAATCATGCGGCGGAGGGTAGCGACAGCGGGTGTCGGTTCATAGGGCCGTGACGGGAAAGGTGCGACGCGGAGGTGCCGGGGGTGGGCGCCGGCCGACCGTCACGGCCCTTGTGTCTAGCGGATGTTGACGTCGATGCAGGCGTAGAAGGCGTTCGACGTGTCGCCGATGTTCCACACGGCGAGCACCTTGTGCCTGCCGGTCGCGCTGCCCAGATTGACCTGGTGGGAGACGGTGGCGGGAGGCTGCTGGTTGCCGCCGTCGATGGTGGCGACCTTCGTGCCGTCGACGAAGTACTCGTAGTTCGCGGTGCGGTGCCGCGCGGTGAACGTCCAGGTGAAGGTCTGCGTCCTGCTGACGTCGCTGACCCGCCAGCCCTTGCTGTCGTCGTCGAGCTCCGCGAACCTGGCGTTGCCGCCGCTGCAGCTGCGCAGCCCCTTGGGCCCCTCGACGCTCTGCGGTTCGTACTTGATCTCGCCGCACGCCACCGTGCCCGCGGCGCACTGCGCCTGACGGCTCGCCGGCGCGTTCACGTACCCGTGCGCGCTGGCCGAACCGGTCGGCAGGGTGAGGGCGAGGACCGGTGCCAGGCCCGCGCCGATCGCGGCGGCGGTCTTCCGCTTTCTGTCCATGCGTACTCCTTCACGGCGGTGCTTCGTGGGGGTGTGCGGCGTGAAGTGCTCTCGTGGGGCGGCCGTGGCCGGATGTGCACGGTGGCCGATTAGTCCAGACCATAGACTTTGGCGAGCTTCGGTCAAGGTTTACTTTCGGACGACCGCCTGTATCAGCCGCAGCCCCGGTCCCGTCATGGCCGTCGTGACGAGAGTGACGAGCACGAGCACGGCGAACAGCTGGTCGTCGATCACTCCCGCCTGGTGCCCGATGCCGCCGCGGACGACCGGTCCGAAATGGCCGCCGCGGACAGCCGTTGCCGGCGGCCGCGAGGCGGGGCGGCTCGGGGGCCTCAGGTGGCCCGGACATGGATGCCGGCCGCTCGCGCGGCCGTCTCCAGGTCGTCGAGGCCGTCGAGTTCCAGGTCCGGCGGTGCGGCACCGTGGTGCGTGCCGTAGCCGAACCGGACCCAGGCGACGGGCATGCCCGCGGCCTGTGCGGCGCGCAGGTCGTAGACGCTGTCGCCGACCATCAGCGTGGACGAGCCGCCGACCAGCCGCAGCGCGCTGAGCAGCGGGTCGGGGGCGGGCTTGCGGCGCTCGGGACCGTCGCCGGTCACCACCGCGTCGAAGCAGGTGTCGAGGCCCACCGCCGCGAGGAGCGGCGCCGTCACGTGGCGGGACTTGTTGGTGCACAGCGCGACCCGGACGCCGGCCGCGCGCAGCCGGCGCAGGAGGTCCTCGGCGCCCGGGTACAGGCGCGCCCTGGCGGCCGGTTGACGCGCGTCCCCGGCGAGGTAGGCCTGGTACACGCGCGCCACCAGCGCGGGGTCGTGGTCGCGCCGGCTCTTGCGCATCGACGCCTCGACGAGCGCGGTCCCGCCCTCACCGACCCGTTCGCTCACCTCGGAGCGGGTCAGGGCGGGGAGCCGGTGTTCGCCCAGTGCGCGATTGACGACCTCCTCGATGTCGCTGAGGGTGTCCACCAACGTGCCGTCGAGGTCGAAGAGGACGGTGTCGATCTGTCGCGGCTCTCGTGCCGTCGCCTGCGTCATGGCGCGGTGACCACGTTGTCGCGGGACCGCATGGTGGTCAGGACGTCGTCGCGGTCGTAGAGAACGCGCCGCCCGTCCTTGCGACGCCGCCACTGATGCGTGTTGGCCAGCCAGTACACGGTGCCGGACGCGATCTGCCAGCCCGCTGAGATGTCCTGTGCGGTGAGCCCCACGCTCTGGGCGGTACGCGGACGGGGCGAGGTCAGGGTGTGCCAGGCGTCCGGCTGCCAGGAGTGTGCGGGGTCCGCGGAGCAGACGATGGCGGCCCGCCCGGTGGGCGTGCGCGGGGAGCGGTGTGCCACCAACTCCCCCTCGCAGCCGGGGCGTACGCAGGTGCCGACGGGCACGCTGCCGTCGCGGCGGTCGGACAGCGCCGACCAGGCGAGCCGCACCAGGTCGTCGGTCTCGGTGGCGATGCCCTGCGCCGCCTCGTGCCCGGTCAGCCAGTCGGCGTGGCCGACGAGGAAGGCGGTGAGTGCCGAGGTGTCGCGGCCCGGGGCCGGGACGCTCCGCTGCTCGCAGACGAGCGCGGCCCAACTCGTCAGGACCGTACGGATGTCGCTCCTGATGTCGAGGACCTGGGTGTTGAGCGGGATGCCGGGTGTGCCCCGCTCCCGCACCTTCCCCGCGGTCCTGCGGGACGGCGCGTGGGTGAGGGTGTTGGCCAGCTCGTCGTAGAGCAGTCCGAGCGCGACCAGGTTCTGGGCGATCCGCTGGGGGGACTGGGACGTGCCGCGTGCGGCGGTGGATGTGCGGGCGGGCGCTAAGGGCGTGGAGAGCATGGGCGAACATCCCCCTGGCAGTGGTTCCGGTGCTGTACGGACACCCTGCCGGGCGCCGCTACCAGGCCGTTCCCCATCCGTTCCCGCCCCGGTACCGCGCGCTCTCCCGCCCCGGTACCGTGCCCGCGCCGCCGTGGACACGACGAAGCTCCGGCCGGAGTGGGTGTCGTTCGGGATCACCCACTCCGACCGGAGCTTCTTCCTGCTTCGCGGTGTCAGTTCTTGCCGCGCGGCCCGACGGTGAAGCCCGGGCTGACGCCGACCTGTGCGGGGACGAACGGTTCAAGTGCCCATGCGGGGCTTGCCTGTTCGTGGGCGGCGGACGGGTCCGACACCGACACCTCCGGGTCCACCGGGGACACGGCGGCGACGAGGTAGCGGGCGTTGCGGCCGCGCACGGTGTCCGGGACCACAGGCGTGCGGGAGAGCGCACCGCCGAGGTGACGGATGTTCATGATCACCATGGTGTGGCCGTTCGGCCGCGCCAGGGTTTCGAGCGCGGTCGGGTCGAGCGTGTCGATCAGGACGTTCTCGCCGATGTACGGGCCAGGGGTGTCCGGTTCGGCGTGCACGCGGGCCGACTCGGTGAACGGCATCGGGGCCAGGGTGTCCTCGATCGTCTGCGCCGCCTTGCGCAGCGGAGCGACCAGACGGTCGGCGTCCTCGGCCGTGCCGCGCATCGCGATCGCGACGCGTGCGATGCGCCGGCCACGCAGCGGCGGGGGCAGGAAGTCGCCGTCGGGGAAGGCCATCACCCGCAGCGTGGAGGTGATTTCGTCGGGCGCGCCGGCCGTCCACTCGCGGAACGCGTGGAGCACCGCGGAGTCGCCCTCGGCGTCCGACGCCCCGATGTCGAAGGTCAATCCACCGCCCTGCAGGGCGCCTTCGGGCAGCAGGCGGATGGTCATCGCGGTGACGACCTCGCCCGGAAGGGGTCCGGTGCCGCGCAGCCGGGCGAAGGTCTCGGTGTCGTTCTCGTCGACCTGGCGCTCCTCGCCGTCCGCGGTCACGACCGTGAACGAACGGACGAAGTCGCTTGCCCAGCCGTCCGACCGGCCGAGCAGGCTGATCCCGCCTCCGAAGGTGTAGCCGACGGCACCGACGCTCGCCATGCTGCCGCTGGGCGGCACCAGGCCGTGCGGCGCGGCGGCCGCCGCGACATCGCCCCAGGTCGTGCCGCCCTCGACGCGGGCGGTGCGGTCGATGGGGTCGACCACGACACCGTTCAGCCGACGCACCGTCAGCACGATCCCGCCGTCGGCGGCCAGGCACATCCCGTGTCCGGTGCTGTGCACGGTGAGCGGAACCCCGTTCTCGCCGGCGAAGCGCACGACGGCCCGGACGTCGTCGGCATCCCGCGCCCCGACCACGAGGTCGGGACGGTGTCGCAGACCGAGCTGGAAACTCGCCAACTCATCGGCGAATCCCGTGTCGTCGGGCTGCAGCACCGGTCCTGCCACGGCGCGGCTCAGCGCTCCGGCCAGGCGGGATGCTTCGTTCGAGATAGTCATGCTTGTCCTTGTCCTCGACTGCGCTCGGTGGGTCGGGGTCTACCGGTTTCCTGTTCACGGCCCCAGCGTTGGCTGGCAATATGTTGGCTGCCAACCTATTGGTAGCACATCCGGCACGACCCGGGCAGACCGCCTGCCCTTTCCGGCCAGTTGGGCCCGCGGGCACCCACTGAACGAACGGTCCTGAGCGATCGCCCGCTGGGTTGACGTTCCGGTGGAAACGAAGTGACCTGGTACACAGGCAAGGCATTCGAGGCACGCGTCGAAAAGACCGGCGCCCGGTTCTCCCCGATCGTCTCCGGATTCGACTACGGCGGAATGACGCACGACGAGGCATTCCCCCACCACGAAGGTCTCACCGGAACCAAGGGAATGGTCGCCGTCTTCCGTGACGTGTTTTTCGGCACCGCACCCGATCAACTCCGGGATCTGACGGCGCCGGCCGAGGAATTGCGCCCCGATGTGGTGGTCACCAACGAGACCACGTACGCCGGCGGATTCCTCAGCGAGAAGACGGGAATTCCATTGGTCTGGATGGCCACGTCGATCTACACCCTCAGCAGCCGGGACACCGCGCCGTTCGGCATGGGCCTGCGGCCGAGCGCCACCGCCCTCGGGCGCGCCTGCGCAACCGGATGCTGAAGTGGACCGGGGACCACATCATCATGCGCGAGCTGCGGCGGGAGGCCGACAAGACGCGTGCCCAGGTGGGCCTCGAGCGGATCGACGCCGGCGCCTTCGAGAACATCATCCGCATGCCGTCGCTGCACCTCCTCGGGACGGTGCCTTCCTTCGAGTACCCCCGCAGCGACCTGCTCCCGCAGACCCGCTTCGTCGGCCCCATCACCGGCGAGCCCACCGATGAGTTCCAACCTCCGCACTGGTGGGACGACTTGAAGGCGTACGACACCGTGGTGCACCTGACGCAGGGCACCGTGGCCAAGAACGCGAGGAGTACCGCGCGCAGAACGGGCCCCGCCGCGCCGCCGAGCACATCGAGGGTCTCGCGGCCGACGTCGGCTCCGCCGAGCGGCGGCAGTCGCGGTGACCCGGCGGCCGCGGTCGGCCAGGCGTGGCGGACCGCGGCCGCGATCACGTCGCAGATCAGGTCCACGTCGTCCGGCGCCACCGAGAGCCCGATCGGCAGGGCGAGCACACGCCCCGCGAGCTCCTCGGTCGCCGGCAGGTCGAGCGGTGTGTGCACGGCGTCAGCGCGGTAGGGCGGCATGCGGTGGCAGCCCGGTGCGAAGTACTTCTTGGTGCGGATGTTCTCCGCGCCGAGGATGTCGAAAAGACGGTCGCGGTCAAGGCTTGCCGCGCCCGGGTCCACCCGTACGACGACGTACGGGTGGTTGTGGGTCTGCCGCGCGGGAGCCTCGATCAGGGTGACGCCCGGCACCTCGTCCAAGCCGTCCCGGTAATGCAGATGGAGCGATCTGTAGGTGCTCAGCGTGTCGTCCAGGCGCTCGACGGACGCGATGCCCATCGCCGCCGACGACTCGCTCATCTTCGCGTTCGTCCCCGGTCCCGCGACCTCCATCGCGTCGTCGAAGCCGAAGTTGTGCATCGACCGCACGCGCGCGTGGATCTCGTCGTCGTCGGTGGCGGCGAGCTCGCCCTCGAAGGCGTTCAGGATCTTCTTCGCGTGGAAGCTGAACACCTCCGCCGCTCCCTTGGGGGCCGGCGCCAGGGGCCGGCAGCCGAACGCCTGCGCCGAGTCATAGAGCGCCCGGCGCGTTGCCCGCAGGCTCGGCGCCGAGCCTGCGCAGCGCGAGCATCGCCCCGATGCCGGGGATCAGGGCGAGCCACCGGGCGCTGGTCTCGGCGGCGGCGGGGATCGCCCAGGTCATCGCGATGGCGACGAGATAGGCCGAGCCATGGGTCGGCCCGCCCAGCGAAGTGATCGGCTCGGCATGGATGGTGAAGACATTGATCAGCAGGATGACCAGGGAGGCGGCCTCGACCGCGGCGGCGATTCGCAACGTACGCATCGAGATCAAGCACCCGTCGTGGAGCCGGGGCGGACGATCATGAGGATCACGACAACCGTCCACAGCAAGTTGAAGATGCCCGTGAGCATGGAGAGCCTGCTCGCCGGAACGGCGGGCGCGCCGGGCTCGGCCGTTCCGCCGGCCACCGCGAGCACCCGCTGCTGGTTGGGCAGGATGGCCATCGCGAGGACGGCGGCGGCGACCGCGGTCAGGACGATCGAGATGATGAGCCAGACATCGGTGAGCGCGTCGAGCTGGACGGCGGTGGCGAGTCCGAAGACCGGGACGCCGATGCCGAAGAGCGCGTACCCGCGGCAGATCTTGTGCAGGATCCCGGCCACTCCGGCCGCGTTGCCGTCCGGGTCCTCGCCGTCGGTCGTCAACTGCTGTGCGTAGCGCGGGAACATCGAGGCGGCGACGGCGATCGGTCCGACCGCCAGGATCGCCAGGATGACATGCACCGATAACAAGAACTTGCTCACTGCGGACCCCTCCGCCGGCAATGGATATGTTGGCTGCCAATAGATAGCACGCCAACGCCCCGATTGTGTAGGCTGCCTACTCATGAGACAGGACGCGGTCAGAGGACATCTGGACGGGCTGCTGCTCGCCGTGCTCGAGCCAGGCCCCCTGCACGGGTACGCGATCATCACGGCCGTGCAGGAACGCAGCGGCGGCGCGCTCGAGCTGCGCACCGGCACGATCTACCCCGCCCTCAACCGCCTTGAGCGGGTGGGGCTTTTGCAGAGCAGCTGGCAGTCCGTGGGCGAGCGCCGCAAGCGCTGCTACGAACTGACGGACGCCGGGCAGCGCACCTTGGCCAGCGAGCGGTCGGCGTGGAACGAATTCACGACGGCCATCGGCTCGGTCCTCAATCCCGCGGCCCCGCCGGGGCTCCTCACGTGAGCGCCGTGGAACAGCGCAGCGACCCCGTCGAGGACTACCTCACGGCGCTGGAGGCCGCGCTGCACGGCCCGGTCCGCGCCAAGGCCAGGCTGCTCGATGAGGTGCGCGACGGCCTCACCGACGCCGTCGCGGAGCTCACGGGCCACGGCATGTCCCACGACCGCGCCGCCGAGCGGGCGTTACGCGACTTCGGGACCATGGAGGACCTGGTGGCGAGCTGCCAGCGGGAACTGACCATCGCTCAGGCCCGGCACACGTCCCGCTCCATCGTCATCACCGCGCCCTTCCTGATCGCCTGCTGGTTCCTCGTCCGCAACGCGGGCGACGCGCAGGACTGGGCGCTGCCGTGGACCGCCCAGCTGATGGCCCTGTATCTGGCCGGGACCGCGGTCGTGGCGGCACTGCTCGCCGCGGGGGCCCTCGCCGCGACCGGCACCCTCGCCCGCTGGCTGCCCACCCCTGAGGAGCTGCCGCGGATGGTCGGGTGGACGGGCACCACCGCCAGCGTCTCCATCGCCGTCGCCACGCTCGCCCTGGCCACGGCCTCGGTCCTGGCCACGAACTGGCCGCTGATCGCGCTCGCCTGCTCGCTCGCCGCCACGTCGCACGGCGTGATGGCCAAGTCGGTCCGCGTCTGCCGCCGGGTCGCACGACTGCCGATCATGGAACCCGCCGCGCCCGGACCGCGGTGACCCGGCAGGCCGCGAGGTTACCGGCAGCCGGCACGGAGTTCCGCCGCGGCGGAGCCGGCCGGCTGACCCGCTCAGCGGTCTTCGCCGCCGTGTGCGTATCGGTGACGGCTCCGGGGCACGCCCTGATGTCCGGCCACGCGCTGCCCGCCTGGGCCGTGTGGTCCGCGTTCGCCGCCGTGGCCGCGGCCGCCTGGTGCCTGACCGGCCGGGCCCGCGGCGCCCTCGCGGTGTGCGGCGCGAGCGTGCTGACCCAGCTCGCGCTGCACTTGGCCTTCACGCTCTCCCAGACCTCGACGGGACCCGGCCCGGCCGGCACTCCGCGGCACTCCGGTGCGGGCATGGCGCACATGCGCACCGCCGACACGGAGCCCGCCTTTGGCGCCTTCGCCGGCATGACGTCCGCCCACGCGCTCGCCGGACTGCTGTGCGGACTGTGGCTGTGGCGGGGCGAAGCCGCGGCGCTCCGCCTCGGACGGGCCCTCGCCGCCTTTGTCTTCGCGCCCCTGGACCGCGCCGTCCAGGGGCCTTCCCCGATGCCCGGACGCCGGCCGTCCGTGGCCCTGCCGCTGCCGCCGCGAAGGCCGCAGCTGCCGCTCCTGCGCCACGTCGTCTCACGCCGCGGCCCGCCGCACCGCCCGAGCACCGTCTGACACCACCGGCCAAGGCCCGCCCGGGGCACGGCCGGTGACGCAGTGCGCCATGCGCCGGTGCGCACCCGCACGGCCGCCGCGCGCGCTGACCCCACCGCCCATGCCCCCGCGCCCGTATTCGTATCCGTATCCGTATCCGGGACGCGCAGGGTGTCCGCCGACGGAGCCATGCCCCACGGCAGGTTCCGTCCGCACGCGAAGGACAGTCCGCGATGCCCCCTGCCCTGAAACAGCTGCCGCCTGCCCTCAAACAGCCGCATCCCACCCTGAAACAGCGGCCGAGCGGCGGCACCGCCGCCGCGAGCGACGCAAAGATCACGGAGTGGGCGCTGGCCGCCCGCGACGGCGACACCGAGGCCCTCGAACGTTTCGTGCGCGCCACGCGCGCCGATGTCTGCCGCTTCGTCGCCTATCTCGGCGCCGATGTGCAGGGAGCCGAAGACCTCACGCAGGAGACGTACTTACGCACCTTGACGGCCCTGCCCCGGTTCGCAGGACGTTCCTGCGCCCGTACGTGGCTGCTGTCGATCGCCCGCAGGGTGGTGGCCGACCGCTACCGCGCGGCCGCCGCCCGCCCCCGATTCGCCGACGGCCCCAACTGGCGTACGGAGGCGGAGCGATCGCAGCCCGGCGGCCTTCCCGGCTTCGACGAGGGCGTGGCGCTGCTCGATCTGCTGAGCTCGCTGGACGCGCCCCGAAGGCAGGCGTTCGTGCTCACGCAGGTCCTCGGGATGCCCTACGCGGACGCCGCCGACGCGGCCGGCTGCCCGATCGGCACCGTCCGCTCCCGCGTGGCACGGGCCAGGGCGGTCATGACGTCACTCCTGAACGCGGCCGAAAGCCCCGTATGCCCGGGGTGAGTTCACCCCGGGCATAGGTGTGCGTCGACGGAGGCGCTGTCCGTGTCAGGGCGCGTTCCAGTCGGTGGGGCGCACGACGAGCGCCTCCGTCTTCAGCGTCCCGCCGTCCTCGAAGCGCAGGCTGAACTCGACGCGCTGCCCCAGGCGCAGCGGCTCGCGGATGTCGACCATCACGTCGAGTCCGTACGGCGTCATGGTCAGCGTACCGTCGGCGGGCACCGTGGCCGACTCGACCATGGACATGCGGGCCGCCCGTTCACCGACGGGCGCGTCGCGCGACAGCATGGCCTCGCCCATCGTCGGCGAGCTGACGGAGACCAGACGGTCCGCGGCGCCGCCGGTGTTGCGGATGCGGAACACGGCGGCCGTGCTCTCGTTGCCCTCGGACGGCAGCAGCAACCGGGCCGCGGTGATCCGGAGTTCGGGTGCAGAGCCGGCGGCTCCTGCGGCGGTCCAGACGGAGAGTCCGCCCAGGGCCAGCGCGCTGGCCGCCGCCGCTGCGAGCGCCGGGAGGGCGGCCGAGGCCCGGAGCCGCAGTCGCTGCGCGGTCGTTCCTGTGGCGCTCACGCGGCTGCCTCCAGTCGACGCGCGGGCCCGCGGCCTCCTCGTACGACATGTGGGGCGGTGGGCTGCCAGGCGCGCAGGCGCAGGCTGTTGGTGACCACGAGCAGCGAGCTGACCGACATCGCGGCGGCCGCCACCATCGGGTTGAGCCACCCTGTCATCGCCAGGGGCACCGTCACAAGGTTGTATCCGAACGCCCACAGCAGGTTCGCGCGGATCGTGCCCATCGTTCTGCGGGCGAGCTTGACGGCGTCCGCGACGACCAGGACGTCCTCGCGGACCAGCGTCACGTCGGCCGCTCCGATCGCGGCGTCCGTGCCGCCGCCCATCGCGATGCCCAGGTCCGCGCCGGCCAGCGCCACCGTGTCGTTGACGCCGTCCCCGACGACGGCGACCCGCAGCCCTTCGGCCTTCAGCTCCTTGACCAGCAGGGCCTTGTCCTCCGGGGTGCAGCGCGCGTGCACATCGGTCTCGGGGATGCCGAGTTCGGCGGCGACGGCCCGTGCGGTCGCGTCCCGGTCACCGGTCGCGATGACGGTCCGCAGCCCCAGGCGGCGCAGCCGGTCCACGGCCCGGAAGGCCTCGGGCCGCAGGGTGTCGCCGACGGCGATCACCGCCTCGGGCCTGCCGTCCACCCGGACGAGGACCGGGGTGTGCGCGGCGTCCTCGGCCGCGGCGAGCGCGGCGGCCAGTGGTTCGGAGAGCGGGGTGTCGCCCGGTGCGCACACCTCGACGTGCCGCTCATCGACCCGTCCGGCCACGCCCGCGCCGACACTGGCGGTGAAGTCCGTCATCCGGGGCAGCGGCTCACCGGGCTCCGCCTGCTCCGCGTGCCCGGCGATCGCCTTGCCCAGCGGATGCTCGGAGCCCTGCTCCACGGCGCCCGCGAGACGCAGCACCGCCCGGTCCCCGATGCCGCCGGGTTCCGCCGTCACCCGGGCCACGCGCATGCGTCCCGTGGTGAGGGTGCCGGTCTTGTCCAGTACGACGGTGTCGATGCCCCGCAGCGTCTCCAGGGCCCGGGGTCCCTTGACCAGGATGCCGAGTTGGGCGCCGCGGCCGGTCGCGGCGAGCAGGGCGGTGGGCGTGGCGAGCCCCAGCGCACAGGGGCAGGCGACGACGAGCACCGCCACGGCCACGGTCACCGCGGCCTGCGGGTCGGCGCCCGCGCCGAGCCAGAAGCCGAGCACGGTGACGGCGAGGGCGAGCACGACCGGCACGAACACCCCGGCCACCTGGTCCGCGACCCGCTGCGCCTTGGCCTTGCCCGCCTGCGCCTCGGTGACCAGGCGGGTGATGCGGGCGAGGCGGGTGTCATCGCCCACCGCGGTGGCCCGTACGACCAGGAGGCCTCCGGCGTTGACCGCGGCGCCGACCACCGTCGAGCCGGGTGCCGTCTCGACGGGTTCGCTCTCGCCGGTGACGAGCGACACGTCGAGGGCCGAACTGCCCTCGACCACGGTCCCGTCGGTGGCGACCTTCTCGCCCGGCCGCACGACGAAGAGCTGGCCGACCTTCAACTGTCCGATGGGGATGCGCCGTTCGCGCCCGCCGTCCTCGTCGCGCACCGAGACGTCCTTGGCGGCGAGCTCGGCAAGGGACCGCAGCGCCGCCCCGGTGTTGTGCTTGGCGCGGGCCTCCAGGAAGCGTCCGGTCAGGACGAACAGCGGTACGGCGACGGCCGCTTCGAGGTAGACGTGCGCCACGTCGCCGGACGCCGAAGGAAGCAGGCTGAACGGCATGCTCATGTCGGGCTCGCCCGCGCCGCCGAGGAAGAGCGCGTACGTCGACCAGGCGAAGGACGCGATCACGCCCAGGGAGACGAGGGTGTCCATGGTCGCGGCGGAGTGCCGAAGGCCGCGCAGGGCCTTCTGGTGGCACGGCGCCGCGCTCCACACGGCCACGGGTGCGGCCAGCGCGAAGCACAGCCACTGCCAGTTGCTGAACTGCAGGGCAGGGACCATGGAAAGGACCAGCACCGGTACGGCGAGTACGGCCGTGACCACGAGGCGATCGCGCTGCCGGGTCGCCTCATCGGCGGCCTCGTCACGCGGCGCCGCCCCCGCTCCTTCGGCGGTTTCCGCGGCGGGCGGCTCCGGGAGCGACGCGGTGAACCCCGCCTGCTCCACGGCCACGACGAGGTCCTCGGGCGCGTACGAGTCGGGGTGGGTGACGCGGGCCCGGCCGGTGGCCAGGTTGACCGTCGCGACGACGCCTTCCAGTTTGCCGAGCTTCTTCTCGACGCGGTTCACACAGGCCGCGCACGTCATGCCGCCGACGACCAGATCGGTGGTGATCTCGGTCGGCTGCGCAAGTCCCGCCGCCATCAGTGCCCCTCCCCCATGTTCATGTCGCCTTCCATGTCGTCGCCCGAGCCGTCGTCGCCCGAGCCGTCGTCGCCGCCCCCGCCGGAGTCCTCGTCGCCGGTGCCGGCGGACTGTTCCTGGCCGGGGTGGAGTCCGGGCGCGACCGGTCCTGCGGCCGATCCGGTGGCGTACGCGACGGCGAAGATCACCACGAGGAGGGCGGCGAAGCCCGTCATCGCGGCGGCTGGTCGCCATCGCCGCAGGAGCGTCCGTTCAGCGCCCGCGTCCTGCTGGGAATCGTTCATGTTCCGCTCCTGCACGGGGACACCCGTCGGCTCGCGGCGCCCTGCGGGGGATGGTGGGGGCGGCGCGAGCCGACGGGCAGACATCGAAGGGCCGTGCCCGGACGGGCTGATCTCCCGCATGGCCCGGTGAGCACATGCTGGCACGGGAGACGACCGCTGCCGCCAGGCTTCGCCCGCATCCCACACGTGAGCAATCTCCTGCCACGGCGCGGGAACTCCGGCACCCCCCGATCCGACCGTCCGCGATGGAACGGCCGCCGCCGACCAGGGCGTTCAGGGTCAACTCGGCCACGGCCCCGGGAACTTATCCTCTCCAGCAGCCGACCACTGTTACGGAGCCCGCCGATCCGCGCCCTTCCGCCGGAGAAGGGCGGCTTCGGAGGGACTCGGAGGGAATCGTTGATGACGCACGACGCGCGGGACGCCTCGCGGGGGACGACGTTACCGGCCGCGGAGGGACGCAGCCGCCGGCTGCTGGTCGCCGTCGCCGGTTCGCTGTCGTTCGTGGCGATGCTCGACATGAACGTCGTCAATGTCTCCCTCTCCGAGATATCCCGTGACCTGCGTGTCTCGCCCTCGATGGCGCAGTGGGCGGCCCTTGGTTATCAACTCGCGGTCGTCTCCCTGCTGTTGCCGGCGGGCCGCTGGCTGGACGGCAGGGGAACCGGCGCGAAGATCGGGCTGCGGCCCGCCGTCCTTGTCTCCGTCACCGGATTCGCCGTGTGCGGACTGCTCAGCGCGGCCGCGCCATGGATGGCCTGGCTGACCGTGACCCGGATCGCCCAAGGGGCCTTCGGTTCCATGCTGTTCGTCCTCATGCCCGTACTCGCGATGCGCGCGGTGCCGCCGAAGCTGCGCGCCCGGGCGATGAGCGTGCCCGCCACGCTCGGCCCGCTGGGAGCCGTCACAGGACCGCCCGTGGGCGGCATGCTCCTGGACGCGTTCGGCTGGCGCGCGGTGTTCATCGTCAAACTCCCCGTCTGTATCGGGGCGTTGCTGGTGGCCGCACGGCTGCTCCCCCGCGCGGGCAAGCTGCACGCTCCCGGCGGGCGGCTGCTCGCCGACGCCGCTCTCGTCGGCAGCGGCCTGGCCGCGCTTCTGCTCTCCCTGTCCCTTGCATCGGAGTCCCCAGGGTGGCTGCTCCTCGCGGTGGCCGCGCTGCCCCCGCTCGCGTGGTGGCTGCGCGGCACCGGTGGCCGGCAGGTCTGCGACGTGGTGCGCGCCTCCGGGACGCAGCGGATCAACTCGGCGGTGTTCGCCATCGCCGCCGGCTTCGCCTCCATGCACTTCGTCATGGCCCTGCGGCTGCAGCGCGAGGGCGGCCTCTCCGCGACCGCCACCGGGCTGACCATGCTGTCCTTTCCGCTCGCCATGGGGCTCATGGGCCCGCTGGGCGGACGGCTCGCCGACCGGTACGGGCCGCAGGCCACCGCGCTCACCGGCAGCGCGATCACCGCACTGGGCCTCGCACTTCTGCTCCCACTGGGCAACGACAGCCTGACGTGGGGGGACATCGCCTGGCGCCTGGCCATCGCCGGATCGGGCATGGGTCTGTACGGCGGCCCGGTGCAGACCCTGGTGATGAGCTCGGCACCGCCGGGCGCGGTGGGCACGGCCGGTTCCGTCGTGCAGCTGTCGCGCAGTCTCGGCTTCGCCGTGGGGCCCGCCCTGGCCACCGCGGTCTGGGGCATCGCGGGCGCCGCCCGCTCCGCGCTTGCCGTCTCGGCCGCGGCCGCCTGCGTCGCGGTCCTGCTGCTCAGCCTGCGGCGGCCCGTACCGGAGCACGAGCCGCCGGGCACCGACGCCGCGCCCGCGCCATCCGCCTCCCGCTGACCTCTCCCGGCCCGGCTCATTCAGCCGGCGGGCGCGACGGATGCCGCGGCCTTTGTGGCCGCGGCGGCGCCCGTGGCGTCTGCCGGAGCACGGTGGTCGATGGCGATCAACGGGTCGCCGGTCAGGGGGTGTTCAACCACGGCGGCCCGAACGCCGAAGACCTCCGCGAGCAGTTCCGACGTCAGCACCTCACGCGGCGGCCCGGAGGCCACCACCCTTCCCTGGTGCAGGACATGCAGCCGGTCGCAGACCGAGGCCGCGGCGTTCAAGTCGTGCAGGGAGACCAGGGCCGTGCGGCGCTGGGCACGCAGCAGGGCGAGCAGCTCCACCTGGTGCAGCACGTCCAGATGGTTGGTCGGCTCGTCAAGGACGAGCACCTCCGGGTCCTGGGCGAGCGCCCGGGCAAGCAGGACCCGCTGCCGTTCACCACCGGAGAGCGCCGAGAAGGAACGCCCGCCGGCCTGCGCCATGCCGACCTGTTCAAGGACGGCGGCCACCTTCGCACGGTCGTTGTCGTCGTCGCCCGCGAAGAGTCGTTTGTACGGGGTCCGGCCCATTGCCACGACCTCACGCACCGTCAACTCGAAGTCGCCGCCGCGCTCCTGGGGCAGGGCCGCCACTTTGCGCGCGGCCTCCGCGGGCGTCAGCTCCCAGATGTCGCGGCCCGCGACGCGTACCCGTCCCGCGACCGGTCGCAGATGCCGGTACACCGTGCGCAGCACGCTCGACTTCCCGCTGCCGTTCGGCCCGACAAGGCCTGCCACCTCGCCCTCGGCGGCGATGAGGTGGACGCCCGAGACGACAGTGCGCCGAGCGTAGGAGACATTCAACCCCTCAATGTCGATGTTCACCACGGGCCTCCAGGCGCCGGTCGAGCAGATACAGCAGAGCGGGGGCACCGATCAGCGAGGTCACCACACCGACCGGCAGTTCCTGGGTGTCGAGTGCGGTGCGGCACACGATGTCGACGATGACGAGCAGCAGCGCGCCGAACAGCGCCGAGATCGGCAGGAGCCTGCGGTGGTCGCCGCCGACGAGCAGCCGGCAGGCGTGCGGCACCATCAGGCCGACGAAGGCGATGGCGCCCGAGACCGCGACCAGGATTCCGGTCAACACGCTGGTCACGACGAAGAGTTCGCGCCGCAGCCGGGTGACGTCGACGCCGAGCCCGGCCGCCGTCTCGTCCCCCATCATCACGGCGTTGAGACCGCGGGCCCGCGCCTGGAGCAGCAGCAGCGCGACCGGCACGGCGATGGCGGGGACCGCGAGCGTCGACCAGTTCGCCCCGCTCAGGCTGCCCATGAGCCAGAACAGCACGCTCTGCGTCTGCTGTTCGTCTCCGGCCTGGAGTACGAGGTAGCTTGTGAACCCGGCGAGGAACTGGCCGATGCCGACACCGGCGAGCACGAGCCGCAGGGGCGAGAAATTGCCGCCCCGCCGAGCGATCAACCACACAAGGGCGAACGTCGCAAGGGCCCCGCTGAACGCCGCACCGGACAGGCCGAGCCCCAGCGTTCCGCCCGCCCCCGCGCCGAGCACGATGGCGGCGACGGCTCCGAGCGAGGCTCCGTTGGAGATGCCGAGCAGATGCGGGTCGGCCAGCGGGTTGCGCACCAGGGCCTGAACGGCCGTGCCCACCAGGCCGAGTCCCGCGCCCACCGCGGCGGCGAGCAGGGCGCGCGGCAGCCGCAGCTGCCACACGATGAGGTCCGATGTCCCCGGCCGCGCGGGCTGCCCGGTCAGCCTGCGCAGCACCGCCGACCACACCTGGTCCGGGGGGATGTCCGTGGACCCCCAGGACACGGCGCCGGTGAGCGCGAGCAGCAGCGCCGCGCCGAGCAGGGCGGCGAGCACCCCTGGACGCAGGGTGCGCGCGACGGGCTCCGCCGCCGGGGCCCTGGTCGCCTTGCGGTTGAGGGTGAGGAGGGGCATCTACTGCTCCGCCGCCCGCACCTTGCCGGGGTACAGGGCAGTGGCGATCTCCTCGACGGTGTCGGCGTTGCCGACCCCCGCGATGGTGGTCTCCTCGGAGCCGATCCGCAGGAACTTCCCTTCCTTGACGGCCTTGAGTTCCTTCGTCGCCGGGTTGTTCTCCAGCCACTTCCGCGCGTCGTCGAAGGCCTTGCGCGTCTCGGCCTCGCTGCCCCGGTTGCGTACGGCGAGCTGGATCCAGTCGGGGTTCTTCGCGACGACGTCTTCCCAGCCGACAGGCCGGAACGTGCCCGCGCAGTCCGCGAAGATGTTGCGGGCGCCGGCGAGGGTGATCACGGCGTTGCCGATCTGCTTGTTGCAGATCGCCATGGGCTGCTTGGTGCCGGCGTCGTAGTCGAAGAAGAAGTAGCTCGGCCTGTCCTTCGCGGGAACCTTTCCGACGGCCTTCTGCACCGACGTGACCTTGCGTTCCATGGACGCGACCAGCTCGGCGGCCCGGTCGCTCTTGCCGGTGACCGCCCCGAACGTGGTGATGTCGGCCTTGACCGTGTCGAGATCCGTCGCGGGCTTCTTGCGCGTCGACGCACAGGCCGTGGACTTCAGGGAGATGTGCTTGATCCCGGCGGCCTTGAACTCCTCGTCGGTGGGCAGGCCGCCCGCGCCGCCCATGTTCATCGGCCCGAACGCGTCGATGAACACATCGGCGCCGGAGCCGAGCAGCTTCTCCTTGGGAATGACGGCCTTGCTGAGCACGGGTACCTCACGTGCCTGCGCGTCGAGGTCGCCCTTGAACGCGCCCTTGCCGGGCGGGAATCCGGTGCCGATCACCTTGTCGCCCACGCCGAGCCGCAACAGCAGCTCCAGAGCTGCCGCGTTGCTGGTCACGATCTTCGTCGGGGTGGAGTCGAACGTCGTCACCCGGCCCTTGCAGTCGGTCGCCCGCACCGGATCCCCCGCGCTGCCTCCGGCCTTGCCGGGGTCGTCCGAACCACCGCCGCCACAGCCGGTAGCGAGCAGGGCCAGGGCGGCCATCGCTCCACACCACACACGAACACGCATCAAACTCTCCCGAGCCTCTTGCCTCTGGGCTCAAACACGGCCCCGGAGAGGTAGTCGGAAGAGCCGGCCTTCGAGTTCCCGCGAATTGCGCGACTGTCGCGTTGTCACTCGGGTGGAGGAGAGGCGCCGAACCTCTCCTGGTACTCCCCCGGGGCGACTTGGAGCACTCGGCGGAACGAGACGCGCATGGACTCCAGGGTGCTGAACCCCGCTCCCTTCGCTATCTCCTCGAGTCCGCCCGGCTGCTCGGGCCGCTCCAGCATCCGGCGCGCCGCGCCCACCCGCGCCGACTCGACGTAGCGCCGGGGGGACATGCCCGCATGGGACGCGAAGAGACGGTTGATGTGGCGCGGGGAGACACCCGCGCGCTCCGCGAGGCTGCGTCCCGAGAGGTCCGCGCGGAGGTTGTCCGAGATCCACTGCAAGGTGCCGCGCAGGACGGGGTGTTCGACCGTGGGCGGCGCCCAGGGGACGAACTGCAGCTGCCCGCCCGGGCGTCGGGGGTAGGAGACGAGCTCCGTGGACACCCGGACGGCCCGCTCCTGGTCGATGTCCTCGGACATCAGGGACATGGCGAGGTCGATGCCCGATGTGCCGCCGCCCGCGGTGGTCACCCGCCCGTCCCTGACGACCGTCGCCGCCCGGTCGACCTGTACGTCCGGGTGCCGCTCGGACAGCAGGTCGCACCACTTCCAGTGGGTCGTGACCCTGCGGCCGCGCAGGGCGCCCGTCTCAGAGCAGGAACACCCCGGTGGAGATGGCGGCCACCCGTCCGGCCGCGTCGGCCAGCTCCCCGACCACACCGGCCAACTGGCCGCCACGGCCGGGGAATTGACTGTCCCTCGGTATCACAAGGGTATGCGCGGGCAAGGCATCTTCGAGCGAGCCGTCGGGCACCACGGTCAAGCCGCCCGACGTACGCACGGGAGCGCCGCCGACCGAAGCGGTGCGTATCTCGTAGACGGGACCCGGGCCGTGCCCGTCCGCGGCCGACCCGGCGGAGAACGTCTCTATCGGTCCCGAGAAGCTCAGCCCCTGGACCCCGTCGTAGAGCACAACAAGGACGTCCCGCTTCATGTCCGACACGGCATCATCGTGCATCAACTTCACTTGTGGGGACCGTACTTGACATACCGTCAGGCGTCCGCGGGCACCACCTGCAGGAAGCCGCTCACGCACATCCGCTTCAGGAGCCGGGTCTGGGCGGGGGTCAGACGTCCCGCGATCTCGCCGTACTTGAGAGGACCGCCGCCGAGCAGTTCCTACAGCTCGTCCACGCCGTCCCTGCGGACATCCGCGTCGATGGTGACGGTCATACCCGCGAGGACGGCGGGCGGCAGCTGCACGTTGATGGGCAGGTTGGTCGCCTTGAACCCCGGGACGAGCAGGGTGACGCTGTCCCGGATGGCCGTCGCGCCGGCCAGCGAGATGACGGCGTCGTCCGTGAGGTCGGCCGGTTCCGCAAGCGCCGACGCGACCGTATGTCCGACAACCACCGCCGTCTACGTACGTCAGCCAACGCAGCGGTAAAAGGAACCTGAAACGCCCGTATAACCGCTAAACAGTGGGTCGGGAGGAGTTTCAGTGTTCAAGTGAACCAAAACGGCACATGAACGCTTTCGGCGAGCCCTCAGCCGATGTCGGCGAGCCCTCAGCCGGCGTCCGCGAGCATCCAGGCCAGGAGCGTCAGACCGATGGACGCCGGCGCGAGGACGAAGACGGACAGCAGCGGCAGGAATCCGATGAGGCCCCCGCGGAGCTTGCGGCCGGCTCGGAGACGGTCGTTCGGGCGGGTCACTTCCGTGCGCAGGTCGAGGCGTTCCGCGGCGCGGTCCGACACGACCACTCCGGCATCGACCGGCCGCCGGACGAGCGCGCGGCGCACCAGAGTGTCGACCGTGCCGTCGCCGCCCGCGAGCTTGTTCAGGATGAGCCGCCCGCCGTGTGCGTCGGTGAGGATCAGCCGGTCGTCGGTCCTGGCCTGGCCCGGCACTTCGAGGCGGCCGACCTTGGTGAGACGGGCGAGGTCGACGGTCCGCCGCCCGGTCAGCGTGCGGGCGGACAGCAGATCGTCGTCGTACGGACGGGCGTGCCAGCCCATGTGCGCGTAGGCCGCCACCAGGCCGCCGATGACGAGCGAGCCCATGTTGAGGAAGAGGAATCCCTCATTGATCAGGCCGGCCCGGACAAGCACCACCGGCACCAGAAGCGCGAGGAGCGGCGTCAGGAGGGCGACGGCGTCGGCGATCCGCCGGGCGGCGCTTCCCTGACCGGCGTATGCGGCTGTGCCCGCCCTGGTGTCCGGGGTGTTCCCGCGCGCGTTCATCGTCACGGCTGCGACGCTATCGCGCGCCTCACTCGGCCCTGCGGGCGGGCGACGACCACCTGGGCACTTCCAGCCAACTTAGAGTAGCCTCACCTAAGTTTTTGTCGGTCGGCGACCCCGGAGGGGCGTGGGTGAGTCCTTCACACATATCGGGGCGGGACGTCCTGTGGGACACGGTCGTGCGGCAGCGCCGGGACGTCGCACTCGGCGCGATCCTCGGCTCCGGGCACCAGGTCGGAGAGGCACTGGTACCGGTCCTGATCGGCATCGTGATCGACCGGGCCGTGACCGGGTCGGACACCGGCGCCCTGCTCTTGTGGCTCGCCGTCCTCGCCGTGGTCTACGTCGGCCTCGCGCTGAGCTTCCGCTTCGGCGCCTGGTCCGGCGAACGCGCCGCCACGCAGGCCGAACACACCCTGCGCGGCACGCTCGTACGCCGCGTCCTGCACCCCGGCGGCGGAGCCGAGAACGGCCGGCTGCCCGGAGCCCTCGCCAATGTCGCGACGGAGGACGCCAAGCGCGTCGGCGCCGTCAACATGGCCCTGATGGTCGGGACTTCGGCGCTCGTGGGCCTCATCACCTGCGCCGTCGTCCTGCTGCGTACGTCGGTGACGCTGGGTCTTGTGGTGCTGCTCGGCACGCCGGTGCTGCTCTGGCTCGGTCATCTGCTGAGCAAGCCGCTCGAGACCCGCAGCGCGTCCGAGCAGGAGCGCGCGGCACACGCATCGGCCGTCGCCGCCGACCTGGTGTCCGGGCTGCGCGTCCTCAAGGGCATCGGCGGCGAGTCGGCGGCCATCGACCGCTACCGCACCACAAGCCGCGACTCCCTGCGGGCCACGCTGCGGGCGGCGCACGCGCAGGCCTTCCAGAACGGCATGGTGCTCGCGCTCACCGGCTGCCTGATCGCCGCGGTCGCGCTGGTCGGCGGCAGGCTGGCCGCCCAGGAGACCATCAGCCTGGGCGAGTTGGTGTCGGCGGTCGGGCTCTCGCTGTTCCTGATCGGGCCCCTCCAGTCGCTCGCCTGGGCCAACGCCGAGCTCGCCCAGGCCCGGGCGTCGGCGCACCGGATCGCGGAGGTGCTCGCCACCCCGAACACCGTCGCGGCCGGAGCGAAGACGCTGCCGCGTCCGGTGCGCGGCGCGGTGCGGCTGAACGGCGTCAGCCACGGCGGGCTGCGGGAGATCGATCTCGACATAGCGCCCGGCGAGCTGCTCGGCGTGGTCGCGACCGACCCCGCGCACGCCGCCGATCTGCTGCGCTGCCTGGCCCGTGCGGCCGATCCCGACACCGGCACGGTCGATCTCGACGGCGTACCGCTGCGGGACCTGGACCCCGGCGAGCTGCGCGCGGCGATGCTGGTGGCCGCGCACGACGCGGATCTCTTCGAGGGCACCGTCCGCGACAACGTCACGGCCGCGGCCCCCGAGGACGGCGATCCGGAGCCGGCGATGACGGCGGCCGGCGTGGCACAGGTCGTACAGACACTGCCGGACGGCGCGGACACGGCGGTCAGCGAACGCGGCCGCTCGCTGTCGGGCGGGCAGCGCCAACGCGTCGCCCTCGCCCGCGCGTTGGCGGCCGACCGGCCCGTCCTCGTGGTCCACGATCCGACCACCGCGGTCGACACGGTCACCGAGGCCGGGATCGCGGCCGGTATCCGTGAGCTCCGCCAGGGCCGTACGACGGTGCTCGTGACCACCGGCCCCGCGCTGCTCGCCGTCACGGACCGCGTCGTGCTGATCCACGACGGCCGGGTCATGGACACCGCACCGCACACCGAGCTGATACACCGTCACGAGCCCTACTGTCAGGCGGTCCTCGCATGACCGAGCCCACCGAGCCCACCGATCCCATAGAGACCTCCCCGGACACCCGTGAGCTGCTGCCCACCGCGTCCCCGGCCCGCACCCGGGCGGCCATACGCGAACTGGTGCGCCCGCACCGGGCCCTGGCCATCGGCGGCTTCGCGGTACTGATCGCCGCGACGGCCGCGGGGCTGCTCGTGCAACCGCTGCTCGGCCGCATCGTCGACCTGGTCGCCGACCGGCAGCCGCCCGCCGACCTCAACTGGCCGGTCGTCCTGCTGATCCTGGTGGCCGTCGCGCAGGGCGCGACCACCGCGCTGGGCCTCTCGCTCGTCTCCCGGCTCGGCGAGACCGTACTGGCGCGGCTGCGCGAGCAGTTCGTGGAGAAGGCCCTGCGGCTGCCCCTGGAACAGGTGGAGAAGGCAGGGGCGGGAGATCTCACCGCCCGCGTGACCCGCGACGTGTCGGTGGTGGGCGAGGCGGTCCGCCGCGCCCTGCCCGAACTGGCCCGCTCCCTGCTGGCCATCGTGCTCACGCTGGCCGCGATGGCCGTCCTGGACTGGCGGTTCCTCCTCGCGGCGCTCCTGGCCGTGCCCGTCCAGGCGCACACCGCGCGTTGGTACGTACGTCATGCGGTGCCGCTCTATGCCCGCCAGCGCATCGCCACCGGGGCCCAGCAGCAGCAACTGCTCGACACCATTGCCGGCGCTTCGACGGTGCGGGCGTTCCAGCTGGCGGAGCAGCACACGAAGCGGGTGGACCAGCGCTCGCGGACAGCGGTCGATCTGACGCTGCGCGGCGTGCGGCTCGTCCTCGACTTCTACAACCGCCTCCACATCGCGGAGTACACCGGCCTCACGGCGGTCCTGGTCACCGGCTTCTTCCTGGTGCGCTCCGGGTCCGTGTCCATCGGCACGGCGACGGCCGCGGCCCTGTACTTCCACAGCCTGTTCACCCCGGTCAACTCGGCCCTTGTGCTGCTCGACGACGCGCAGTCGGCGACCGCCGCGCTCGCCCGCCTCGTGGGGGTGACCGACCAGCCGGACCCCGAACCCGGCCATCCGGCGGCACGTACCCAGGAGCCCGGCGCGGCACCGGACGGAGCCGTCGCCGTGAACGGCGTCCATCATGCGTACGAGACCGGGCGTCCCGTCCTGAAGGACGTGGCCCTCACGCTGCGGACCGGGGAACGGGTGGCCCTGGTCGGGCCGAGCGGCGCGGGCAAGACCACCCTGGCCAGGCTCATCGCGGGCGTACACCGTCCGACGTCCGGCTCGGTGCTCGTGACGACCGGCACCGGAGTGCAGGGCAACGGTCTGCCGGTGGCCCTGGTCACCCAGGAGACCCATGTCTTCGCCGGGCCGCTCGCGGACGACCTGCGCCTCGCGCGGCCCGACGCCACCGACACGCACCTGCGCGCGGCCCTCGCGGTGGTGGACGCCGCCGACTGGGTCGATGCGCTGCCCGACGGCCTGGCCACGGTCGTCGGCGTGGGCGGTCACCGCCTCACCCCCGCACAGGTCCAGCAACTGGCGCTCGCCAGGCTCGTGTTGGCCGATCCGCCGGTGGCCGTGCTCGACGAGGCCACGGCCGAGGCGGGGAGCACCGGCGCCCGGCTCCTGGAGCAGGCTGCCGACCGCGCGGTCGACGGCCGCACCGCGCTCGTCGTCGCGCACCGCCTCACCCAGGCCGCCGCCGCGGACCGGATCGTCGTCATGGAGGACGGCCGGATCGTCGAGAGCGGCACCCACGACGAGCTGAGCCGGGCGGCCGGAACCTATGCCGCCCTGTGGGCCGCATGGTCCGACACCCGCGCAACGCCCTCCTAGTGGAACGTGGGCATCTCGCCCTCGGTGGTCGCCAGATCGATGACGGTGAAGACGGCGCCCTGCTGGTCGGCGACCGTCGCGAAGCGGCCGAAGGGGCTGTCCATCGGCCCGAACAGCAGCTGGCCGCCGAGCTTGGTGACGGTGGCGATCGCGGCGTCGCAGTTGTCCACGCCGAAGTGCACATTGATGTGTGACGGCACATCGGGCGGGAAGTCCCCGTTCATCTTGAGACGGCCAAGCACCGGCTCGCCGGCCAGCTCGAAGACCCGGAAGTCGACATCGTCGACGTCCATCGTCTTCGCCTCGAAGGGGAAGACGGCCGGGAAGAACGCGTCCGTCTTCCCGGGATCGCGCGTGTTGACTTCCGCCCAGCAGTAGGCGCCCGGCTCGCCAGTCTTTTCGAACCCCTCATGGGTGTCGGCCTGCCAGGCGCTGAAGTACGCGCCGCTCGGCTCCTGGGCCGTCACCATCGTGCCGAAGTCACCGACCTGCATCGGCTCCATGGCCAGCGTTCCGCCGTTGTCACGGATCTTCGCGGCCGTCGCGGCGGCATCGGGCGCGGCGAAGTAGAGGTTCCAGGCGGCGGGGCTGTCCACCCCCGGCATCTGCGGGGAGACGGCGGCGACGGCCTTCCCGTCCGAGCGCGCCTGCGCATAGCCCCCGAACTCCTCCGACCCCACGTCGAACGTCCAGCCGAACAGCTCGCCGTAGAAGCTCTTCGCCGCTTCCACGTCCGGGAACATCGCGTCCGCCCAGCAGGGCATTCCTTCGGGTTGGACGGCCATCGCTCGAGAACCTCCGGTTTCGACAGATTTCTGTCGGTTTCACCTACTGTGAGCAGTATGACGAAGCCAGTGCCCTCGCGCCCGGTGAACCACGAAACACGGCTGGCCCTCGTCCTCAACGGAGGTGTCAGCCTGGCCGTCTGGATGGGCGGGGTCACACATGAACTGGAACTCCTGCGGCGTGCTTCGGGCAGCGCAAGCGAGGACACGACCAATGAGCGCGACAGGGCGGCATTCAATGTCTGGAAGGAAATCGCCCAGTCCTCGCGCACTCGGGTCGTGATCGACGTCATCGCCGGCTCTTCGGCGGGCGGTCTGAACGGTGCACTCCTGGCCACGGCGATCGGACGTGGGGCGCCTCTTCCCGATCTCCGCAAGGTATGGGACGAGTCCGCCTCGCTTTCCAAACTGCTCGTACCGAAATCGAAGACGAGCGTACTGAGCGGCGAATCCTTTGAGAGCAAGGTTCGTGACGCCATCAACAGTATCGGCGTCGGCGCCGAATCCATCCGCGCCCCCATCACCCTCTTCTTGCCCGCCACCTCCCTGGATGGGCGCGCTCGCTCGTATACGGATGGGTTCGGGAACGAGTTCTCGGTACGAGATCACCGTCGGCTCTACCGATTTCAGCACGACGACAAGGCCGTGACCTACACACGCACGGACGGAAAGTGGCATTTCGAGTCGACACCCCAAAAGGATTTCGCCCCCAAGTACGCCCACGCCCTCGCGCACGCCGCCCGCGCAACGGGAAGCTTCCCGGTCGCCTTCCCTCCGGTCAACGAGACCCCTCTCATGGACTACCGCGTCCACCCGAGAATGACGCACGACGATCCGGCGAGCTTCGTCATGGACGGTGGCGTCCTGAACAACGCACCATTCGAACCCGTCCTCGAGGCAATCTCCCGACGCACTCTGGACACACCCGTGCGAAGAGTCCTTGTCTATGTCGTCCCGTCCGCCGGGCGGGACCAGCAGGGAGCCACGGAGCAAATCGATGAACAAGCGGCCTGGGGCCGGGTGGCATTCCGCGCTGCCAACTATCCGCAGGAAGCCGATTTTCGATCGAGCATCGAGGACCTGAACAGTCGGTTCAACGCGACAGGACGGGACTCGCATTTCGACCTGTTCCGACAGGTCAGCGGGGACTGCAGGCTGGCCGACCGGCTCACAGGAGTGGCAGAGGAACTGCTCGACGAGTACCGGCACAACCGAGCCTGCGGAGTCATCATCGACCTCCGCAGGAGACTCGCCGAAGACACCTTGGTAACCTCTCTGGCCGGTACGCGGGAAACCACTCCGGGACGAATCAAATCCTTGATCGACTCCCCCAAGCCCCCCAATTGGGTCCCGCTGCGAGACGGTAGGTCGATCACCTCACCACTGGAGGGACAATGGCGCTGGGGGCTCGTCACAGCCACACGTGTACTCCAATCGCTGAGTCATCAACTTCACCATCACCTCCAGGAAGACGTACTCACTGAGGCGCAACAGCAGTGCCTGATCGAGGGAGGCGAATTCATCACTGAGCGACTGCGTGACGTCGTCGCCATGCTGGAGGCGTTCGAGTCGAGAATTCCACTGCATGTGGACCCTGAATCCCTGCTTTCGGACGAGGGTGCCGTCTCGTTCGTTCAAGACACGTTCAACGATCTCGACGTCCCGAAACGTGTGGGTGAAATTATCGACCGTGCGGGAACTCGGTTCGTCAGATCACTGCGAGCCGCCAACATCGATTCTTGGATGCAGGAACCGAACGACGCCATTCGCGGCTGCCTCGCAGTCGAGGTGGTAACTCGCGTCTACGCCCCACCCTCCAAGGTCATCGAACCACTCATGCCCGAGTTTCAGTTTCTTCGACTGGGTCCGGACAGGATGAGCCGGGCACTGTTCGAGGAAAGATTTCACGACATGGGCGACAGGAAGCTCTACGGAATCCGATTCCAGCACTTTGCCGCGTTCTTCAAGAGTGACTGGCGCAGGAGCGACTTCGCGTGGGGGCGTCTCGATGCGGCCCACCACCTTATTCGCCTGTTCGAATTCAACAACGAGGAGGAGCGCCGCGAGCGAGAACTGGAGCTCCATCAGGCCATCCTGGCAGCGGAGGCTCCCGATAACAGCGACCCTCGGGAGTGGATGCTGAAGAATCTCTTGGAGCTCGCCGAGCCCACCGACAAGAAGCTGATGAAGAATGCGACCGAATCCCCTGAGTCCCAGCAGGTTACGGATGATCTCTTCGGTTCAATCTTCGACCTCATCGGCCTCAAAGGGCGCGGCCCCAAGTGGATTCTGCGCAAGATTGCCGAGCACTTCCAGAAGAGAACAACCAAAGAATACGCCACCGGAAAATCTGAAACACCAGCCGAGGCGCTACGCGCAAGCATCAAAACCTATAAGGGCCGCTTGATCCTTTTCATCGCCCTCGCGATTTACGCCGTCGCCATGTACTGGGTCCTCAAGCATCTTTGAGGGAGTGGCTCCGGCCGAGGCAACCGCCCCCCCCCAACACGAAGAAGGGGCCACCCGAAGGTGACCCCTCCGGTTCGGAGTGTTGAAGCGCCGTTGGCGGCCGTACTACGAACTATGCCGCCGTACAGCGACACAACCATGACATACCCACGGGCGAGAAGCCCTGGCTAGCAGGCCTTCCACGAGGAGATCCTGTCGTTGGCGGTCGGGCCGACGTTGGGTCGCGCATCGCCTGGACCCACCCTCGCCAGGAGGGACCCCTCCCCGTTTGAGTTCTGGTAGAAGCAGACGTGGGAACCGGTGCGGTTCCTGAGGGAGGTCGTCCGATCGTTCATGTATCCCCCGACATTGGGACGTTCAGTTCCGGGATCGAAGACGAAACGTCCTTCGTAATTGCTGTTGTCCCAGACGCATACATACTTCTTGGGGCAGTCGTCGGGGTCGGCGCTGGCCGGTGTCGCTCCTAGGCCGACCGTCGTCACTGTCACACACGCTGCCGCGATGACACCGGCTACCAGAGTCCTCTTCATGTCTTTCCGTCTTCCTCTCGTCGATCTGTGTACCGCGGTCCGCGGTCATCAGAAATTCGGGAGCAGGCCGGGCAGGCAGTCGCACATTTCTGTCAGAGCGTCCCGCCCGAGCATGGTCCGGGGCAGCTGCCCCGGACGCACATTCATGCTCGGCGCTGCCGCACTGCGGTCGCATCGGCGAACATCGCCTACACCTCTCCGGCGGAGGCCGGTGGCATAGGCGAACATCGCCCATACCTCTCGGGCGCACGCCGGCCCGGGGCTCAGGGAAGCTGCATGTCCCGGAGCTGGCGGCGGGAGGTGATGTCCAGCTTGCGGAAGATGCTGCGCAGGTGCGCGTCGATGGTGCGCGGGCTCAAGAACAGCTGCGTGCCGACCTCCTTGGAGGTGGCCCCGGTGGCCACCCGCCGCGCGATGTGCAGCTCTTGGGCGGTAAGCGCATCGGTCGGCCGGGCGGTTGGCTTGTGCGGCCGCTCGCCGGTGGCGCGCAGTTCACGGGCGGCGCGGGCGGCGAATGCCTCTGCACCCATGCCGGACAGCAGTTCGTGGGCGGTGCGGAGTTGCTCGCGGGCGGCCTGACGCCGGCCTTCGCGGCGCAGCCATTCGCCGTAGACCAAGTGCGCACGAGCGAGATAGGTCCCCATCCGGCAGCACCCAAACCGCTCGATCGCCTCGCGATACAGCGCGTCGGCGGCCGGCCCGGTGCTGGTCAGCGCTCGCGAGCGCGCCTCAAGACCGAGCGCCCACTGGGTGCCGCTGGCGCGAGTTCGCGAGCTGAGCAGCTCCAGCGCGTCGGCCGCTGAGGCTGGTTCACCGGCGCGGACGGCCGCCTCGATGAGCTCGGGCAAGGCCAGGTTGCTGTGCTCCAGCTCGTCGGAGTCGCTCGGGCCTGTTGCGGCGTCGAACGCGGCGCGGTAGTTGCCCAGGCTGTTGTGCAGTACGGCCAGCGTGTACTGGGCCACGGTGACCACCGCGCTCTCGCCCCGCCGGGTCGCGTCGGGGACCATGTCCGCGTACAGCTCGGAGGTTTCGGCCTGCCGGCCACGCCAGGCGGCGAGCTGGATCCCGGTGACGGTGACGATCGCCGGCTGGATCGCGGTGGCCTCGGCGACGAGCTCGGCGGCGTGGGTGAGCTCGCCGGTGTGTGCGAGCACGACGGCGAGATAGTCAAGCGCGGCGGGCAGCTCGGACAGTGCGCCGGCTTCGCGCGCGAGCCGGACGCGGCGGCCGGCCAGCTCAAGCGCCGTCTCGTCGTCGAACAGCGACACCGCGACGCGGCTGCCCAGCCACAGCCAGCGGCGGCTGTCGTCCGCTGCCGCGGTGCGGGGATGGCGATCGTGGTCGCCGAGCGCCCCCAGTGCCCGCCGCAGCCTTGGCATGCTCGCTTCGTATCCCTGCGTGGCCCTGGTCACAAGACCGTCGAGCAATAGGTCCACCACCCCCGTCGGGTGTGGCGGTGCGGGCGCGGTCCGGGCGGCTTCGGCCACGTCCAGCACCCTGCGACCGCGGCCGAAGGAATCAGCGACGACAGCCGCCTCGAGCGCCTGCAGGTAGGTCTGGCGCGCCATCGCGACATCCAGCGGGACGAGCGTCTTGGCCGCGTCCACCAGCATCCCGGGCACTTCGCTGCCCCGAGTGGTATCGAAGACGATCTGGGCGCGCAGCAGCTCCACCCGGGTGCGTCCCAGCGGATCCAGCGGTACGGCCGCCGCAACCGTCAGCAGCTCCAGGGCGGCTTCGGACCCGCCGGCCTGGTGCGTGGCGTGTGCGGCGGCCAGCGCCCGGCGTGCACGGTCGGCGGGTTCGGGGGTCAGCACCACCGCCTGTTCCAAGAACGCGGCCGCGGCGGCCGGCCCGCCGCGGGTCCATGCCCGGCCGGCCAAACGCTCCAGCTCCACCGCTATCGTCTCGTCGGCCCCGAGTGTGGCCTGCGCACGGTGCCAGGCGCGGTGGTCGGGGTCGGCCTGCGGGTCGGTCGCCGCAGCCAGCGCGCGGTGCACGCGCCG
The DNA here is from genome assembly GCF_026340305.1 of Streptomyces sp. NBC_01381. Taxonomy (NCBI): domain Bacteria; kingdom Bacillati; phylum Actinomycetota; class Actinomycetes; order Kitasatosporales; family Streptomycetaceae; genus Streptomyces; species Streptomyces sp. NBC_01381. The sequence continues at coordinate 2,904,640 of NZ_JAPEPI010000002.1, read as the reverse complement.
CCGGTCGGACGGGTCGGCGGCACGGTAGACCGCCGAGCGCACCAGCGGATGCAAGAACCGCACCCGGGCGCCGATCTCCAGCAATTCCGCCGCCTTCGCCGGTACAGCCGCCTCGGCGTCGATGCCCAGGTAGGCGGCCGCACCCCGCAGCAGCGCCGTATCGCCGAGCGGCTCAGCCGCCGCGGCCAGCAGCAGCAACTGCGTCTCGGCCGGCAGGCTGCGTGACCGACGCCGGAAGCTCTCCTCGATCCGGCGCGGCACGCTCACTGCATCCGGCAGCCCAAATCCACCCGCCAGCTTCATCGGCTCTGCTCTTCGGGGCAGTTCAAGGAGCGCCAGCGGGTTGCCCCGCGCTTCGGCGATGATCCGGTCACGTATCCGCTCGTCCAGTGGTGTCCTGACCCCGGTGGCGAGCAACGCCTGCGCATCCGCTTCGCCGAGCCCGTCCAGGCCCAGCTCAAGCAGCCCGGCGACGGGGTGAGCGTCGCTCGGGTCGGGGCTGTGGTCGCGCAGCGCGAGCACCAGCGCCACTCGCTCGGCGCCCACCCGCCGCGCTACGAACGCGAGGGTCTGTGCGGATGCCGCATCCAGCCACTGCGCATCGTCCACCAAGCACAGCAACGGCCGTTCCTCGGAGACCTCGGCCAGCAGACTCAAGCTGGCAAGGCCGACCAAGAACCGGTCCGGCGGGTCCCCGGCACGCAGCCCGAACGCCACACCCAGGGCGGCCTGTTGTGGTTCGGGCAGCACACCCAGCCGGTCAAGCAACGGCGCACACAACTGGTGCAAGCCCGCGAACGCGAGCTCCATCTCGGACTCCACACCAGCCGCATGCTCCACCCGGAACCCCGACGCGGCGCCACGGGCATACTCCAGTAACGCGGTCTTACCGATACCGGCCTCACCGCGCACCACCAGCACGCCGCTGCGTCTCGACCGCACGTCTGCGAGTAGCCGTTCGATCGCCTTACGCTCGGCGCGCCGGCCTAAATGCATCGTTGGGTCTCCTGTGGGCGCCGACTGGCACTCGGCCAGGCAGCCACCCCGTCTGCGTCCATCTCACGCTCGGCTGACCGAGGCCTGGCGATTCCCGTTCCCCCGGGGCAAGTCGCCGCCTGTGCGAAGGCATCTGCCGGACCTGGCCGTTCAGCGCTGGACAGTGGTGATGAGACCCTGCCCCGCCCGCGTGGACGGTCCGGACACTCGCGTGCCGGGCCCGGTCCAGCAGTGTGACAGCGCTCAGATTTGCGTTCGAATTGTATGTGCTGGCGAGTGAGCCGCATACGAGGTCGTTTCGGCGGCGATTCGAACACGCCATCAGCCTGAGGTCCATAAGCAACTTCCGACCTCACCTGTCAATCTTCGTGGATCAGGCGCACACCGCCGCGCTGATGTCCCGTACCGCTCCAGAACGCTTCACCGCTGCTGACCGCAGATGATGCGCTGGCACGGCATGATCAAAGCCGTGCTCACACGGATGATCTACCTGTTCGCAACACGGGTCTTCGCGTGGCTGGGCTGCGACTGCTTTATCTGACCTTCTCGAAGGTCCTGGGGTGGATTGCGTTGCTGGTGCGATCGGAGGCTTCCAAGAATGCGGAGATACTCGTACTGCGGCACCAACTCACTGTTCTCCGCCGCCAGGTTGGCCGGCCACACCCCTCATGGGCGGACCGGGCAGTGACTGCGGCGCTGTCCCGGCTGCTGCCCAAGGACGCCGACAGCCCGTCCTACGGGAGCTGGTACTGAGGATGGCCACGGAGAACCCGCACAGGGGATACCGCAGGATCGCAGGCGAACTGGCCTGCGCCGGTCGTCCAGTTGGCGCCTCCACGGTATGGGCGATCCTGAAAAGAGCCGGGATCGACCCGGCACCACGACTCTCGGGCCCGACTTGGGCGCAGTTCCCGCGCAGCCAGGCCTCCGGGATCCTCGCGGTGGACTCCTTCCACGTCGACACCGTGTTGCTGCGGCGCCTGCACTGCATGGTGGTCATGGAGATCTCCACCCGCCGAGTACACCTCTTGGGCGTCACCGCTCACCCGACCGGTAGTTGGGCAGTCCAGCAGGCGCGTGAGCTTGCCATGGCACTGGAACGGCTGCGTCGACCGAGTCAGGTTTCTGATCCGGGCACTGAGGGGCAGTGCGCCGTCAACGCGTCCTCGACGGGCTCGATACGGCCGGAGTGCCCCTGATCCGAGTCTGGTCCACCAGATCCGGCGTCCCGGCGATATCTCCGTGGTCAATTGCGCATTCGCCGGAGGACTCCCAAGTCCGCTGATAATTTGGGGTCATGGACTTTCGCCATCTGGGAAGCAGCGGTTTAATTGTCAGTCAGATTGCGTACGGCAACTGGCTGACCCGGAGTTCATCGAGAAGCGAAGAGACGGAACTCGCCTGTGTGCGGGCCGCACTTGACGCCGGAATCACCACCTTTGACACCGCGGACGTCTATGCGGACGCTCACGCGGAGGAATCCCTCGGCCGGGCACTGAAGGGGGAGCGCCGGGAGAGCCTGGAGATTCTCACCAAGGTCTTCGCTCCTGCAGGGCCCGGCCGCAACGACATGGGGCTCTCGCGCAAGCACATACGGGAGTCGATCGACAACTCCCTGCGCCGCCTCGGCACGGACCACGTGGATGTCTACCAGGCCCACCGGTTCGATCTCTCGACCCCGCTCGAGGAGACCATGGAAGCGCTGGCCGACGTGGTGCACTCCGGCAAGGCGCACTACATCGGTGTCTCCGAATGGACCGCGGACCAGATCAGGCGCGGGCACACTCTCGCCCGGGAGCTCAAGATCCCCCTGGTGTCCAACCAGCCGCAGTATTCGGCCCTGTGGCGGGTGCCCGAAGCCGAGGTGATCCCGGCCTGCGAGGAGCTCGGTGTCGGGCAGATCGTCTGGTCGCCACTGGCACAAGGCGTGCTGACCGGCAAGTATCTGCCGGGCGGGACATGGCCGGACGGCTCCCGGGCGACGGACTCGAACGACGGCTCGGCGGAACTGGCCGCCTGGTTGACGGACGATGTCCTCGGCCGTGTGCAGCAGCTCCGGCCGATCGCCGCCGACGGCGGCCTGACAGTCGCTCAACTCTCGCTCGCCTGGGTGCTTCAGAACCCCAACGTCTGTGCCGCCGTGCTCGGCGCGTCCCGGCCCGAGCAGATCACCGACAACGCCAGAGCGGCCGGCATCAGACTGGACGACGAGGTCGTGGCCCGGATCGATGCCGTGCTCGGTCCGGTGGCCCATCGTGACCCTGCGGCCACGGTCGCCATGAGTCCCCCGTCCCCCGACTGGCGGCTCGCCTGACGGTCCGGACAAGGGCCTCCCCGCGGACGTACGACACCTCCGCGGGGAGGCCCTTCACCAAGCCTGTGCATTCACCAAGCCCTGTGCATTCACCAAGTCCGGTGGATACAGCGGGAATTCACCAGGCGATCGGCAACCGCAGCAGGCTCCGTACCTGCATTCCGTCCTTCCACTCCAGCGAATCCAGGGGAACGGCGCACCGCATTCCGGGAAGTCGCGCGAACAGCGCCTCCAGCGCCACCTGCATTTCCAGGCGGGCCAGCGGCGCACCCAGGCAGCGGTGGATTCCGTACCCGAATCCCAGATGGGGATTGTGCTCCCGGGTGAGCTCGAACCGGTCAGCGTTCTCGAACACCGATTCATCGCGGTTGGCCGAGGGAATGGCGGGAAGTACGGACTCGCCCGCACGGACCAGCGTTCCGCTCAGTTCGACGTCCTCGGTGGCGTAGCGCGCGAAGGTGACATGGGAGATGAGGGGCACATAACGCAGCAGCTCCTCGATCGCCCTCGGCATCAGCTCGGTCCTGCGCTTGAGCAGGTCCAGCTGCTCGGGGTGGGTGAACAGGACGTAGAGGGAGTCGATGAGCTGCGACGAGACTGTCTCGTGCCCCGCGATCAGCAGGACGCTCGCCAGCTCCACCAGTTCCTTCTCGGAGAGTCTGTCCTCCTCGTCACTGGCCTTGACCATGGCGCTGATCAGATCGTCCTGCGGCCGCTCACGGCGGCTGACCATCAGCTGCGCGATGTATCCGTGCAGCCGCTCGGTGTCCGCCTCGACCTCCTCCTCCGTCATCACGGTCGTGGCGGAGAACGCGTCCAGCCAGCCGCGGAACCGCTCGCGGTCCTCGAACGGGACGCCGAGCAGATCGCACACGACCGTGCCGGCGAAGGGAACCGCGAACCCCTCCATGAGATCACCGGGTGGCCCCTGCGCCACGAGCCCGTCGACCAGCCGGTTCGCCTCCCTTTCGATCCGCGGGCGCAGCAGCTCGACGCGGCGCGTGGTGAAGACCTTGGCCAGGAGCCGACGCAGCCGGGTGTGGTCGGGCGCGTCCATGCCCAGGATGCTGGTGTGGATGGGCAGCGGGGTGAGGCGGGACTCGTCGTGCTCCGCCGCCAGCGCGCGGCTGAACCGGCGGTCCCCGAGGATCGTTTTCATGTCCGCGTGCCTGGTGACCAGCCAGGCGTCTTCGCCGAAAGGGCAGCTGACCCGGGGCACGGGTTCTTCCTGGCGCAGCTTTCCGTACAGCGGATCGACGTCCAGGGCGGCCGCTTCGCTGAAGGGGTAGCTGCGGGGTGACTGCTGGTCGCTCATGCGGACCGCACCTCCGAGAACCGGTCGTAGTGCTCGACGAGGCTCTTGGGCCGCATGTCGGTCCAGTTCTCCTCGACGTACGTGAGGCACTCCTGGTGGGAGGCGGGGCCGTGGACCGTGGTCCACCCCGCGGGCACGGTGGCGAAGGACGGCCATAAGGAGTGCTGTCCCTCGTCGTTGACCAGCACCGAGAAGGTGCCCTCGGTGTCGTCCCAGGGGTTGCTCATGATGCGTGCCTTTCCGTGGGTGACTGGCTGAGTGGATCTGGATGAGTGGATGAGGTGATGGCGTGGTGGTGCCGCGGCCAGGTCCCGGCCGCGTGACGGTGGTGCTCAGCGAGCGGGCGGCGGGAAGAAGCCGGACGCGACGAAGTGGTCGGCGTAGGTCCGGATGAGCGCGCCGTCCAGGGCCGGGAACGCGGGCCCTGAATCCGCAAGGCCGGTCAGGGTGTTGGTCCGGTCGAGACGGATCTGCCCCAGGCGGGACAGCGCGGGCAGCGTGTCGGTGAGCAGCACGGCCGCGTCAAGGAGTCCCGCGCCTGCCGACCGGTCCGCCTCGGCGTCCGCCTGCCGGCGCAGGGCCCGGGTCCAGTCGTCGAGGCCCATGGTGTCCAAGTGATAGCCGTACGCCCGCAGATGGCCGAGGACCACGTCGAAGGGGACGGGTTCGGGGCACGTGAGATGGTGCGCCAGACCGAGGCTGCCGGGGCGGCGGGAGAGATGGACGAGGGCGGCCGCGGCGTGGTCCACGGGGATCAGGTCGACCACGGGCGGCGGGTCGTCCTGACCGGCCGGGCGCGGCGCGGCCCCGATGACGAGCATGGCCCGCACGAGCTGCCAGAGCACGTCCTTGTCGGAACCGGCCCCACTGACGGTGTGTCCGCTCACCCGGCCGAACCGGTACACGCTCACCGGGAGCCCGCGCTCGCCCGCCTCCCACACGAGCTGCTCCGCCGCCCACTTGCTGGCCGTGTAGCCGCCCGGCATGAGGGACTCCGGGCGTACCCGGTGGGACTCGGGCACGGGGGCGAGGCCCTCGAAGTCCTCGTCGGTGCTCACGGAGACCGCGGCCGTCGAGACGTGGTGGACCGGCACCGGGACCGAGCGGGCCGCAAGGCGAAGGACCTCCTGGGTGCCGGACACGTTGGCCGCCCTCAACCGGGCATACGGTTCAACCGCGTTGACCCGCGCGCCATTGTGATAGATGACGTCAGTCAGGTCCGCCAGGGCGTCGAACCGCTCCGGGGAGAGGCCGAGCAGGGGCTTTTCCAGATCGCCGGGCACGGGCACGATCCGGCTGCGGGTGAACTCGTTCCACAGCCCGTACTCCACCAGGCTCCGCCGGATGCGCGCGGCCCCCTGCTCGGTGTCGTCCGCGCGGACCAGACAGTGGATGTCGGCACTCGTACGGTCGAGGAGTTCGCGCAGGAGGAAGGAGCCGAGGAAGCCCGTCGCGCCCGTCAGCAGGATGTTCTCGTGGTCCCTCGCGTCGTCGGACGGCCCTTCCCGCCGGGGCCCGACGGTGATCCGCGGATCGAGCACGGCGTCAGCCGCGAGGTCGGCGGGGGCCGGACCGGATGCGGACACGTCCGCCACGCCCCGGTCCGTCGATGTGCTCACCCCGTCGACCGCCTCGAGGAGCGCGGCCACCGACTGACGTTCGAAGAGGGTGCGGACGGGCAGTTCCACCCCGAGGCGGCGGCGGATCCCGCTGATCACCCGGGTTACCAACAGGGAGTGCCCGCCCAGGTCGAAGAAGCTGTCGTCGATGGTGACCTGCGGGACGTCCAGGACCTCGGCGTACAGCTCGCACAGGATGCGCTCGCGCGGATTGCGCGGCGCCCGGCCCGCCGACAGCGTCGCGAAGTCCGGCGCCGGGAGCGCGGCCCGGTCCACCTTGCCCGTCGCCGCGAGAGGCAGCGCGTCCAGAACCGTCACCGAGGCCGGGACCATGTGGTCCGGCAGCAGACCGGCCAGATGGGAGCGCAGCTCAAGGCCGTTCAGGTCCGCCGAGTGACCGGCGGGTACGGCGTATCCGGCGAGGCAGGTGGCGCCGCGGCTGTCCTCGCGTGGGACGACCACGGCCTGCGCGACGTCCGGGTGGGCGCTCAGGGCGGCCTCGACCTCGCCCGGCTCGACCCGGAACCCCCGTATCTTGACCTGCCCGTCGGCGCGGCCCATGTACTCCAGTTCTCCGTCGCTGTTCCAGCGAACGATGTCGCCCGTGCGGTACATCCGGGAGCCGGGGGCGCCGAACGGGTCCGCCACGAACCGGTCGGCCGTCAGCCCCGGCCGGTGCAGATAGCCGCGGGCGAGTCCGGCCCCGGAGACGTGCAGCTCGCCGGGGATCCCGGGCGGCACGAGACACAGGTCGCGGTCGAGGACGTAGGTGCTCGCGCCCACGGTGGGCCTGCCGATCGGAGGCGTACCGCCGCCGGAGAGCGGGGAGCTGAGCGTGGCGCACACGGTGGTCTCGGTCGGGCCGTAGCCGTTGATGAAGCGGCGTCCGGCCGACCAGCGCCGGACCGTCTCCCCGGACGACGCCTCACCCGAGACGATCAGCGCGGACAGGGAGGTCAGCTGAGCGGGCTCCATCACGGTCAGCGCGGCCGGGGGCAGCGTCGCGTGCGTGACGGCGTGCCGCTCGACCAGGTCCGCCAACCCGGGCCCGGGCGCGGTGAGTTCGGCCGGTGCCATCACCAGCGTGGCGCCGGTGAGGAGTCCGCCGCACAGCTCCCACACGGCCCCGTCGAAGCTGTGCGACGCGAACTGGAGGATCCGGCTCGACGCCGTCACCCCGAACCGCCGCAGCTGCGCCTCGACGACACCGGAGAAACCGGAGTGGGTCACCACGACGCCCTTGGGGCGGCCGGTGGACCCGGACGTGTAGATGGCGTACGCGGGACTCGTGTCCGTCAGCGGGCGTACCCGCTCGCCGTCGGCCACATCCGTCTCCCGGCACAGGCCGACGGTGTGCCGGGTCTCGGCCCGGTCCAGGACGACTCGGCGCATGCCGGGGGTGCCGGGAACGTCCGGCAGGGGAAGCGAGGTGCCGGAGTCGGTGAGCAGCAGCGCCGGGCGGACGTCCTCGAGCATGAACCGGAGCCGCGACGCGGGGTAGTTCGCGTCCAGCGGCAGATAGGCGCCTCCCGCCTTCAACACGGCGAGGGTGGCGATGACCGAGTCGACCGTACGGGGCAGCGCGATGGCCACGTACTGCTCGGGGCCGACGCCGCAGCCGACGAGATACCGGGCGAGCCGGTTCGCCCGGGCATTCAGCTGACGGTACGTCAACTTCCTTACGGGTCCCACTCCGTCGTCGAAGACCAGCGCCGTCGCCTCCGGGGCCCGCTCGACCTGCGCCTCGAACAGCTCGGGCAGGGGCAGCCGCGGTACGTCCCGCACGCTGTCGCGGCCCTGTGCAAGGAGCCTTTCCCGCTCGTCGGCGAGCACCACGTCGAGCGCGCCGATCCGCTGCCCGGGGTCGGCGGTGACCGCGTCGAGGAAACGCAGGAACCGTTGGACGAGACGCTCGACACTGCCGCGGTCGAACAGGTCGGTGCTGTACTCCGCCACCCCGTCCATGCCCTGCGGGCGCTGGTCGGCGCCCCGGGACTCCCGCAGGCTCAGCGAAAGGTCGAACCGGCAGGCACCGGTGCTCACCGCGCGCTCCCCGACGGCCAGGCCCGGCAGCTCCGGCGCACCCTGTGGAGCGTTCTGGAGGGCGAGCATCACCTGGAACAAGGGGTGGTGGGCCGTCCCGCGCGCCGGGGCGAGGGCGTCCACGAGGCGCTCGAACGGCATGTCCTGATGGGCGTACGCGGCCAGGTCGGTCTCCCGCACCCGGGCGAGCAGATCTCGGAAGGCGGGGTTCCCCGAGGTGTCGGTGCGCAGCACCAGGGTGTTGACGAAGAACCCCACAAGACCGTCAAGCGCATGGTCCGTGCGGCCCGCGACCGGGGTGCCGATCGCGATGTCGTGGCCCGCGCCCAGTTTCGTCAGCAAGGTGGCGAGCGTGGCGTGCACCACCATGAACGGGCTCGCCCCGCACCGCCCTGCCAGGTCCACGATCCGCCGGTGCAGATCGGCGTCCACGGTGAAGTGCAGGGTGTCGCCGCGGTGCGACGCGGACTGCGGCCGGGGCCGGTCCAGGGGGAGTTCGGCGCACTCGGGCAGCCCGGTCAGGGCACTGGTCCAGTAGGCGATCTGGCGGGCGGCCGGACTGCCGGGGTCGTCCTCGTCGCCCAGGAGCCGGCGCTGCCACAGGGTGTAGTCCGTGTACTGGACCGGCAGGGGTTCCGTGCCCGGGGCCTCGCCGGAACGGCGCGCGGCGTAGGCGGTGGCGAGATCCTGCCACAGCGGTGCGAGGGACCATCCGTCGCAGGCGATGTGATGGACGGTCAGCGCCAGGACGTGACGGTCCGGGGCCGTGGTGAACAGGTGGGCCCTGACCGGGACTTCGCTCGCCAGGTCGAACGGCCGGCGCACCGCAGCGGCCACCGCCGCGTCGAGTTCCGCGGGCGGCACCGTGCTGATGTCCAGCGGCGGCCGTGCGGCCCCGCCGTCCAGGACGAGCTGTCGGGGCACACCGGCCGTTTCGGGAAAGACCGTCCGCAGGCTCTCGTGGCGCTCAAGGACATCGCCGAGCGCGGCTTCGAGAGCTGTCCGGTCAAGGTCGCCCTTCAGTTCAAGGACGAGGGGGACGTTGTACGTCGCGCTCGGACCCTGGAGCCGGTCGAGGAACCACAGGCGGCGCTGTGCGAAGGACAGCGGTATCTGGTCCGGGCGCTCCATGGGCTGGAGCGGGGGCCGGTCACCTGCCGACGCCTGGCGCACGGCCTCGGCCAGACCGGCGACGGTCGGTGCCTCGAAGACGCTGCGCACCGGCAGCTCGAGGCCGAGCGCCGACCGCAGCCGGGAGCTGAGGCGGGTGGCCGACAGGGAGTGCCCGCCGAGCGCGAAGAAGCTGTCGTCGATGGTGACCCCGGACACGCCGAGGATGTCGGCGAACAGCCCGCACAGCAGCTCTTCGAGAGGGTTGCGGGGCGGCCGCCCGTCCTCGGCGGAGCGGATGTCGGGCTCCGGAAGCCGGCGCCGGTCCACCTTGCCGTGCGGCGTCAGGGGCAGGGTCTCAAGGACCACCGTGGCGGCCGGGATCAGGTACTCGGGTAACCGCTCACGCAGGAAGGCGCGGACCGAGGCGACCAGGGTGCCGGTGTCGCGCACGGTCGCGGGGGCGTTGACCAGCGAGGTGAGCGCCGTACCTGCCGGTGCCGGGGCGGCGGCGCCGGGCGGGCGGCGGGTCAGCACGACGTCGAGGGCGTCATCGATGGTGGCGGACCAGGTGACGGCCGCCCGAAGCCCCAACTGGGCGGCACATTCGTGCAGTTGCTCCAGTACGAGGGGCTCGGTGTCGTCCTGACCGCTCAGCGGGCGGATCCGGCCCGGGCCGCCCACACCGTCAAGGGCCCGCAGCGCCGCGGCGACAGGTGCGATCCGGTGGTCGGGCACGCCGGTGAGGCGGATGTCGACGGGCCGTCCGGCGTCGAGGCATCCGGCCAGCGATTCCAGATCCGGTACGTCCTGACCCCACCGCAGCTCTTCCACGGGCGGTTCGGGAGCCGCTTCGTGTCCGGCCTTCCGCAGGACGGCGTCGTAGCGATAGCGGGTCAGCTCGTTGACGTACCGCCCCCGCTTCACCCGCACCTCGCTGCCGCCGATGCCGGGGACGGCACCCGCCAGTTCGGTGAAGAACGCCGGGTCGACCAGGAGCTCCTTCTCGCGGACCATGCCGTGCTCGACGGCGGCGCGGAGTGCGCCGGGGCTCGACGGCAGGTCCGGGCGGCGCAGCTGGACATCGGTGTGGAAGGCGCGAAGGAGGCGCAGGTTGCGTACGTCCCCGACGAAGACGGACCCACCGGGGACGAGCAGTTCGACGGCCTTGGCCAGGACGTCCGTGAGGTAGTGGGCGTCGGGGAAGTACTGGCTGACGGAGTTGATGACGACGGTGTCGAAGAAGTCGGCGGGCAGGCCGCTGATGTCGTCGGCCGCACGGGCGCGCAGCTCGACCCGGTCCGCGAGCGAGGCGTCCCGGCGCACCAGTCCGGTCAGTGCCTCGATGACCTGGCCGGACAGGTCCGTTCCCCAGTAGGCGTCACACTGCGGAGCAAGGCGGGACATCAGCAGGCCGGTGCCCACGCCTATCTCCAGGACCCGACGCGGGTTGAGTTCGCGGATGCGCTCCACGGTCGCGTCGCGCCACTCCCGCATCTGCTCCGTCGGAATGGGCTGTCCGTCGTAACTGCTGTGCCAGCCGGAGAAGTCCTCGCCGAAGCGCGCCCGGGCGACATCGCTGTAGAGCGAGTCGTAGATCCCCTGCCACTCGCTCACCGAGTCCGCGTGCGGGGCGCCCTGCCCGGGCCCGGCCTCATCGGCGGGCACGACGTAGCCGACGAGCCGTTTGTGCCCGGGCCGGTCCTCCCTGGTCACGACCGCGGCCTGGGCGACACCCGGGTGCTCCGAGAGGACGGCCTCCACCTCGCCGGGCTCCACGCGGAAACCGCGGATCTTCACCTGGTCGTCGCTGCGGCCCACGAACTCGAGGAGACCGTCCGGCCCGCCGCGCACCAGGTCACCGGTGCGGAAGAGCCGGGCGCCGGGCTCTCCCAGCGGGTCGGCGACAAACCGCTCGGCGGTCAGGTCGGGGCGATTCCAGTAGCCACGGGCCAGGCCCGAGCCGCCGACGTACAGCTCCCCGACCTCGCCCGGCGGCACCGGGTGCAACTGCCCGTCGAGGACCTCGGTGCGCATGCCGGACATGGCGGCGCCGATGGGAACCACGGTGCCCGGGCCACCGGCGCCGGCGACCCGGTGGCAGGTGGCGAACGTCGTCGTCTCCGTCGGCCCGTAGCCGTTGACGACCGCCGTGCCGGGACAGGCCCGAAGGACGCGCCGGACGGCCGCGGGGGAGACCGCGTCCCCGCCGGTCCACACTTCGCGCGCGCCGCGGAAGCACTGCGGGTCCTCCTCCGCGAGGACGGCGAACAGCCCGGCGGTCACCCACAATCCGGTGACCCCCGCATCCGAGACGGCCGAGGCGATGCCGCGGGCGTCCAGGTCACCCGGGGGCGCGACCACGACCGTCCCGCCGCACAGCAGCGGCACCCACATTTCGTAGGTGGACGCGTCGAAGGCGTGCGGCGAGTGCAGCAGGACCCGCTCGTGGGCGCCGCTGTGCCAGGCCTTGTCCCGGGCCAGGCCCACGACGTTCTCGTGGGTCACGGCCACGCCCTTGGGTGTACCGGTGGAGCCGGAGGTGAACATCACGTAGGCGAGCTGCCGCGGTTCGGCGGGGACGCCGGGGGATGCGGGGCCCTCGTGCCCGTCCGGTGCGCCGGGCGGCACCGGCAGGACGCGCGGCCCGGCGGCGCCGAACTCGGCCTGGGGACGTGGCCCGTCCGTCAGGATCAGCCGGGACCCGGTCTGCTCGACCATCGACCGCAGCCGCGATGCGGGCTGCCGCGCATCCAACGGCACATAGCAGGCACCGGACTTGACGACGGCGAGCAGCGACACCACGAGCTCGGCCGAGCGTTCCATCAGGATCGCCACGGTGGAACCCGGACCCACCCCCTCCGCGGCAAGGCGCCGGGCCAAGTGGTCGGAACGGGCGTCGAGTTCCCGGTACGTCAGGGCCGTGTCCTCCTCGGCACCGCAGATCAGTGCGGTCGCGTCGGGAGACAGCTCAGCCTGCCGCGCGAAGGCCTCCGGGAGGGAGTGGTGCTGTGCGGACACGCGTCAACTCCTCTGCGCCGGCTTCCCGGAGCACGGCGGTGCCGACATGCCGGTCGGCCGCACAGGAGGAAGGGCGCACTCAGTCGTCTGGTGAATACGTCATCGAACGATGCGTAGCGATCATGTCGCAGAACGTTGCGACGCGAACCGGGGCGGTGGCCGATTCGGCCGTTCTTGCAGCCGACTGATCGGTCGTGTGGCGCTTTGTGGTCAATCCGCAGGTGCGGTCGCTTCCGGAGGCGGCACCACTGGGGCGCGGGCCCCGGCCGCGCCACCGGACCACAGGGCGCAGTCGTGAGGTGACCCGTCAGATGTGCGGTCCGGAGATTGGCCGGAATGCAGTTCCGAGGGGTGGTTCGTGGGAAATGTCGGGCAAGGTCCGGCATGCTCCGCGCCGTACGGGGAAGATCACGCTCGCTTTCGGCGACACGGCGCAGGGGGACGCGGTGGACGTCACCGGTGAGCTGCTGAAGGGGAGGCCAGGACCATGACCGCCGACAGGCGCGGAGTCACAGCCGAAGTGGTCGGAGAACTCTACGACCAGGGAACCGAGTTGCTGAGCGCCCTCATGGGCGGCAGCCTGCACTACGGATACTGGGACGGCCCCGCCGACACCGGTTCCATGGCCGAGGCGTCCCGGCGCATGACCGACCTCATGATCGACAAGCTCGCGGTGCGCAGGGGCGGACGGGTCCTCGACGTCGGCTGCGGCACCGGCAGCCCGGCCCTCCGGCTCGCCCGGTCCACGGGCGCGGAGGTCGTCGGCATCACCATCAGCCGCCAACAGGTCCGGCTCGCGAACCTGGCGGCCGAGGCCGAACGGCTGGGCGGCCAGGTGAAGTTCGAACACGGCGACGCGGCCGACCTCCGCTTCGCCCCCGGGTCCTTCGACGCGGTGTGGCTGTTCGAGTCCCTGCTGCACATGCCCGATCCGCGGCGCGTACTGAAGCAACTCGCCACGATCCTGCGACCCGGCGGCCGCCTGGTCATCGCGAACCTGGTGCGGCGCACCCCGGTCACCGAGGCCGAGGAGGCCGGCCTCGCGGCGTACCTCCAGATGGCCGGCATCGCCTCGATCGCCCCGCTGGACGACTATCCCGGCCTGGTCACCGACGGCGGGCTCGTACTGGACGAGCTCCTCGACGTCTCCGACCACAGCGTCCGCAGGACCCTCGAGTGCGTCCTCGCCGCGCTCTCCGACGCCGTGGTCCCCGAGGTCGCGGAGACCGACGCGGCGAGCGAGGCGCTCGGGCGGGCAAGGGCCGTCGTGGAACAGTTCGCCGCGACACGGGGCATCGGGTACGCGCTGGCCGTCGCGTCGAAACCGGTGCGCAAACTTCCCGGGTGAGATCTTCAGGCCGTTCTCGGCCCGACCTCGCGCAGACCGGTACGACCCTGGGTAAGCGCAGGTGCGACCATGTGCGCACGACTGGCTACGGATTGCGGTCATTTGCCGCCAACTCCACTTGTCCTGCGTAGTGGTGTTTCGGATGATGCTGAACATTGGCTGAAATAGCCGTACTTACTGCTCCATAGTCGAATGAATCTCTCCGGATGACGGATGTCCGCGATCACCGGATGAGACGATCCGATCGTTTGCGCCCGTTACGTGTTCCCAGTCGTGCAGGGAGAGTCAATGGAAGCCGCTGCTCTCACACCGGACACGGGAGTCGCCGCCGAGATGGTGGGACGGCCCGTGCGCTTCGAGTCCCGGAGGTACCGACCGACCGACAGCTACGCCGACATCGCTTGCGACAAGATCCGGCGCGGGAGCGAGGTGCTCGGCGCGAGCGAGAGCGAACGACGGTCTCGACTCGCCCTGGTCCGCGAGCTGTTAGGGGACTGGGGTGAACTCCCCGCGGGGAAGCCGCCCGAGCGCGCGTGCTGGGTCGCCATCGACGGCATGCCTTTCGAAGTGTCGTTCGCCTGGGCCGACGGCCAGAGCGAGCTGCGCCTCTCACTGGAGACCCCGAGTCACCCGGGTACGTCGCTGGCCCGTCAGGAAGACGGCAGGGCGTTCACCCGGGCTCTGGCCGGCCGTCCGGGAGTCTCGATCGAGCGCTATCTCGCCGTCGAGGACCTCTTCACCGACCGGGACCCGCGCGGATACTTCTCGCTCTCCCACGGGGTTGCATGGCGGGGCGGACACCCGCTCTACAAGATCTATCTCAACCCCGCCGTCGCCGGCCGCGAGCACGCCGTCGCCCGCACGGAGGAGGCCATGGTCCGGCTGGGCATGGAACGCCCCTGGCGCGCCCTCGCCGACCACCTGGGCGGCGTCCATGGCATCGCGCACGAGCCTGCCGCCCTGGCCCTGGACCTGTCCGACAGCCAAGAGGCGCGCTGCAAGGTCTATCTCGCACACACAGGTGTGAGCGCCGACGACATCGATGCCCAGTCGGCCGTCGCCCGCGATCACGTACCCGGCTCCTTCGCCCGTGCTCTTGAACGCGTCACCGGACACCGCGAGTCCGGATGGCCGAAGCCCCCCGTCACCTGCTGGGGCTTCAACTCCGCGCAAGACGCCCCGAGTGCCACGCTCTATGTGCCGCTCATCCCCGGTCACAGCCACGACGCGTCCGCACACGACCGCGTGGCGGCCTTCATGCGCGAGGAGAACGTGGACCCGGCGCCCTACACGGCTGCCCTCCACGCCCTGGCGGACGGCCCGCTGAAGGAGTCGGTGACCCAGAACTTCCTCTCCTACCGCGGTGGTTCGGCCCCGCGCTTCGCCGTCTACCTCGCCCCGGGCACGTACCGCCCGGCCTGACGGCGGTGACCGGCAGGTTCCCGCACCACCGCACGCCGTTCCGCAGGTTTCCCCAGGCGCAGCCTTCACTGCTGCGCCGCCGTGCCGTTTTCCCGTCAGGAGGACATGTGTCGCAAGAGAGCCCCAACCCCAGCGCCGGACCGATCGCCCAGCAGGCCGATCCGATCGCCCCCGAACAAGTCGGCGCCTGGTACGACGAGTTCGGTGACGTCTGGCACCAGACCCTCGGCGAAAGCCTGCACTGCGGGCTCTGGGTGCCCCCGGACGCGCCGCACCCGGCCGGCCTGGATCTGGTCACCCTGTCGTCCGAGGCGCAGGACCGGTACACGGACTACCTGATCGGTCTCCTCCACCTCCGGCCCGGACAGCGCTTCCTGGACATCGGCTGCGGCCCGGGCCGCCCGGCCGCCCAGTTGGCGGAGCGGACCGGGGCGCACGTCACGGGCATCTCCGTGAGCAAGGAGCAGATCGACCGCGCGGGCCGGCTCGCGGCCGGCCGCGAAGGGCTGGCCTTCGAGCTCGCCGATGCCACTCAACTCCCGTATGACGACGAGTCGTTCGACGGCGCCTGGGCTGTGGAGAGCATCGGGCACATGGACCGGGCCAAGGCCCTGAAAGAGGCATGGCGCGTGCTCCGGCCCGGTGGTGAGTTCCTGGTCCTGGAGGCCGTGCTCGTCGCCGATCCGACCGCGGCCGATGCCGCCCTCTACGATCAGGTCCTCGTCAGCAATCTCCCCCTGCGCATGCCGGAGTTCTTCGGTCTGGTCGAGGACGCGGGCTTCCACACCCTTGAGCTCAAGGACCTGACGGCCAACCTCGCCCTGAGCATGGACATGGTGGAGCTTGGCTTTCACGACCGGCGCGAGGAGATGGACAGCCGGTTCGGGCCCGAGTACGCCGCGCAGATGGGTGCGGCCCTGCCGCCCGTTCGGGCCTTCATCCGCGAGAAGATCCGCTTCTTCCTGCTGCTGCTCCGCAAGTGATGCCGAGGTGAGGCGAGGCACTCGAAGATGCGAGAAGCCCGAGCAACTGCACGCTGCTGGGCTTCTCGCCGATTCGGCCACCGCGTCAGCCAGGGCGCGTCGCATGACGCCGGTCCCGCCCACACGGGGGTCGCTCTCCATGTGCTGGCACCGCGACCGCCACGCTCGCGTTGGCCCCGCCGCCCGCAGGGGTCATCCCAGTGCACGACCAGTGCACACCCCCTCGGGAACTCGCGGGAAACCCCCAGGCCAACCAGGCAAGGTCAGGGCCGCAAAAGCAGACGAGTCGGGCTGTACGCCGGGTACCGTCCGACTACCACCGCCCACAGCGCCGCCAAGTGGGAGCAAACAGACATGGGGGCTGGGAGGGAGCCCGCCCCCTCCCACCGCTCCCTCCCGCCGCTCCTGAACCTGCGACCCCTTGACCCCCAGTCAAGTGCGCGATTCTGGTTCGGAGTTCTGAAGGTCCGTTGGCATCCGTACGACGCCGTATGCGGAAGTACGGCGCCGCTGGGGCCCTCCGCCCCCTCCCCGACGAACTTGCCACATTCCCTGTTGCACGCAAGCGGATCCGACGTGGTGGGGGCACCGGCGAATCCAAGGGGAACTGGCCCGACTCGGGTATCGGATCGCCGCCTCGACAATGTGGGAGACCCTCAACGCGGCCGGTATTGGCCCCGCCGCTCCACGAAACAGGCGGTTGTACGCGCTGGTATTCCTCGAGCACCGCACCCGGCGGCTGCACATCACCGGGGTCACCGCCCACCCGACCCGGGCCTGGGCGGTGCAACAAGCGGGAAATCTCACCCAGCCTGGGCATACGCATCGAGTTCCAGGCCCGCAACCAGCTCATCAACGAGTACAGACATGCAGCATGACGTGCAGCGATGACGTTTCGAGCGGCGCAGGGGGGGCTGAGCGCAGCTTCGCCTGACTCCGCGGCTTCAAACGCCGAACGGCGATCTCGCTCAGATCCGGCCACCTGAGGCAATGTCAACTGCCCGATTGTGCTCCCATTCCCACTGGCCTGGGAGACACTGCGAAACGGTCGCAGAAGATCATTTCGCCGTGCTGCCACAGGTTCTAGGCGCGGCGGACATCGAAGATGTCGGTCTTGTCGTTCCAGTTGCCACCGTTGGGATATCCCAGACTCGAGAGGCGGGAGACATGAGCCGGAGCGTCAAGCTGCCTGACCCTATCGTTGACCGGCCACGAACGCTTGTCGATGATCCTGGCGTCGCCATAGTTGATGTGCCATCGATTGACCCAGTAGTAGACCGAGCTCAGCTTGTCGCGGCAGCCGTAGTTGGCGAGGTTCTTCCCGCCGTCGGCGGAGAACCGGAGAATCTTTCCTTCGTACTTGGCGTCCATATAGAGGCACCAGTAGTCGGCGACGCACCGGCTGGGGCGTGCCGCTGAGGCGTCGTCGCCGGCCCCTTCGATGGTCGCTTTGCGTGTCTCGGCGGGCAGTTCGGGATCGGTCAGTACCTCTTCGTCCGAGTCGTAGCAGTGGACCTCTCCGCTGGGCATCTCGGTGCAGCTGGTAGCGCCCTCCCATGACTCGGCGAGGTTGATCTTCCGGCCGTTGTACTCGGCGATCACCGGGTCCACCGGAATTTCTACCGGCGGCTCTTCCTCGGGAGTCTCAGTCGGGGCGGTGACGGAAGGTTCTGGGGTTGGCTCGTCGGCGTGGACGGCAGGGCTTCCGGCGAACAGAAAGGCGCCGACGGTAGCGGTGGCGAGAACCATGGCGGTCAGGGGTCTGCGTATCACGGGTTTTTCTCCGGTGTCGTGTCGTAGGTGTGCAGCCGGGTTCCGTCCGGGCCGTACACATTGAGTACGTAGCCGTGGTCGAGACGGACGCCTTCCCCAGCCAGGAAGGACGCCAAGTTGGTGGCGAAGTCGTCGAACTGCGCGTAGCCGCTCTTCTTCTGGGTCCATACGGTGAGGATCGGGAGTCCGCTCTTGTTCTTCGCCTGGCGGATACCGACTACGTCACGGCCCCCACCGGACGCGTGGTAGCGGTTGGCCAGATCAGTGGCCTGCGGGGAGGGTGACTCGCTGATGGTCGGGGGACCGGACGGACCCGTGCTGTCCTTGTGCGGTCCTGCGTCGTCTGTGCAGCCTGCGGTGAGGAGGGCTACGGCGAGGAGAAGTGCGGGGAGGAGTCGTTTCATCGTGTCAGTGTCGCGGCCCTGCGACGCCGGGACGGCAGCGAGGGGTCGACGATGACCCCGGCACCCTCGCCAGGAGTGGGGTTCCAGCCACGGATCTTCCCGGCAACCCGGGCCAGGCGAAGGTCGCCGGGGCCCACGTCTATGTAGAAGAGCGATTCGTCTGGCTTGGCATCGTCGCCGCCCCACCGGACGATGCCTTCGAGGTCGGCGAGGATGTCACGTATCACGAGCTCCTGGTGCGGGAAGAACCCGCCTTTCGCTCCCGGCGGGTAGTGGCCGGGGCGGATCTGTACGGCGGTTCCCGAAGCCTGGTTGCTCTCGGGCAGGCCCTTGCGGACCTTGCCCGGGGAGCGCCAGCCGATGACGTCGCCCGTGCGGAGCTCGTCGATCTCGTACTGGAAGCGGCGGATCACATGAACGAGGACGGTTTCCACGTCCCCGATGCGTACGGCTGCACTCATACCAACGCCGGCGACGGGCCGGTTCCAGACAGAGCCACCGTCGTTCACGACTTTCTCCATCTCCCAGCCGTTCGCGCTCGGCTTGCCCGTGAGGACGCGGTTCCGGTCAGGATTCGCGGATGTTCCCGCGGCTTGGGCAGGAGATGCCACGAGTGTGGTTGCGGTCGTCGCGAGTGCGGCACCGGCGAGGAGCGCCGTACTGTGCTTGAGGATGGTGCGGCGCGTTAGATCAGAAGTCATGCCTGACTCCAATTCAGGTCAAGACCGCACGGGCGGCCTGGAGCAGGATGTACGGGACAGGAATGAGAGCCGTGGCCTTCAACCATGGGGCGAGGGGCTTGTCGCGGTGTAGCGGGATCAGCACGTCGATGACGAGGATCATCAGCAGGACCAAACTGCCGGCTACGACCAAGACGAGCGTGGCCAGACCGGTTTGGTCGCAATCGGCTCCGCACACCTCGACGATGGCGGGGGGCTCCGTGTCGAATGTTGCGCCGGCGAACCAGTGGTGGTCGGCGAGCCACCACGCGCTGTGTAGCGGAATCATGGCAGGTATGCCGACCAGCAGATTGCCCCAGAACGCTGCTTGAGTCCGCAGAGGTCCTCTCACTGTCCGAGGTACTTCCGCATCGGCGCATAGTACTTGTCGTCAATCAACCGGTAGAGGCCCATGCGCTTCTTTCCTTCGCGCTGCGCGTCCGCATTGTCCAGCGCCCCCTGGTAGCGAATCAGGATCTTCTCGGTATCCGCATATGACGTGTTGAGTCCTGGACGGGCAACACCTATGAGCGAACCGTGGTACATGTGCACGTAGGGCACGGTGGCCATGGTGAACTGATCATTTGTCAGCAGCTTTGTCCATATCTCGAACAGTTCCTTGTCCTTGGACGAGTCACGCCGTGATGCCGCAGACAGAAGTCCCAGATCGACCGCATGGTTCCGTGCATTGATCGCAGTCGCGCCGAATATCTGCGCCAGGCCTGTGGACGAGTCACGCATCGAGTCTGTGACCCGGTCCGGCCACCAGTCGGGCAGCTTTCCGGTGTGGTATTGGTACACAGCAGCATCGGAGTACCGGTCGTCGACCGTGAGTACCTTGCTGATGTTGTAGTGCCGCATCTCCCAGAACACCGGTAGCTGGATCAGAGCTTTGCGCATCTTCAGCCTCCGAGCCAGGTCGGTGAATACGGTGTCCCAGTTCATGATGAAGTCGATGCACTCGGTGGTGGTCCACTTCGTGTACCAGTTGGATTCGGGAACATCGACCGATTCCATGTAGGCGCGGATGTCCTTTTGGAACTGATCCCACCAGGTCTTGTCGAACTTTACGTCCAGGTCCTTTTCAGGAGTGGTCGGCGGGTTGAAAGAGCTCTGGCCCTTGTCGCGGCCGGAAGCGATGTTGTTGTCGATCTCGATCGCTCCGTCACCGGAACCGATGGTCTTCGTGACGATCTGGTCGTAGGCCCAGTTCGTCGGCATGGAGTAGCCAAGGTTTCCGGAGAACCCACTGGACATGTTCGAGACGAAACTAGTCTCCGCGAGCCCCTGCCCGGAGACTCTGGAGCAGATATTGCGCGGTCCGTAGATACCGACCTTGTACTGGCCTCCCGCGGACTCGATGCCGTCGTTGATTCCTTGGAAGTGCGGGATGATGTGCGACGTGACTTCGTGGTCGACGGCGTCGTAGTCGACGGCGAAAAAGATTCGGGTGCCCGGCTTGAAGCCGTGCCTCTCCGCAGCGATCACGGCGGCCAGTCCATCTGCCATGCCCTGACCGATGCTGAAGGAATCGACACCGCGCCCGTATGTCTGCCAGATCGGGAAGCAGCTCAGCCCGTACTGCTTGATCGTCGCGAGCTCGCCGGGCTGGATCTCCTTCTCGTACGGCTTCTGATCCGGGAAGGGGTTGTAAAGGTAGCGGCCGACGTACTTGTAGCCGGCGTCCTTCAAGGCCTGCGCCCGAGCTGGGGTGATCTTTGTGACGCCGTCGCACGCCTCGCCCTTGCGGGACTGGTCGCCGTAGGAAACCAGCAGCGAGGACCAGGTCTGGAAGTCGCCCTTCCCGTTCACAGGCAGTTTGAGGAATGTCTGGAATTCTCGGACGGCGTCTTCCAGTACGCCTTGGAAAGAGTCCGACATGGAGACCGGGCGTTTGTTCAGTTGCATGGCTGCGGAGAAGAGCCGCACCCACACGCTGGATGGGCTGCTGATGGACACTGTGTGGTTCTTTAGTCCGGATTGAGTTCCGGGCCCGAAGACTCCGTTCGCGACACCATCAGCCATGCCCAGTTCATATTGGATTGCCAGGAGCATCGACTTGGCCACGTCGCGCGAGTGGTGACCGTCGCAGGGGATGAGGTAGTAGTCCTTGCGGAGCAGGTACTCGCCGTTCAACCACTGCTGGATGACGTTGATGCCGGTCGAACCGTTGTTGACCTTGACGTAGGCATCCATGTTGAACAGGCCCTTGACCTCCTTCGGCCACAGGTTCTCGTCCGGGTACGGACGGTACGAGCCACTGTCGAGCTTCATCTTCCATACTGCGGCCTTGACGCGAGCGTTGTACTTGCCGTCGATGTCACCGCCGTCGTAGCCCTTGCAGTACAGGGCGGACTGGATGATCCGGCAGAAGTTCGCCGACGGGATGGTGGTCTCGTTCAGCTTGCCGTACTTCTCGCCGAGGGCCCCGAGGGTGGCAGGCCCGAAGCTGTCGGACAGCGAAGAGATGCCCATCTCGTACTGCAGCGCACGGGTGAGGGCATACATGACGGTCCAGCTGGTCTGCCCGTTCTCCTCCAGCTTCGCAATGCCAAGGGTGGCGCCGTTGCCGTACGTCTTGTTGATGAACTGCTGGGCACGTTTGACCATCTCGTCCGCCATTGGTCCTCCTCAATCGTCGGTTGGTCAAAAGGGGAGCCCCGCAGCCCCGGACGGGGAGATGGCCGCAGCGGCCGGGGAAGGGTCAGTGGACGAGCGAAGAGCCAGCCAGCTGCCACGTGGTTGGGCCCTTGCCGTCGCCTTCGATGTCGTAGGTGACGGTGGTGTCCGATGACCACCAAGCGGCTGGATTGAAGCGAGTGGCTGGCGCCTGGCAGCTGAGGTCGGTGGCACTGACCCAGTCCTTGTTGAACTGTTCAGTGAAGTCACACGTCTTCGACGCGACCACGGTGTCCGCACTCGTCGCGGTGGTGCGCATCTCGGCGCGCGTGATGACCTTGAAGCTGGCGAAACGCTCGGACTTGTCCACTACCTGGTCGACCAAGATCTGCCGGTGCACCGTGGCGCGGGCCTGAAACTCGATCCCGTTGGCTGCTCCGCCGCACACGTCGACGGCGACGAGAGTGTCCGGCTTCGCGCCGGGCAGTGCCCGTTCACGAAAGTTGGTGTCGGTCGAGGCGCACAACTCGCCGGCTGTGCCCAGAGCTTGCGCCGGAATGGCGATGGCGATGAGGCCGGCAGCCAGTGCGGCCGAAGTTGCGAGGGCAGCGAAGACCCTGCATGCAGGGGGCGTTGTGCGAGCAGACGTGCTCAAGTAGGGCATCCTTTTCCGGGTGTGAGTGAGCTAGGCCGTCGGCTCGAATTCGTTGCAGCAGCGGCGCCCTATGGGGCTGCGCGCCAGGGCATGGCAAATACCAAGGACCACGCACAGAGTTCGGCCAAAATCGCTACAGCCCATGTCTCCCCACGCAGGGCTTCAGGGGCGATACAGCGAGACGCGTTGCCGCGCGAACATGCATTCCGGCTGAGTGTGCTGCATCAGTAATCCCCCCGGCCGCCCCGTGAGTACGCATGACGCCGGATTGGTCTGGACCGGCGAGCGCGATAGTCACCGTAGGCACACCAGGCACAGGCCGTACACCGTCGGGCAAACGCTTGGCTGAAAGCCCAGGCCGAGGCGGAGGAACCGGACGGTGCCGCAGATAGAGCGAGGGACCTGCGACCTCCTTGTGACCAAAGCGTGAAAGTGGACTCTGAGAAGGACCTCCTCCGACGGGCGAAGGTCGACTCAATTCGTATGGTGTGCTGCTCGAAAAGTCATCGCTGCAGGTAGCGGGAGTGATCCTGTGGGTGCCTAAAACTCGGCTACCCCTGCTGGCCTGGCCTTGCGGTCAAGGCCGGGCAGGGCGAGATCCTGAGGCATGGCTCTGCGGCTGCTGCATCTGACCTTCTCGAAGGTCCTAGGGTGGATTGCGTTGCTGGTGCGATCGGAGGCTTCCAAGAATGCGGAGATACTCGTACTGCGGCACCAACTCACTGTTCTCCGCCGCCAGGTTGGCCGGCCACACCCCTCATGGGCGGACCGGGCAGTGATTGAGGCGCTGTCCCGGCTGCTGCCCAAGGATGTGCGAGGGCGCCTGTTCGTCACTCCGGCACGCTGCTGCGCTGGCACTCCGACATGGTCAAGCGCCGCTGGACCTACAAACGGCGAGGCCCATGCCGACCGCCGGCCCAGCCCGTCCTACGGGAGCTGGTGCTGAGGATGGCCACGGAGAACCCGCACTGGGGATACCGGAGGATCGCAGGCGAACTGTGCAGGTGCCGGCAATTCATCCGGCCAGGTCACGACCTCATCACTGATCTCGGCCGTGCCCGTCGCTCCCCCACTGTCCCTTCACCTTGCCCGGCAACGGCATCATGACCTGTCGTGCTGCTGCGCCTGACTTACCTCGCCGTGTCCAACGCCCTCGTCCTGCTACGCCTGTTGCCGATGAGCGACCGAGAGAAGGACATGGAGATACTGGCGCTGCGGCACCAGCTACTGGTCCTGCAACGCCAGGTCGGCAGGCCCACATTCACCGACATCGACCGAACCATCCTCGCCGGCTCTCTCCACCACCTGCCGGTGGAGAAGCTGCGGCACCGCCTGCTACTGGTACGACCAGAGACGATCCTGCGCTGGCACCGTAACCTGCTCAATCGGCGCCATGCCGCAACCTGCGCGCCGAAACAACGCGGCCACCAGCCCACCACCGTCCGCTCGATCCGCGCCCTGGTCCTGCGCCTGGCCCGGGAGAACAGCTCGTGGGGGACCGCCGGATCCACGGTGAACTCGCAGCCTTGGGCATCAAGGTCGCCGCCTCCACCGTCTGGGAGATCCTTCGTGAGCACGGCATCCCGCCCGCACCGCAACGCGCGAGTACGACCTGGGCCGACTTCCTGCGCAGCCAGGCGGACGCGCTGCTCTCGTGCGACTTCTTCGAAACCCGCACCCTGACCGGGGCGCGTCTGTACGTCTTCGCCGTCATCGAGCACGCCACCCGGCGCATCCGGATCCTCGGTGCCACCGCACACCCCACCGCGGACTGGGCGGTACAGCTCGCGCGCAACCTCACCATGGACTTGGAGGACGTGGGCAGCAAGGCCAGGTTCCTCATACGAGACCGGGACTCCAAGTTCACCGATGCTTTCGACGCCGTGCTGACCGATGCGGGGCTGCAGGTCCTCGCCAGCGGTATCCAGATACCTCGAATGAACTCGATCACGGAGCCCTGGATACAGACCTGTCGTCGGGAATTGCTGGACCGCACGCTGGTGTGGAATCACAGCCATCTCCTGCACGTGCTCCGCGAGTTCGAGTTGCACTACCACCTCCACCGGCCCCACCAAGCGATAGACCAGGCAGCACCCCTGCGCGCCGTCCCCGCACCACTCCCCCGCGCACAGATCACCCAACTGAAGTGCGCGGGAGAGACCGCCTCGGCGGAGCCCGACACGAATACCAACATGCTGCCTGAGCTGCGCGGATGGAGTTTTCGGCAGGCGCAGTGCCACGCCGGCGCTATCGCCGGATGACTGAGCGAATCCAGGAGAGTTGCTGGGAGACCTCCCCGGCCTCGGCGCTCTTCTCCCGGTCGGAGCCGTTGAAGACGCCGATGAGGGTTTCGGTGCCACGGGGGCCGACAGTCATCACCGGGCCTCCGGAGTCGCCTCCGGCGGGAATCCCGGACACCTTCTTCATGCAGAAGTCGGGGCCGCCCGGTGCGGTGTGACCCGCGCACAGGGGGTCGTTCGGACGTACGACCTTCAGGTCCGACTGCTTGAGGACGGGAGACTGGCAGGCGCTCTCGTCCCTGGTGCAGGTGGCGCCCCACCCGTACTGCCGCACGGCCTGGCCGCGGTGGACACCGACCGTGGACAGGCGCGCCGTGCGGACATTCATCGGGGCGACCTTGACGAGCATCATGTCGGCGTGCGCACTGCCCACGCGCTTGCCAGATATGGGGCGGACCTTGGTTCCCTTGCGCATGTCGAGATTGCCCACCCGGAAGGAGATCCGCCTGTCGGCGACCGGCTGCGCCTGCTCGTAGAAACAGTGTGAGGCGGTGAGGATCCACTGACGGGAAACCGCTGTCCCGGTGCACGCCGGTTTGCCGTCAACGAGCATGCGTACCGCCCACGGGCCGTAGGTGCTCTTTGACCCGCCGATGACAGCGGAGGCCGGAGCGGACGACATCACCGAGCCCATTACCAGCGCCAGGGCGGTCAGCAGCAGTACACGAACGCGACGCACCATGCAGAACAACTCCTCTCAGGGGGTCCAGCCGTACGCCTAGTGAGAGACCCCGCTGAGCAAAAACGTTCCGCACGAGCCCTACGACATCACGACAGCACAATGGCAGGCTCCGGGTCCCCGGCGGCAGCCGAGGACGTAGTCGGCGCAACCGGATGAGACACCGAAAGGCTGAGACAGCCCAGCAGGTGACATATCACCGTCTAGCGCGGTCGCGTCCGGCAGTTGCACGGCCCCGGCCACAACTTCCGGGAACGCAGCTGCCATCTGGGTGTCGCCTCTGGAGCGCAGCGCCACCTGGCCGGCGTCGATGGAGAGACCGGCCGGAGAACCGTCCCGCTTCGGCTCACCCGACCACCCTGGCAGCAGCGCAGGGTGGGACACAGGGGTGGCGAGCATCGGTTCCGGCAGTGTCCACGTCACAGCCCATGCCTTCCCCCCCCAGCCCGCCCGTCGGCAAACCGAGTGCGCGTACGCCCCCGACTACCGGCCCGACCACGGCAAGTCAGCGCACTACAACACCTCGCCGGGGGGGCTGTGTGCTGAGCTCCTGGCGCACGTCCAGGCAGCGCAGCCGGACACGGGCTGCCCGGATCCCGTGTCGTACGGTCTGATGTCGCGGCCGCCCACCGTCCGCAACGGATCTCACCGAACCCGGCGGTGCCGCCGGTGCGGCCGAAAGATCTGAACCAATACCGGGAATCAGGCCGCGACGAGCTCCTGCTCGCGGTCCGGCGTCTTGACCTTGGGCTTCTTGTTCGGCAGCGAGAGCCGGAAGACCTTGTGCCACGCGGAGAACACCTGCTTGGGCAGCGGGCCGGTGACGTACTCCAGCTCGTACTTCTCGAACAGTGCGCGCACCTTCACCGCGACCTCGGCGTACCGGTTGCTCGGCAGGTCCGGGAACAGGTGGTGCTCGATCTGGTGCGACAGATTGCCGGTCATGAAGTGCATGGCCTTGCTGCCGCTGATGTTCGCCGAGCCCATCATCTGGCGCAGGTACCACTGGCCGCGCGTCTCGCCCTTGATCGACCGGCGCTCGAAGACCTGCACGCCCTCGGGGAAGTGTCCGCACATGATCACCGAGTGGGTCCAGAGGTTGCGGACCAGGTTCGCGGTGAACGTGGCGCCGAGCGTGGGAAGGAACGACGGGCCCGACAGCAGCGGGTGGATCACGTAGTCCTTGAGCACCTGCTTGCGGATCTTGCGGCCCACGGCCTTGGCCCGCGCGCGGAACTCCGGGTTCTTGCGGCGGCGCTTGTTCAGGTTCTTGCCGAGCTCCAGGTCATACGCTGCGATGCCGTACTCGAAGAAGCAGGCGTTGATGAAGTTCCACAGCGGCTGGCCGAGGTGGAACGGGTGCCACTTCTGGTCCTCGTCGACGCGCATTATGCCGTAGCCGAGGTCGTTGTCCTTGCCGATCACGTTGGTGTACGTGTGGTGCAGCTCGTTGTGCGAGTGCTTCCACTGCTCGGACGGCGAGACGTGATCCCACTCCCAGGTGGTGGAGTGGATCTTCGGGTCCCGCATCCAGTCCCACTGGCCGTGCAGGATGTTGTGGCCGATCTCCATGTTGTCCATGATCTTCGCCACGGACAGCCCGGCGGTGCCGAGCAGCCACGCGGGCGGGAAGATCGAGAACAGCAGCACGCCCCTGCTGACCAGCTCGAGCTTGCGCTGCGCCGAGATGACCTTGCGGATGTAGGCGGCGTCTTTCTCACCGCGGCCGGCGATCACCTCGTCGCGGATCGCGTCCAGCTCGCGGCCGAGCTCCTCGATCTGCTCCGCGGTCAGGTGGGCGGTGGGGTCGATGGCGGTCAAGGTGCTCCTACCGTTCGATGTCGCAGGGGCCCGCCGCGGCGGACACGCAGGTCTGGATGAGGACGCCGGGCTCGGCCTCGGTGATCTCGCCGGTGCGCAGGTCGCGGACGGCGCCCGCCTTGAGCGGCGTGACGCAGCCGAAGCAGATGCCCATGCGGCATCCGGAGGGCATGAGCACGCCGGCCTCCTCGCCGATGTCCAGCAACGGCGTGGCGCCGTCCGCGTCGACGGTCTTGCCGGTGGCGCTGAACGTGACCTCGCCGCCGTCGCCGGCGACGACGATGCTGGGGCGGAAGCGTTCGGTGTGCAGGCGCTCTTGGACGCCGTGCTCGGTCCAGTGCTCTTCGGCGGCGTCGAGCAGGCCCGCGGGCCCGCAGGCCCAGGTCTCGCGCTCGGCCCAGTCGGGCACGAGTTCGTCGAGACGGGCGATGTCGAGCATGCCGTCTGTGTCGGTGTGCACCTCGGTGAGCCGCAGCTTCTTGTCCGCGACCAGGTCGTGCAGTTCGTTGCGGAAGATCACGTCTTGCGGCTGTGGCGCGCAGTGGACCATGACGACGTCGTCGAACTCGATGTCGCGCAGCATGCCCATCACGGGCGTGATGCCGCTGCCGGCCGTCAGGTAGAGCACCTTGGCGGGCTTGGCCTGCGGCAGCACGAAGTCACCGGCCGGCTGGTCGAGCTGGATCAGCGTGCCCGGTTTCGCCCTGCGGACCAGGTGGTTGCTGACCTTGCCGTCCTCGATCGCCTTCACGGTGATCGTGACGCGGCCGTCTGGGCGGTTTGTCGGCGAGGTGATGGAGTAGGCACGCCACAGGCGCACCCCGTCGACGTCGACCCCGATCCGCACGTACTGACCGGCTGTGTGGCCGCGCCAGCCCCGTCCCGGCCTGATCACGATGGTCGCGGCGTCACCCGTCTCGGGGTGCACGGCCTCGATGCGCCCACGCAGGTCAGCGCCCGCACGCAGCGGGCCGACCAGGTCGAGGTAGTCCGACGGCAGCAGCGGCGTCGTGACCATCTCCAGCAGTTTCCACGCCCTGCTGCGGAGGGCTGTACTCGTCATGACCCCAGCTTGGTGCGCCTCAAGGCGTAAAGTCCTGACCACAGGACGTGAATCTGGTCGACTGAATTGTTCGCAGGGAACAAAAACATGAGCCAAGCAATCCGGAGGGCCAGCGAACTGGCCTTGGATGAGACGACGGTCACCGCACTTCGGGCCGTGCTGAAGACCACCGCCGACGAGGTTGTCCAGGCGATCATCGACGAGGTCCCCTCCTACGCCAACGCCCTGTCGGGCCGCATGGGCGGCACCATCCGCCGAGCCGTCCGCACCGCCCTGGGGCACTACCTGGACCTCGCGAGCGGGAACGCCACAGGCGGCGACGCCGGTGACGCAGCCTACGAGCTGGGCCGCGGCGAGGTGCGCGACGGCCGTTCGATGGATGCCCTGCTCAGCGCCTACCGCGTCGGCGCCCGCGTGGCCTGGCGATGCCTGGCAGCGGGAGCCGTACCCGCAGGTCTGCCCGCAGCCGAGGTCGCCAAGTTCGCCGAGCTGACCTTCGCCTACATCGACGAGCTCTCCGCCGCGAGCGCGGCGGGCCACGCCGACGAACTGGCCGCCCGGGGCAGGGCCCACGAGCGCCACCTGGAACAGCTGGCCCGTGACCTCCTCGCCGGCGCGAGCCCGGACGTGCTGCTGGCCTCTGTTCAACGGGCCGGGTGGCAGCCTCCGGTTTCGCTGACCGCGGTCCTGCTGCCCGCCGTCCAGGCCCGGCCTGCCTACCGCGCGCTCGACCCGAGCACCCTCGTCCTGGACGATCTGCCGGATTCCACCGGTGTGCTGCTCGTCCCCGATGCCGACCGGTCACATCTCTTGCGGCAGCTGACCGACCGCACCGCCGTGGTCGGCCCGGCCCGGCCATGGACTCGTGCGTCCGCCTCGTACGCGCGAGCCGTACGCGCACGCTCCCTCTCCTCTGATATTCGCGACACCGAGGACCACCTGCCCGAGCTGGTGCTGAGCGCCGACGCGGAGGCGTTCGCAGACCTGCGTGCCCGAGCCCTCGCACCGTTGCGGACCTTGCCTGCCGCGACCGCACGGCGGCTGGAGGAGACGTTGCGGGAGTGGCTGCTGCACCAGGGCAGGCGGGAGGAGGTGGCGGCGGCGTTGTTCGTCCATCCCCAGACGGTCCGGTACCGGATGTCGCAGCTGCGGGAGCTGTTTCCGGATCTCGCATCGCCGCACCGGGTCCTTGAACTGACGCTGGCGGTCGGTCTTGGGGTCAGCTGACGCGTACGTCGGCCGTCCACGGCCGCGTCCGCGAGCGGTCCAGGAATCGTGCCTCGTCCTCGGTCCCATCAACTGGCTCATGCGGCCCAGGGAAGAGCGGCATGAGCACGCTGAGACCGGGGGTTGATGTGAAGACCAGACAAGGCCTCGAGAAGACCGTCGGGGGCGCTGTCTCTGAGAAGCTCGGTGGCGGATACGGCTCGACTGGATCCGGTGGACGATGTGCACCGGTCCCCTCGTCGACGCGCTCATCGAGCATCCGGTCGGTGATCTGGGCCTGCGACGGCCCCGTGCCTCCCTTCCGACAGGCCAACCGGACGACCGACCGGGCCGGCCTGGCACACCGCGCGAGGGATGATAGGGATGGAATGACGGAACGTGAGGTCAGGAGCTTCCATGGCAAAGCGGGTTCACCGACCCCGTGAGGACGCGGAGTTCAATTTCATCCTCGGGATGAGCGGAGTTCCGGTCCTCGCATACTTCACCGGGACATGGCCCAAGGCAATCGAGCCCTGCCGAGTGATGGACCTCGTCGTGGGTGGCATCGCCGACGACTACACGGGCCGCCTGACGGCCGTCCGCACCGACATCACGCGTTGTCCGGCCGCAACCGGGCGATACGGGATCACCGCAGCCCCGTCCTACGTCCTGCTGAAGGAGGGAGAGGCGGTGGCGCACGGCACGGGGCCTATGGCCATCGCCGAGGTACGGAAGCTCCTGGACGGCCACCTCTGAGCGGCCGCTGCGGCACGTGGCCGCGACGCCCGTCTCGTCTCGTCTATGGGAGCTGCGCCGCCTGAGACACCTTGGGGCTGAGACACCCCCACAGGTCACATAACACCGTCCTGGACAGTCCCCTCCGGCAGCGCCATAGCGGCCATCGCCAGGTCCATCCACACGGAGGTGACCTCCCGGCCGGACCGGGCCGCGCACCCGCTCCGCAGTGCGATGCGCGAGCATCCTGTGCCCGTCGTTTTCCAGACCTGGCCGTGTCTCATGAGACACCGTGATCAGGCTGTGGGCCGGACGCATACCCAGTTTCCAGATGTAGGCCGCGCGCCCCTGACCGGAACTGGTCCACGAACATGCCGTAGGCGCCCGCCCGACGGCTGTGCGACCGCGTCGCCGTCGGACTCGACCGCGCCCCGAAGCCGGGCTCGGCTCACGGTCCGCGCCAGAGGTTGGCGAAGGCAGCGTTCTCGATGGTCCGCCTCTGGCGTACGGCCTCCAGCTCCATCACCGCGTCGTGGACGGCGGCCACCACGGTCGTCACCGCCTCGTCATCGAGGCCGGGCTCATCATCGGATCGTTCGTCGTCGATGCCCACGACCGAGGCGAGGGCGGCCAGGACGGGTTCCTTCTCTTTCCAGCGGTCGGCTGCACGGCGGCGCGCGGGCGTATCGAGCAGTTCCACGCGTTCCGAGCCGAAGGGCAACCGGCCGCTCCGCTGCGCCTTCAGCTCACCGTTCTCCTCCAGGGCAGCCTGGTACGCGGCCGAGAGATCTCGGCCACGGCGCCACAGCCAGTCCTCGATCCGCTCGTAGGGCGCCTGCCGAGTGATCCCTGCCGCAGCCTCGTCCATGAACCGATCGTCCAGCGTCACCTGTCCACCCGGCACAATGCCCTCGCCGTCCACGGCGAGGGCCCCCGCACCGATGAGATCGATCAGCTCTGCTCCCGCGAGTGCGAGGGACAAGTCGCCCTGCCCCACGGAATGCTTCAGGTCCAAGGCGATGATGAACAGGTCTTTCGCCGTGGTCATGAACGGCTCCCCTCGGAGACATCGACAAAGGTGCGTGCCCACCAACCGGGCCCGCGTCCGAGGCCGGCCCGGCGGCAGGGCAACAGTCAACATCAGTATCGCCCCGCCCGCGCCGCCGAAGCCCTTCTCGCAAGGCGGCGGGAGCTTCTGCCGACGACCTCAGAACAGCGGGTCCTCGCTGTACTGGATCCCCGAGCCGCTTCGTCCGCCTGTTCGTCGAGCGGCTGCGAACGGTCGATAAAAGCAAGATCATCAGGCGCGTGGTGCCTCCGCACGAGTCCTGCCGCATGGAGGGATGAGACATGTTGAAGCTGTGGGGCTCGAAAAGATCGCTGCTACGCCACGCAGCGGGACGCCCATCAAGCAGCGCCATCCTTCCCTATCCGTCGACGTCGCAGTCGGGGAGCATGTGGACATGAAGCAGCTCGATGCGCACGAGGTCCCGCTGTACAAGGTCTTCTGCAGCGACTACGACTTCCACATCCCGAACTACCAACGCCCGTACGCCTGGCAGGTCGAGCACGCGGAACAACTGCTGGACGACCTCGCTGAAACGCTGGAGAGCGGTGGTGATGAGCCGTACTTCCTCGGCGCCATCGTTCTGGTCAAGGGGCCGCAGGATGCTTGGGCGGAAGTGATCGATGGGCAGCAGCGGCTGACCACCCTCACCATCCTGCTGGCGGTGCTGCGGGATCTGGCAGGAGATCCTGATGTGGCGCGAGAGATCTCCAATACGGTGGTCGAACCGGGCAGCATCACACTCGGGCTTGCGCCCAAGGCCCGGCTGACCTTGCGTAGTAAGGATGCCGACTTCTTCCGCAGCAACGTGCAGACCAGCGGCGCGATCAACGACCTGCTGGACCGGAAGCCAGCCACCTTCAAGACCGACGCGCAATGCGCCATCCAGTCCAACGCAGGGGCGCTTCTCGAGAAGCTCGCCCCCTGGCCTGAGCAACGTCGCGTGGAGCTGGCTCAGATGCTGCTCAAGCAGACGTATCTCGTCGTCGTGAGCACCCCTGACCTGCATGGCGCCTACCGTATCTTCAGCGTCATGAATGCCCGGGGTTTGGACCTCTCCCCGGCCGACATCTTCAAGTCGCGCATCATCGGGGATCTCTCCGCGGCCCCGGACGCCGCCGACGCGTGCACCACCAAGTGGGAGGACGCCGAGGAGGCCCTGGGACGGGATGACTTCGCCGACCTGTTCCTACACCTGCGAATGATCTTCGCTAAGGAGCGAGCCAAGAAGGAGTTGCTCAGAGAGTTCCCCGAGCAGGTCCTCAACCGGCATTTCCTGCCGGGCAAGGCTCAGGACTTCGTCGACGATGTCCTGGTGCCGTACGCCGACGCGTACGAGCAGATCCGCGACCACAGCTATGGCGCGCCGACGGACGCCGAGCCCGTCAACGCCTGGTTCCGGCGCCTCTCGCAGCTCGACAACAACGACTGGCGACCCTCCGTGCTGTGGGCGCTGCGCTATCAGGGCGACGATCCTGACTGGCTCGACCGGTTCCTCCGCGCCCTGGAGCGACTCGCCGCCAGCATGTTCATTCGCCGGATCTACACCACACCGCGCGTCCAGCGCTTCGCGGACCTGCTCAAGGAACTCGACGCCGGCCACGGGCTCGACGCACCCTCGCTTACGCTGACCGAGGACGAGTGCGCAGCTACCCGTGAGCGCCTCGCCGGGCCGCTGTACCTCGATACCAAGACCCGCAAGTACATCCTGCTTCGCTTGGATGAAATGCTCGCCCAGGACTCCGGGGCCGTCTACACCCACCCGTTGATCACGGTAGAGCACGTGCTACCGCAGAACCCAAAGCCGGAATCGCAGTGGCTCGTCGATTTCAGCGAAGAAGAACGGGACTGGTGGATCCACCGCCTGGGCAACCTCGTCCTCCTCAACCGCAGGAAGAACTCTGAGGCGCAGACCTACGACTTCGCGGTCAAGAAGGAGAAGTACTTCACCGGCAAATTGGGCGCCGTCAACTTCGTCCTCACCAGTCAGGTTCTGCAACACGATGCATGGACCCCCACTCTGCTGGAAACACGTCAAGGCCAGCTACTCGGCGCTCTCTCAGACGCATGGGAGCTGTGACACGAGCGCCATCCATGACTGCAGCCCGCCACTTCCCGCGATGCCGCCTCGTGCTCCAACTGACCGCACATCAGGCAACTGGCGCCGAGTCGGCGTCGTGCAGATCTTTCCCAACCCCGACGCCCGACTGGTCCAGTCGTTGCTTCACAGCGGGTTCCATTCGTCGGTGGTGCTTCCGGAGCGGGCGACTCTGCCCGCAAAGCCCGTGCCGCCCCGCCGCACAGGGAGAACCTTGGGTGAGCGGACTTGCCCGGCACGGGAGTTCGAAGAGGGCGCTAGCGGCCAGTGAGGGTGTGGATGAGGAGCGCGCCGAAGGTGATCACGACCAGCGACACGAGCACCGTGGTGATGACCGTTTCGGTCACCCTGGAGCGCACCGGACGCCGAACCCTGTGACCACGACTGCGTCTCACCATGACGGCACCATCGCGTTCTTCAGAAGGCGGCCGGGTGACCACCCGTCGACCCCCAGTTGACGTCGCTCCCAGACTCCCGCTCCCAGGGAGCACAGGGAGCAGCTCCCCGCTCCGAGAATTGCTCCCAAACACGAAGTAGGGGCCACCCTAAGGTGACCCCTACCTGCGACGTTTCCGTCGGGACGACAGGATTTGAACCTGCGACCCCTTGACCCCCAGTCAAGTGCGCTACCAAGCTGCGCCACGTCCCGTTGCCCGTGTGACCTGGGGTTTCCCCCTGGCTGAACGCGCACCGAAACAATACCGCACTCCGGCCGGTGATCGCTCACGCCTTTCCCGCCCTGTTGACCTCAAGCGAGCTTGAGGTTGCACGCTCGGTGGCATGACGACGACAACGGAACGCCTACACGCGTACGGATACGCAGATCTTCCGGGACTCATGGGGCGGATGACGGGGGACGAGAAGCATGGGCCGGCCGCTACGTCGACCCTCGACGCCCTCTGGGTGCTCTACGACAGGGTGCTCAGGGTCACACCGGAGCGCGCGGACGACCCGGAGCGCGACCGGTTCCTGCTCTCCAAGGGGCACGGGCCCATGGCGTACTACGCCGTCCTCGCCGCCAAGGGCTTCGTACCGGTCGACTGGCTCGAGGGCTTCGGGGCGTACGACTCTCCGCTGGGGCACCACCCGGACCGGGTGCTCGTGCCGGGGGTCGAGATCGGGAGCGGATCGCTCGGGCACGGTCTTCCGCTCGCGGTGGGCACGGCGCTGGGGCTCGGGGCGCGCGGGCTCGCCGAGCCGCGGGTGTGGGTGCTCGTGGGGGACGCGGAGCTCGACGAGGGCAGCAATCACGAGGCCATCGCCTTCGCGGGTCCTTCCGGCCTCGAACGGCTGCACACCGTCGTGATCGACAACGCCTCCGCACGACATGCCCGGCCCGGCGGCATCGCCGCGCGCTTCGAGGCCGCCGGGTGGTCGGCCGAGACCGTCGACGGCCGCGATCACGACGCGCTGTACGCGGCGTTCACCGCGCCGCATCCGGGGCGGCCGCGCGTGGTCGTGGCGCGGGTCGAGCCGAAAGGCCCGGTGAGCGAGCCCAAGCTCGCCTGAGGGCTGGCCGCGGCCCGAGGGCCTAGCCGTACCGCCGCCGACGGACCCGCGCCGCTCCTCCCCTCCCTCACTCCCACGTCAGCTTTTCTCGGAGGTACCTCTGTCATGGACACCATGCGTGATCGCTTCGCCCCCGTCGTCTCGCGGCTGCTCGACGAAGACCCCCGCGTCGCCGTCGTCCTCGCCGAGATCGGAGCGGACGCGTTCAAGGACACCCGGCGCAAGCACCCGGACCGGGTGATCAACGTCGGGATACGGGAGCAGCTGCTCGTCGGCGCCGGGGCCGGTCTCGCCCTCGCCGGTCTGCGGCCCGTCGTGCACACCTTCGCGAGCTTTCTCGTGGAGCGGCCGTTCGAGCAGCTCAAGCTGGACTTCGGGCACCAGGGCGTGGGCGGGGTGCTGGTCAGCGCGGCCGCCTCGTTCGACTGGCCCGCCGGCGGCTTCACCCATATGTCACCGGGAGACGTGGCGCTGCTCGACACCCTGGACGGCTGGACCGTGCATGTGCCGGGGCACCCGGATGAGGCGGAGACCCTGCTGCGGCACGCGGTCGCCGCCGGCGACGACAAGGTCTACGTCCGTCTTTCGGTGCAGTCGAACGCTCAGGCCCTGCCGGTCGACGGGGCACGCTTCCGCACCGTGCGCGAGGGCCGTGCCGGGGTCGTGATCGCCGTCGGCCCGATGCTGGACGACGTCCTCGCCGCGACCGAGGGGCTCGACGTCGGCGTGCTGTACGCGACCACGGTGCGGCCCTTCGACGCGGAGGCCCTGCGCCGGGCCGTGGGGGCGGCGCATACCGCCGACGTCGTGATCGTCGAGCCCTATCTGGCCGGAACCTCCACCGCCGCCGCGAACGACGCGCTGGCCGACCTCCCGCACCGGGTCCTCGGGCTCGGCGTCGGCCGGGCCGAGCTGCGCCGCTACGGGCAGATCGACGAGCACCTGGCCGCGCACGGCCTCGACGTGCGGTCCCTGCGGGAGCGGATCACCGGGTTTCTGGGGGCCGCGTAGGGCGATCCCGCGTCAGTCCGTCGGCGGCACTCCCACCTCCGGGTAGGCGTCCAGGAGTCGGGTGGGGGCGGCCTGGCGCCAGGAGTCGGCGAGGATGTCGGTCAGCTCGGCCGTGTCGAGCGCCGAGAGGCGTGCGCGCACCCAGGCGAACATCGCCTCGTGGTCGGCGATCCAGAACTTGTCCGGCTCCGCGAGGACCAGCTCGTCCCGCTCCTCCTTCGGGCAGCGCACGGCGATGGACGTCTCGTCCTCGGGCAGCGTGGCGAACATCTTCCCGGCCACCCGGAAGGTGGGCATGCTCCAGGCGATCTTCTCCGTCGTATCCGGCAGGGCCAGGGCGATACGGCGTACGTCGTCGCCCGTGACATGGGCGGCTTTGGCATGAGCTCGAGACATGCCATGAACGTTAGCCAACGCCACTGACAGCGGCCCTCCGAAGGGCCTTCAGGGCTGCCGCCGATACGCGCCGGACCGCCCCTCCCCTCACAGCACGCGCTTGTCCAGCCAGGCCGTCAGGTCCTGCTGCACCTCGTCCCGGTTCGTCTCGTTGAGGATCTCGTGGCGGGCATCCTCGTACCCCTTCCACGTGAGGTCGCCAATCCCCACGTACCGGAAGTCCTCCAGGAGTTCATGGACCAGTGTCATCCCCTGGTTGCAGGGGTCGTCCGTGCCGACCGCGATGTGGACGGGCAGGTCGGCCGGGATCCTGGCCAGGTTCCGCGGGTCGTTGATCTTGCGCACGGCGCGCACCCAGTCCAGGCAGAGCCCCGCGGAGAACGGGAATCCGCAGCGCTCGTCGGCGACGTACACATCGACCTCGGTCTCGTCGCGCGAGAGCCACTCGAAGCCGGTGCGGTGCGGGTACGGGTCGTTGAAGGAGGCGAAGAGTTCGGGGATGTACGAGGAGAGCGCCGCCCGGCCGTGGTCGGCGATCTCGCGCTCCAGGCGGGCGATCGACTCCTCGGTCTCGACTCCGGGCAGGGAGCGGAAGGTTCCGGAGAGGATGAGGCCCGCGAGGCCGTCGGCGTACTCCTGGGCGTAGTCCCTGGCAAGGTGCGAGCCGAGGCTGTGGCCGAGCAGGAAGAACGGGGTGTCGGGGTGCAGCGCGCGCACCTGGTCGCCGATCGCCTTGAGGTCGTCGACGATGGCGCGCCAGCTGTCGGCGCTCTCGGCGGGACCTGAACCCGTCACTCCGTAGCCGCCGGTCGACTGGGCCGTGGCGCCATGGCCGCGGTGGTCGGAGGCGATGACTCCGTAGCCGTTCGCCGTCAGATGGCGGGCGAACCGGTCGTAGCGCAGGGCGTGTTCGCCCGCGCCGTGCGCGATCTGCACGAAGGCGCGCGGCCTGCCCTCCGGCAGCCAGGTGTAGGTGGCGATCGGTGTGCCGTCGGCCGCGTTCACGACTCCGACGGTGTACGCGGCGGGTGCGGGCGTGCCGGCGTGGTCAGGCATGGGACGACTCCCTGTACGACGTGAGTGACGCGAGCGATGTGGCTTCCTGGTGGTCAACCCTCCCCCGCGCGGGGGGCCTCATACCAGTGCCCGGCCACCGGCTCCCGCGGCGGCTCCCTCCCCACGCCAGACCCTTCCGACCCATTGACCCTCTGTCAGAGCGGCTCCTACGCTGAACAGTGCGCGGGAGAAAGCGCTTTCTAGCTCGCCTCGGGCTCCGCGCACCCCGTACGACGCAACTCGCACTCACCGCACACCCGGCTACCGGCAGCCGTCCACCCGCCCAGCCCAGGGAGCGCCATGAGTTCCACGAGTCCCACCGTGCCGAGAACGGGCACGGGTCCCACCGCACTCAGACCCCTGCTCGCGATCGTCGCCCTGCTAGCCCTCGTCATCGGTCTCGGCCTCACCGCCCCGCCCCGCGCGGCTGCGCAAGGAGAGCCGGCGGCCGCGGCGGCCCCCTACCGTGTCCTGGTCTTCTCCAAGGTCACGAACTTCCCCCATGACTCGATCCCCGCGGGCATCGAAGCCATCAAGAAGCTCGGCAGCGAGAACGGCTTCGAGGTCGAGGCCACCGACGACGCGGCGGCCTTCACCGACGCCAATCTCGCCCGCTTCCAGGCCATCGTCTTCAACAACACCAACTCCACCCCGGAGAAGGGCGATCTGCTGAACGCCGAGCAGCGCGCGGCCTTCCAGAAGTACGTCCGCGGGGGCGGCGGCTGGGTCGGGCTTCACGCGGCGTCGGCCAGTGAGCGCGACTGGAGCTGGTACGAGGGTCTGGTCGGCGCGATCTTCGACAAGCACCCCGAAGTACAGACCGGGCGGATCAAGGTGCTCGACCACGCGCACCCCTCCACCAAGGGCCTCCCTGAGCTCTGGGAGCGCACGGAGGAGTGGTACAACTGGCGCGCCAATCCGACGGGCAAGGTGCACACGCTCGCCCAGGTCAAGGTGCGCGACGGCGTCACCGGCCTCGACGAGGGCGTCGACCAGCCGTGGTCCTGGTGCCAGAACTACGACGGCGGCCGCTCCTGGTACACGGCAGGCGGCCACGCCAAGTCGGCCTTCCAGGAAGAGGGTTTCCTCCAGCACATCCTCGGCGGCATCGAGTGGGCCGCGGGCAACAAGCCCGGCGACTGCACCGCCACCAAGACCGGCG
Source organism: Streptomyces sp. NBC_01381 (assembly GCF_026340305.1). Taxonomy (NCBI): domain Bacteria; kingdom Bacillati; phylum Actinomycetota; class Actinomycetes; order Kitasatosporales; family Streptomycetaceae; genus Streptomyces; species Streptomyces sp. NBC_01381. The sequence continues at coordinate 2,866,197 of NZ_JAPEPI010000002.1, read as the reverse complement.
CCTTCCAGCGCACCCCGCTCGCCACGAACGATCTGGCGGACCCCTTCGAGCTGGCCGTCGCGCCCGACCGCCGGGTGTTCTTCGCCCAGCGCACCGGGAAGCTCAAGATCATCGACCAGGAGACGCTGAAGGTCACCACGGCGCTCGACTTCGACTACACCCCCGAGATGACGAGCCAGTCGGACGGGCTGCTCGGCCTCGCGCTCGACCCGAAGTTCAAGGGCAACCACTGGCTCTATCTCCTGAACTCCGACAAGACCGAGAAACGCATCAATCTGTCCCGTTTCACCGAATCGGGCGGCAAGGTCGATCCGGCCACCGAGAAGCGTCTGTTGACCATTCCCACCTGGCGCGGCGAGGGCCGGGCGAACTCGCACATGGCGGGCTCCATCGCCTTCGACAAGAAGGGCGACCTCTACATCGCGACGGGTGACAACACCGATCCGTTCGCGTCGGACGGATTCAGCCCGATCGACGAGCGCGAAGGGCGTCGCGCCTGGGACGCGCAAGGCACCTCTGGCAATACGAACGACCTGCGCGGAAAGGTTCTGCGGATCACTCCGAAGGACGACGGGACGTACTCCGTCCCCGAAGGCAATCTCTTCGCGCCGGGCACGGACAAGACGCGGCCCGAGGTCTACGCGATAGGCATGCGCAATCCCTTCCGCATCACCACGGACCCGCTGAGCGGCGCCCTGCTGATGGCCGACTACGGGCCCGACGCGAAGGCGGCCGTCGCCGACCGCGGTCCCGAGGGGACGGTCGAGTACAACCGCATCACCAAGGCGGGCAATTACGGCTGGCCGTACTGCGTCGGCGACAACACCCCGTTCAACGACTACGACTTCGCGACGAAGACGTCGGGCGCGAAATTCGACTGCGCGAAGCTCGTGAACGATTCGCCGAACAACACAGGTCTGCGCGATCTGCCGCCGGCTCAGCCCGCGAACGTCTGGTACGCGTACTCGGCGTCCAAGGAGTTCCCCGAGCTCGGCACGGGTGGCGGCGGCCCGATGAGCGGTCCCGTCTATGACTACGACGCGGACAACACGTACAAGACGAAGTTCCCCGAGTACTTCGAGGGGAAGTGGTTCAACTACGAGCTGACGCGGCAGTGGTTCAAGGTCTTCTCGATGCAGGAGAAGGACCAGACGTTCACCGATCCGCGCTTCGAGCCCGCGAAGGCGGGCGATCTGAACTCGATCAACTCCATTTTCCCGGACATGAAATGGAACCAGCCCTTCGACGCCGACTTCGGTCCTGACGGTGCGATGTACGTCATCGACTTCGGGCTCGGCAGCGGCACCGGTCGCGGCGGCAGCAACGAGGGCGCGGGCATCTACCGCATCGACTACGTGGCCGGCAAACGCCTCCCGGACGCCCGCGTGAGCGCCACTCCGGACAACGGCACGGTCCCGCTGACGGTGAAGTTCTCCAGCAAGGGTTCGGGGCTGCCCGACGGCAAGCCCGTGACGTACGCCTGGGACTTCGACGGGGACGGCACGACCGACTCGACCGAGGCGGAACCGACGTACACGTACACCAAGAAGGGCCAGTTCAGCGCCCGGCTGAAGGTGACGGGTCCGGGCGATCTGAGCGGTCTTGCCGTGCAGGAGATCACCGTCGGGAACACCCGGCCCGTGGTGACGATCCAACAGCCCCCGAACGGCGGGACGTTCAGCTTCGGCGACACGATCCCGTTCAAGATCAAGGTGACTGACAAGGAGGACGGGCCGATCGACTGCAAGAAGGTCGTCGTCCAGTCCCAGCTCGGGCACGACACCCATCTGCATCCGCTGGACAACTACACCGGCTGCGCGGGCGAGATCGCGACGGACGCCGGGGACAGCCACGGTCCCGGCCAGAACCTCTACTACGGGATCACCGCACAGTACGAGGACAAGGGAGCGGACGGGGTGCCCGCCCTGACGGGGTCCAGCTCGCTGACGCTGCGGACGTCGTTCCGCGAGGCGGAGCACCGCACGAGCACCGGCGGCGCGCACGAAGGAGCCGTGACCGGTGACCGCGCGGACGCGTCCGGCGGCAAGCGGCTCATCGAGATCGAGGACGGCGACTGGGTCGCCTTCGACCCGGTGCACCTCAAGGGCGTCGACTCCGTGACCGTGGGAGCCGCTTCGGGCGGGCTCGGCGGCGACATCGAGTTCCGGGCCGGGTCCCCCACGGGTGAGCTGCTCGGCAAGGTGAGCGTGCCGAACACGGGCGGCTGGGGCAATGTCGTGTCGCCGACCACCGAACTGGCCGACCACGACGGCACGACGAAGCTGTACGCCGTGTTCACCAACCCCCAGTGGTCGGCGGAGAAGCCCGACCTGTTCGCGCTCGACTGGCTGCACTTCAACGGCCCCGGAGTCGAGAAGAACACCGGCGCGAAGGTGACGGTCAAGGCCGCCCCGGCGAGCGGCACTGCGCCCCTCGCCGTCAAGCTCACGAGCGAGGTGAAGCTCCCCGAGGGACGCACGGCCGCCGCGTACCACTGGGACTTCGGCGACAACTCCAAGCCCGGCGGCACCGAGAGCGGCAGCGCCGAGCACACGTACGCGCGCGTGGGCACGTACACGGCGCATCTGACCGTCACGGACAACAAGGGCGACACGACGACCGGCGCGGTCCGGATCACGGTGAAGTGAGGGGTGGGCATGCGGAGTTCAGGTCTGAACGGAACCAGAAGAGCGTTTCTCGGTACATCACTGGGGCTCGCGGCAGCGGTCGGTACCGCGCTGCCCGCGCGCGCCGATGACACGTCCCGGCTCAGGCGCATCCCGCGAGGCGGCATCGGCATGCATCTCTACACGATGCGCACCGCCCTCGCGCAGGACTTCGCGGGCACCCTGGAGCAGCTCGCGGAGATCGGCTACGCGACGGTCGGCGTGAGCGGCCGGCACGGGTACGGCGCGGCCGACATCCGGCGGATGCTCGACGCGGTGGAGCTGCGGGCGGTCCTTGAGCATGTCTCCTACGACACGCTCAAGGGCGCCGGGCTGTCCCAGGCGCTCGCGGATCTGCACACGCTCGGCGCGAAGTGGCCCGTGGTGCCGAGCCTGCCCGGCGCGCTGCACACGCCGGACGGATTCCGGGAAGCGGCAAGGGAGTTCAACCGGATCGGGCAGGCGTCGCGCGACGCGGGCCTGGGGCGGCTGCTGTTCCACAACCACGGCACGGACCATGTGGTGGTCGACGGCACGAGTCTGTACGACATCCTCGTGACGGAGACCGACCCGGAGCTCGTCGGCTTCGAGTTGGACGTGTACTGGGCGACCAAGGGAGGCGCGGATCCAGCGGAGTACTTCGTACGTCACCCTCGTCGCTTCCCCGCGCTCCATGTGAAGGACATGGCGGCGGACGGCGGCTTCGCCGATGTCGGTTCGGGGACGCTGGACTTCGCCGCGATGTTCGACAACGCGCAGGTGGGCGGCGTCCGGCAGTGGCTGGTGGAGCACGACAGCCCGACCGATCCGTTCGCCACGGCACGCAACAGTTACGGGTATCTGGCGGCGCTGCGGTACTGATGTGCCGGATCGTGCCGGATCCGGCTGGGGCACCCCCGAACGGCCCACCTTCTTAAAGAGGCTTCTCAATGAAGCTTCTTAAAGAAGACAGTCGTCGGGTGGAGCGCCCCGGCCGGATCCGTCGCGTAGTCCGGGATCACCCCGGCCGCCGTCCAACCCCCGGACCGGTACAGGGACTCGGCGGGGCTGCCCGTCTCGGTGTCCAGGATCAGGAGGGTCACGTCCGCCTCGGCCGCCGCGCGTTCCGCGGCGGCCAGGAGCGTGCGGGCCAGGCCCTGGCCGCGTGCGGAGCGGTGGACCATCAGTTTGAGGATCTCGGCGCGGTGCCTGCCGTTGGGCTTGTCCGTGAAGCCGAGGCTCACCGTCCCGGTGATCCGTTCCGCGTCGCGCGCGGCCCAGACCGCGAGCTGTCCCCGCGCCACCGCCGGAGCCAGGCCCCGCCACCAGTCCGCGGCGTCCTTCCGGTCGAGCGGCGCGAGGAAGCCGAGGGAGGAGCCGCCGTCCACGACGTCGGCGAGCAGGGCGGCCAACTCGTCAGCGGCAGTGAGGAGTTCATCGGCGGACAGGCGCGACAGGCACGCCATGGCCGAGCGCGTCGGTGCCGTCATCGCGCGACCACCACCAGCGCGTACCGCACGGCCTTCCGCCCCGGACAGCGGAACCGCGTCGGCCCCCAGAGCCGGAAGCGCAAGCAGTCACCCGCCTCCAGGTGGTGCTCCTCGCCCTGGACGGTGATCTCAAGGACCCCGTCGAGCACCCAGATGTGCTGCTCCATGCCGGGCACGGGAGGCCGGTCGTAGGCGACGTCCGCGCCCGGTTCGAGGCGCCCCTCGACGAGTTCACCGCGCAGGCCCGTGTGCGGCGGGGACACCGAACGCCGTACGAAGCCGGATGCGCCGTCCGTCCACACGCTCTGCTCGGCGGCGCGCACCAGCTGCGCGGGCTCGGCCTCCACCTCGCTCAGGAGCTGCGACATCGTGCGTTCGTAGACGGCGCAGAGCCGGTTCAGGAGGGACGCGGTGGGGCTGATCTCCGCGCGCTCGGCCCGCGACAGGGTGGAGCGGCTCACCCCGCTGCGGTCCGCCACATCGCCGAGCGACCAGCCGCGTTCGGCGCGCAGCTCGGAGAGGCGCGCGGCGAGCCGTTCATCGACCTCATCCTGTTCCATATTCGGCACGCTATCCCGAATATGAGACGAGCTGCAATGCTCGCCCTCGGTGGCCCCTGCCTCACTCGTGCGCGGACGCCGCCCCCAGCAGATCGCGGATGCGCCCCGTGGCCTCGCGGAACTCGGTCGTCGCCAGCGTCGTCGCGTACGAACGCTCGGGTGGCAGACCGACGTCGATGATCTCCGTGACCGTCCCGGGGCGCGGGCTCATCACGACGACGCGGTCCGCGAGATAGACGGCCTCCGCGATCGAGTGGGTCACCAGGAGCACCGTGGTGCCGGTCTCGCGCCAGATCCGGTTCAGCTCCACGTTCATCTGCTCGCGCGTGAGCGCGTCGAGCGCACCGAAGGGCTCGTCCATCAGGAGCACCGGCGGCTCGTGAAGCAGCGCCCGGCAGAGGGCGACGCGCTGCTGCATGCCACCGGACAGCTCGTGCGGATAGGCGTCCTCGAAGCCGCCGAGTCCGGTCATCCGGATCAGATCGTCGGTACGCGCGCGTGCCTGCGCCCCGGGGATCCTGCGCATCTCCGCCTGGAGCAGGATGTTGCGCCGGGCCGAGCGCCAGTCGAGCAGGGCGGCGCGCTGGAAGACGTAACCGATGTCGCGCCGCGGTCCGCGCACCCGTTCACCGCCCAGGAGCACATCCCCCGAGGAAGGCGCGAGCAGTCCGGCGACCAGCTTCAGGAGGGTGGACTTGCCGCAGCCCGAAGGACCGACGATCGCCACGAACTCGCCCGCACCGACGTCGAGGGAGACCTCGCGCAGCGCGGTGACGTCCTTCTTCTTCGTACGGAAGCGGACGGCGACGTCGGCCAGGCGCACGGCGGGCGCCGCTCCCGCCGCCTCCGACGCCGGCGCGCGCGCCTCGTCACCCATCATCTTGAGCGTCGTATCCTTCGCCATTCCCCTGTCGCCCCTCAGCCCTTGATCCCCTTGGCCGCGTCCCAGTACTCCGCGACGGGCTTGGCCTTCTTGACCATGCCGGCCTCCGCGAAGACGTCGATGGTCTGCTGCCAGTCCGCCTCGGTGTTGGCACCCGGCGCCTTCCCCTGGGTCGCGTCGGTGTGCAGGAGCGTCAGCGTGGTCTTGAACTGCTCGGAAAGGACGGATTCCGGGGGCAGTTGCTCGGACGCGCCCTCCATCGCGGCGACCGCGGGCTCCGGGTTCTTCTCGGCGGCCGCCCACGACTCGCTCACGGCCTTGGTCATGCGCTGGGCCAGATCGCCGTTCCCCTGAAGGGTCTTGGGCCCGGCGATGAGACCGTTGGAGTAGAAGTTCAGGCCGTTCTCGGAGAAGCGCAGATACGAGACGTCCTTCTTCGCCTTGTTCTGCATGGTGGGCCCTTGGTCGCTCGCGTAGCCGAGCAGTGCGTCCGTCTTGCCGGAGATCACCGCGGCGATCTTGCCCGCCGGGTCGGTGTTCTGGACCTTGACGTCGGACAGCTCCATGCCGTTCTTCTGCAGGAAGATCGGGAAGGTCTTGGTGAGCGCGTCGCCGGCCGTCCCCGCGATCGTCTTGCCCTTGAGGTCGGCGGGCGACTTGATGTCCTGCGCCGCGAAGGACTGCACGGAGGCGGGCGTCGTCTGCAGAAAGACGCCCAGGCTCTTGACCTTCACGCCCTGGTCGACGCCGGCGAGCACCGCGGGTGTGTCCGCCCAGCCGAAGTCGGTCTGTCCGGCGCCGGTGGCCTGCACGGTCTTCTGCGAGCCCTGGCCCGCCCTGATCTCCAGGTCGATGCCGTGCTTCTCGAAGATCTTCTGCTTCGCTCCGTAGTAGAACGGCGCGTGTTCGCCGTACGGATACCAGTTGAGCGTCAGCGTCACCTTGTCGAGCTCCTTGCCGGAGTCGCTGGTGCTCGTCTTGTCGTCGTCGCCACCGCAGGCCGTCGCGGTCACCGCGACAAGAGCCAGGGGGACGAGGCCGGTGAGCAGTCTGCGCGCGTGCATGGGACGGCCCTTCTCGCGTACGGGGGACATGGCGGGCTGGGGGGCGGTGGACGGGCGTCAGTACGAGGTGGTGGCGGCCACGTCCCTGCGGCTCGCGTGCCACGGGAGCAGCAGCTTCTCGGCGATCTCGACGAGCACGAAGAGGACCACACCGATCAGCGACATGACGAGGAGCCCCGCGAAGAGCATCGGGGTGTCGAGGTTGCCGTTGGCCTGGAGGATCACATAGCCGAGGCCTTCGTTCGCACCGACGAACTCGCCCACGACGGCGCCGGTCACCGCGAGCGTGACGGCGACCTTCAGGCCCGAGAACAGATACGGCAGCGACGCCGGGAAGCGGATCTTGAGGAAGGTCTGCCAGGGGCGCGCCCCCATGGTGGCGGAGAGCTGGAGCATCTCCGGATCGACGGCCTTGAGCCCGGTCACCATCGAGATGACGACGGGGAAGAAGGCGATGAGCACGGCGATCAGGATCTTGGGAGCGATGCCGAAGCCGAGCCAGACGACGAACAGCGGCGCGATCGCGATCTTCGGCACGACCTGGGCGAAGAGGAGGATGGGATAGAGCGTCTTCTCGACGGTCGTCGAATAGACCATCAGCACCGCCGAGAGGATGCCGACGCCCACCGCGATGACGAAGCCGAGCAGGGTCTCGTAGGTGGTGACCCAGCTGTGCTGCCAGAGGTAGTCGGACTTGTCGAGCAGCACGTCGAGGGTCGCGCCGGGCGAGGGGACGAGATAGGCCTCGACCATCTCGGTGGCGGCGATCAGCCACCACGCGACGAAGCAGACGAGCAGCAGGGCGAGCGGGCGCCAGCTCTTCTCGGCCGCTTCGACCGTACGTTGACGCAGAGTGGGGCGGCTGCGGTCGGCAACGCCCGCCGCCTTGGCGGGAGTTGCCTGCAGTGCGCTCTGGCTCACGGTGAACTCCCCTGGCATACAGCGAACTTCGGAGGCAGTTGCGGAGCTTCGGTGGTACTCGGTGGTGCGGAAATCGCTTTCAGAAAGCGCTTTCTGATAGGGTGTCCGCCACGCTAATGACTGGCTGACCGCAGGGTCAATAGGTCGGCTCGAAGTTTCGCGGCGCGAGACGAAGGGGGGCGCGGGTGGGGGAACGGGAACACGGGCCGCATGTCACGCTGCACGCGGTGGCCCGTACGGCCGGGGTCTCCCCGGCCACCGCGTCACGGGCGCTGAACGGCACGACGCGGGTCCGTGAGGAGCTGCGCCGGCGGGTGATCGACGCCGCCGACCGGCTGGGCTACATCCCCAACGCCCATGCGCAGGCGCTCGCCAGCGCCTCCAACAACACGGTCGGCGTGATCTGCCACGACGTCGGCGACCCGTACTTCTCGGCGATCGCAGGCGGCGTGATGGCGGCGACGGCCGAGCGGGACCTCCTTGTCATGCTGGCCAGCACCTTTCGCGCCCCGGACCGGGAGATCGCGTACGTGTCGATGCTGCGCGCGCAGCGGGCCCGCGCGATCCTGCTGATCGGCTCGGGGTTCCAGGACCCGGCGTGGGAACGGTCGTTGAAGTCCGAGCTCACCCCGTACATACGGGACGGGGGCCGTGTCGCCGTGGTCAGCAGGCACCGCGGCCTCCGCGTCGACACGGTGCAGCCGGAGAACCGGGAGGGCGCGGGCGCTCTGGCGCGGGCGCTGCTGTCCCTGGGCCATCGGGAGTTCGCCGTCCTCACCGGGCCGGAGCGGCTCACCACGGTCGCGGACCGGCTCGCCGGGTTCCGCGACGCGCTGGCCGACGCGGGGGTCGCGCTGCCGCCCGAGCGGATCGTGGAGGGCGCGTTCACCCGGGCCGGCGGCCATGCGGCGGCGGTCGAACTGCTGCGGCGGGGGCGGCGGGTGACGTGCGTCTTCGCGGTGACGGATGTGATGGCCGTGGGGGCGTTGGGCGCGCTGCGGGAGCGGGGGCTTCGGGTGCCGGAGGATGTGTCGCTGGCCGGGTTCGACGACGTGCCGCTGGTCGCTGAACTGGACCCGCCGCTGAGTACCGTGACGTTGCCGCTGGCTCGGATGGGGCGGGAGGTCATGGGGCTTGCTCTGCGGGAGCGGGGCGTGAGGTCTCGGGTCGAACGGGTTCGGGGGGAGGTGGTACTGCGGGGGAGCGTTGGGCCTCCCGGCTGAGTCGCGGCGGATTTTTTCCCGCCCACCCACCCGTTTACCCGGCAGTGCCCGGGCTCGACATCCGCCAACCTTTGCCGCCCCCGGCCCGAACCGGCCCGGTTACCCCCAGTGCCTGGGCTCGACATCCGCCGACCTTCGCCGCCCCCGGCCGAACCAGCCCGATCACCCCCAGCGCCCCGACTCGACACCCGCCGACCTTCGCCGCCCCCGGCCGAACCAGCCCGATCACCCCCAGCACCCGGACTCCACACCCGCCCGCCTTCGCCGCCCCCCCACCCGAACCAGCCCGATCACCCCCCAGCCCCCGTACTCGACATCGGCCAACCTTCGCCGCCCCCACACGAACCGCCCCGATCACCCCCCACCCCCGGCCGCTTCCACCCGTCCTCCGAAAGTGCCGCCCTCCGCAGATGCTCCGCCAGCGCCTGGACCGCCGGTGACGACGGGCCGTTCTTGACCCCCCACGCCAGCAGATGCTGCCGCCGAGCCCACGGGTCCTGCAGTTCGCACACGTCCAAGGGCTGGCTCGGGTCGATCGCGCGGCGTGGGACCACCGCCAGGCCGACGCCGGCGGCCGCGAGGGCGACCAGGACGTTCAGGTGGGCGACGCTGGTGCGGTAGCGCGCGACCGGCGCGTGCGGGCCGAGGTGCTTCTCGATCCAGCGCCCCAGCGAGGAATCGGCGTCGAGCCCGACGAGCGGGTGCTCGGCGGCCTCCCGGTAGGTCAGCGCGGTGCGCCCGGCGAGCACCCCGCCTGCCTGGCCGATCACGACGAGGGAGTCGTCGCCCAGCGGTTCCGTCTCCAGGCCGCTGTCGCGTGCCTCGTCGTCGACGACCACCCCCAGGTCCGCCTCGCCGTCGGCCAGCTTGCGCACAGTCTGCGGCGTACGGCTTTCGGACACGGTGACGTCGACGTCGGGGTGCGCCCGCAGGAACGAGACCAGGGCGCGCGGCACGAGCCGGTGCATGGCGGAGCCGCCGCTCAGCAGGGTCAGCGGAGCGGCCGGGGACCGGGTGTAGCCCGCCACGGCGCTCTCGAGCCGCACGGTCTGCGCGATGACCTCGCGCGCGTGCCGGGCCAGCGTCGTCCCGGCCGGTGTGGGGCGCACACCCCGGCGGCCGCGGATCAGCAGCTCCACCCCCGCCTGGTGCTCCAGCGAGCGCACCCGGGCGCTGGCCGACGGCAGGCTCAGATGCATCCGGCGGGCGCCCGCCGTGATCGAGCCCTCCGTCACGATGTCGAGGAAGAGCCGCAGATCGTCGAGGTCATAACGCACCCGGCCGAGCCTATGGCCCAGCCTTAGGCTGGGTACACCGATTACGCATTGTGGGCCGGGCGGTCACGGGGTGATGCTCGCCCGATGCCCGAGATCCTGTTCGTCCTGCTCGCCGGTGTCGCCGCCGGGGCGCTGAACTCCGTCGGCGGCGGAGGCACGTTCGTGGCGCTGCCCGCTCTCGTCGCGGTCGGTCTCTCCCCCGTGACGGCGAACGCGTCGGCGACCATCGCCCTGGTGCCGGGCGCGTTGGCCAGCGGCTGGGTCTACCGACGCGAACTCGCCCCGGTCGGCACGGCGTCCATGCCGGCGCTGACCGCGGTCAGCGCGGTCGGCGGCGCGATCGGCGCCGGTCTGCTGCTCACCCTGCCCGCGGCGTCGTTCGACGCGGCGGTGCCCTGGCTGCTCGCCTTCGCGACGCTGGTGCTCGCCTTCGGACGCCGCCTGTCCCGTACGTTGACCACGGCCCTCGGCCGCCCGGTCGGCATGAGCTCCCGGGCCATCCTGATCGGCCAGTTCCTCCTCGCCCTGTACGGCGGATACTTCGGCGGTGCCGTAGGCATCCTGATGCTGGCCCTGTGGAGCATCGGCCTGGGCATCGACACCGCGGCGGGCAATCCGGTGCGGGTCACCCAGATCGCGGCCATGTATCTCAGCGCGACCGTGCTGTTCCTCGTCGCCTCGGACGCGCTGAGCGCCCCGCTCGTCATCGCCGGCATGCTGACGGGCGCGCTGATCGGTGGCGTCACCGGCGCGCACTTCGCGCGTCGGCTCTCCGCCCGGCTGCTGCGGGGCATCATCCTGACCACGGCCGCGACCATGACCGTCCTTTATTTCCTGCGCAGTTGAGGCCGACCGACATGACCGAAGGCAACCCCGGCGGCAACGCCGAGAACATGATGGACGGCGCCTCCGCGTACACGGACGCGGCCCGCGCACGTCTGGCGGCCGCCTTCGAGGCGTGTGATCTCGCCGACCTCGCGCGCGCCGCCGTACCGATCGGCGAGCACGAGCTGCGGCCCGACGGCGGCGTCGGCTCCCCCGGTTCCGTGCTGGCCGACGCCGCCCAAGTGCTCGCGGCCGCACGCCGGTTGCTCGAAGCCGCCGCCGTCTTCGAGCGCATCGGCGGCGCGAGCTGGCAGCTCATCGGCGACATCCTGGGCGTCGAGGCCCGGTCCGCACGCGTGCGGTTCGCCTTGGCCGAGGCCCAGGTCCGGGAGGAACTGCGCCGCCCGGACGAAGCGGGACCGCAGGCCGAGGCCGGCTGGTGGCATACGTACGCCACCAGGGCACCCCTGGAGGCGGCACGCGACCTCGACGACTGGGTGCTGCGCCATGCAGACGGAGAGGGAGATGGTGGCGGAGAGAGCGGCCTCGGCACCGCGCCGGTGTCGGGCGGCCTGGTCCGGGCGGAGCTCCGGCGGCCCACCCAGCGCCATCCCTGATCCGTACGGACGGATCTCCACACGGACGGATCCGCGCCGCCGATCCCCGCCCCGCGGCGCGCACCGCCCGCCCACCTCCCCGCCCGTGGCCTGAACGGAGACGGTAAAGGCGGCAGTTGCCTCGGCACCCGGCCAATGTCCGGCGGCCTGCTCCGGACAGAGGCCCCCCACCCAGCGCCATCCCTGATCCGCACGAACGGATCCGCACCACCGGATCCGCGCGAACAGATCCGCACCACCGCAGCCCGCCCCGCGTGCACCGGCTGCCCACCTCCCCGCGCGTGGCCTGGACGGAGACAGCAAAGGGGGACAGCTACGTCGGCACCCCGCCGATGTCGGGCGGTCCGGACGGAGCCCGGCGGCCCACCCAGCGTCGTCCGTGATCCCGCACCGCCCACCCGCACGGACGATCCGGGCCGCCGAAGCCCACCCCCACGCGCCCCTCCCACCCACCTCCACGCCCATGGCCTGATCTCTCGCCCGGCATCGCGGCATGCCTCCCCGACCGGCCGCGTTCGTGTTCACTTGCCGGGCAAGGGTTGCGTCATGGAAAGCCATGGAAAGGGTGAAACGTGGGTTCGTCTCGACCGTCCGGTCTCACGCGTCGTGCTCTGTTGGGGGCGGGGATGGTTCTGCCGTTGGCGGGATGCGCGGCCGACGAGCGGCGGCCCTCCCCGCAACGGCCGGCGGCGGCGTCCGCCTCTCCGTCCCGCGAGCATCCCGCCATGGCGAAAGCCTCCTCGCGCTTCGCCGCGCTGGAGCGCGAGCACGACGCGCGTCTGGGGGTGTACGCGCTGGCCACCCGCACCGGCGCCGTGCTCACCCACCGCGCGGATGACCGTTTCGCGTTCTGTTCCACCTTCAAGGCGCTCGCCGCGGCGGCCGTCCTCGACCGGAAGCCGCTGAGTCACCTGGACAAGGTCGTCACCTACAGCGAGGCCGACGTCGACTCCATCTCGCCGATCACCAAGGACCATGTCGCGACCGGCATGACCATCAGGCAGCTCTGCGACGCCGCGGTCCGGTACAGCGACGGCACGGCCGGGAATCTGCTGATGCGCGACATCGGCGGGACCCGTCGCCTCACCGCGTATCTGCGGGGGCTCGGCGACGCGGTGAGCCGGATGGATCAGTTCGAGCCCGAGCTGAACGACAACCGCCCCGGCGATCCACGCGACACCACCACGCCCCGTGCCGTCGCCCGCGACTATCAGGAGCTGGTGATCGGCAAGGCGCTGCCCGCGCGCAAGCGCGCCCTCCTGAAGGACTGGCTCGAGCGCAGCACCACCGGTGAGAAGCGCATCCGTGCCGGTCTTCCCAAGGGCTGGACGCTGGCCCACAAGACCGGCACAGGAAACTACGGGCGCGCCAACGACATCGCCGTCGTGTGGCCGCCGAACGCCGCGCCGATCGTCCTCGCGATCATGTCGGACCGCTCCGGGTACGACGCCGAACCGAGGGAGGCCCTGATCGCGGAGGCCACGGCATACGTGACGTCGGCCCTCACCTAGACCGTTACTGCGCCGCCTCCCCCAAAGCGTCGAGCACCGGACGGATCAGCGGGTGCTCCTCCGCGCCGCACCGCACCGCGGCGAACACCCGGCGTGTGGGGGCGACGCCGTCGACGGGGCGGATCACGACCCCCGAGATGTCCATGCCCTTCAGCGCGGACCGCGGGACGAGGGCGACCCCCACACCGGCCGAGGCCAGCGCGACCACGGCTCGGAAGTCGTCCGACCAGTGCTCAAGGAGCGGCTGGAACCCGGCCGCCTCGCAGGCGAGGATCACCACGTCGTGGCAGGGGTTCCCCGCGAAGGGCCCGATCCACGCGTCCTTGGCGAGCTCCGCGAGCGGTACGCGTTCGGCCGCCGCGAGCCGGTGGGTCACCGGGAGCACCGCGTCGAACGGCTCCGCGTAGAGCGGGACGCGTGTCAGCCGGGGGTCGTCCGCGCCCGGCGCGCCGCGGTACTCCACCGCCACCGCGACATCCACCTGCCGGTCGAGCACCATCGGCAGGCTCGCGTCGCCCTCCGCGTCCTGGACCCGCACCCTTATCCCGGGCGCCGACGAAGCCAGCCGGGCCAGGGCGGGGCCGACGACCAGGGCGATGCCCGTGGCGAAGGACGCGACGGTCACCGTGCCCGCGGCGCCCGAGCTGTACGCGGCCAGTTCCGCCTCGGCCCGCTCCAGCTGGGCGAGGACCGCGTTCGTGTGGGAAAGGAGGATCTCCCCGGCGGGCGTGAGCCGTACGCCCTTCGCGCCGCGCTCCACCAGGCGGTGGCCGGTCTCCTGCTCCAGGGCGGTCAGCTGCTGGGAGACCGCGGAGGGCGTGAGATAGAGCGCGGCGGCAGCCGCCGTCACGGTGCGGTGGTCGGCCACCGCACGGAGGATGTGCAGCCGCCGCGCTTCGATCATGTGGCCAATTCTCCCAAACCGGCGGCCACTCCCCCACCACGGGCCCCACCCGGAGCCCGCGGGTCACGCCTGCACGGCGTCCAGCTCCGCCCGCGCCGCGACGAACGCGTCCACAGCGCGGTTCACGTCCTCCGTGGAGTGCGCCGCGGACAGCTGGACCCGGATCCGGGCGGCGCCCTGCGGCACCACCGGGTACGAGAAGCCGATCACGTACACGCCCCGCTCCAGGAGCAGCTCGGCCATCCGTCCCGCCACCGACGCGTCGCCGATCATGACCGGCGCGATCGCGTGGTCGCCCGGCAAGATGTCGAAGCCCTCCTCGGTCATCCGCGAGCGGAAGAGCGCGGTGTTCGCGGCGAGGTGTTCCCGCAGGTCACCGGCCGACTCAAGGAGGTCGAGGACCTTCAGCGAGGCCGCGGCGATCACCGGGGCGAGCGTGTTCGAGAAGAGGTACGGGCGCGAGCGCTGGCGCAGGAGCGCGACGATCTCGGCGCGGGCCGCGACGTAGCCGCCCGAAGCACCGCCGAGCGCCTTGCCCAACGTACCGGTGATGATGTCGACACGGTCCATGACGCCGTGCAGCTCGGGGGTGCCGCGGCCGCCGGGGCCGACGAAGCCGACGGCGTGCGAGTCGTCGACCATGACCATCGCGTCGTAGCGCTCGGCGAGGTCGCAGATCTCCCGCAGCGGGGCGACGTACCCGTCCATGGAGAAGACGCCGTCGGTGACGATGAGCTTGCGGCGCGCGCCGCCCTCGGCGGCCTCCTTCAACTGCTGCTCCAGGTCGGCCATGTCACGGTTGGCGTACCGGAAGCGGCGGGCCTTCGAAAGGCGGATGCCGTCGATGATCGAGGCGTGGTTGAGCGCGTCGGAGATGACCGCGTCCTCCGCGCCGAGCAGCGTCTCGAAGACTCCGCCGTTGGCGTCGAAGCAGGACGAGTAGAGGATCGTGTCCTCCTGGCCGAGGAACGCGGAAAGGCGCCCCTCCAGCTCCTTGTGCACCTCCTGCGTACCGCAGATGAAGCGCACGGACGCCATGCCGTAGCCCCAGCGGTCCAGGGCCTCGTGCGCGGCGGCGACGACCTCGGGGTGGTCGGCCAGGCCGAGATAGTTGTTCGCGCAGAAGTTCAGTACGTCGCCAGGGCGGCCGCCCGCGGTCACCGCGACCGTGGCGGACTGCGGGGTGCCGATGACGCGCTCGGGCTTGTGCAGGCCCGCGGCGGCGATCTCGTCGAGGGTGGCCTGGAGATCGTCGCGTACGGAGTCGAACATGGTGACTTCCTTTAAAGAAGAGGTCGGTCAGGAGGCCAGGAGGGGGTCAGCAGGGCTGGCGGGGGTCAGGAGGTCCAGTCGAGGATGACCTTGCCGCCGCGGCCGCTCGCCGCGTCGTCGAAGGCCGCTTCGAAGTCACGGTGGCCGTAGCGGCCGGTGATCACGGGTGCCAGGTCGAGGCCGCCTTCGAGCAGCACGGACATGGCGTACCAGGTCTCGAACATCTCGCGGCCGTAGATGCCCTTGATCGTGATCATGGAGGTGACGATCCTGGACCAGTCCACGGCGAATTCGTCGGACGGCAGACCGAGCATGGCGATCTTGCCGCCGTGGGTCATGTTGGCGAGCATGTCGCGCATCGCGACCGGGTTGCCGGACATCTCCAGGCCGACGTCGAAGCCCTCGCGCAGGCCGAGCTCGCGCTGGCCGTCGGCGATGGAGGTCTCGGCCACGTTCAGCGCCAGGCTCGCGCCGACCTTGCGGGCCAGGTCGAGGCGCTCCTCGCTGACGTCGGTGATGACGACGTTGCGGGCCCCCGCGTGCCGGGCCACGGCCGCGGCCATCAGGCCGATCGGTCCCGCTCCGGTGATCAGGACGTCCTCGCCGACCAGCGGGAAGGACAGGGCGGTGTGCACCGCGTTGCCGAACGGGTCGAAGATCGCGGCCACGTCGAGGTCCACCGGGACGCGGTGCACCCACACATTGGAGGCGGGCAGCGCGACGTACTCCGCGAACGCCCCGTCCCTGCCGACGCCGAGCCCGACCGTCGCACGGCACAGATGGCGGCGTCCCGCCTGGCAGTTGCGGCACTTGCCGCACACCAGGTGGCCCTCGCCGCTGACCCTGTCGCCGATCTTGATGTCGGCGACGTCACGGCCAATCTGGACGACCTCGCCGACGAACTCGTGCCCGACGACCAGGGGCGCGGCGATGGCCTGCTGCGCCCAGCCGTCCCAGGCCCGGATGTGCAGGTCCGTGCCGCAGATCCCGGTGCGGAGCACCTTGATCAGGACATCGCCGTGGCCGATGACCGGCTCCGGCACGTCCATCAGCCGGAGTCCCGGTTCCGCCTTCTCCTTGACCAGCGCCTTCAACGCCACGGCTCCCGTCGTACGTCACTGCTTCCACCGACGACACAGGAATCTTCCCTACGGCGGCGCCCCGGTCCATCGAGGATTTCTTAAGCGCCGCCGCAGCTTTCCTTCAGGCCCGGGCCGTTACCTCTCCTGGCCGCGCTCGAAGTAGGCGATCAGCTCCGGGGCGAGCGCCGGCACCTCCCTCGGCGTGCCCCCGTCCCTCAGCGACTGCGTGGCGCGCACGCCCGCCGCGACCGCCATCCGGGCGGCCACCGGCGAGGTGTCGGTGCGGCCGCCCTCGCGTACGAAGCGGACGAACTCGTCGATGAGCAGCGGGTCGGAGCCGCCGTGCCCGCCCTCGTCCTGGGCGTCCGGCACCGGGTATTCGGCGTCGGCTTCGGGGCGGTAGGACGAGCGCCGCTGGTTCCAGACCTTCACCACTCCCCCCGGTCCGTCGCCGAAGTTCTCCAGGCGGCCCGCGTCACCGATGACGGTGTAGTTGCGCCAGTAGTCGGGGGTGAAGTGGCACTGCTGGTAGGACGCCAACACCCCGTTGTCGAGGCGCATGTTGACCAGCGATACGTCCTCGACGTCGATGACGGGGTTGAGGTCGCGCTGGGTGTGCGGCGGCCAGTGGCCGTCCTTGGTGTACCAGTCGTCGGACTTCGGCTCGCCCGGCGCGCGGCGGTGCGGGTTGTCGCCGTAGACCATGAGGTCGCCGAGCGCCTGCACCTGGCGGGCGTAGCCGCCCGCGAGCCAGTGCAGTACGTCGATGTCGTGGGCGGCCTTCTGGAGCAACAGGCTGGTGGTGTGCTGCCGTTCGGCGTGCCAGTCCTTGAAGTACCAGTCGCCTCCGTAGGCGACGAAATGGCGCACCCAGACCGTCTTGACCTCGCCGATCTCGCCGCGCCCGATGATGTCGCGCATCAGCCTGACGACGGGCATGTGGCGCATGTTGTGGCCTACGTAGAGGCGCGTTCCGGTCTCGTGGGCGGTCCGCAGGATCTCGTCGCAGGCCTCGATGCCGATTTCGAGGGGCTTCTCGACGAAGACGGGCTTCTTCTCGCGCAGCGCCTCGCAGGCGAGCTGTGCGTGGGTGTGGTCGGGGGTGAGGATCACGACGGCGTCGACGTCGGGGTCCTCGACGACCTTGCGGTGGTCGGTGGATATCAGGGCGCCGGGGAAGGCCACAGCCGCCTCCGTCCGCGCGGTCACGTCGTGGTCGGCGAGCGCGGTGACGCGGGAGCCCGCGCCGGGCCGGTGCGCGGTGCGGGCGAGCGAACCGCGCAAGCCGTAGCCGAGGACGCCTAGACGGAGGTCGGTCATGGTGTGCCTTTCCGTACAAATACCTGTGCGGGTGCGGGTGTTGCCTATGTACGTGCAGGATGCACGAGTACGTGGGCGAGTGCCACGGGTCCCGTGCCGGTGAGCTTGATCCTTATGTATCTGGCTTCCGCGTCCGTGTCGAGGAGTGTGGGCCGCAATGATCGTCCGGTGACGTGCAGCGTCGTGGCGTCGGCGAAGTCGGCGGCCCTCGCGAGCTGCACGTCGAAATCGGCGGTGGTCATGGCGGTGTTGTTCCAGACCTCGACCTGTCCCACCCGCCGCGCCTCGCCGAGGTCGACCTGCCACCAGGCGCCCGGTTCGGAGAGCGTGCGGGTGTCGGTGGAGGTGTCCCCGTCGGTCGCGTACGCCGCATCGGCGGCACCGTCCGTGGAGGACTGGGACGCCGTGCCGGCACGTGCGAGGTCCGGGCGGAGCTGTTCGGCCGGCGCCCCGTGCGCGCCTGTGCGGGCAGCCGGTCGACCTCGGTGTGGTTGTCCTGCATCGTCGATCCGGTGCCCGAGAGTGCCGGCGCGTCGGTGTCGGCCCAGTTGCCGGTGGCGCGGTTCTGGATGCCGTAATCGGCCCAGTTGGAGACCCACTTGTAGCCGATGCGGGTGATGACGTTGCCTTCGGCGCGGATGTACGAGGACTGCTCGTCAAGGTAGATGCCGTTGCCGTCCCGCTCGGTGTTCCCGTAGGCGGAGCGGTTGATGTAGTTGCCGGAGACGACCGTGCCGGGCTGGGCGCCCTGGGTGTAGATGGCGCCGCCGTCGTGCTGGGCGTGCTCGACGCGCATCACGTTCGTGATCCGGTTGTTCGTGATCCGGTTGTCGCGCAGGACGGACTTCTGCGCCTCGGGCTGGTTCCAGCCCCAGCCCACCCAGATGCCCGAGTAGGGCAGATCGTCGATGGTGTTGTGGTCGACGACCGAACCGGCCTCGTATCCGGCCCAGATGCCCACGGCGTCGGTGTAATCCCCTTCCCCGTACGGGAAGTCATCCGCGCCGATGGCACCGTGACCGTCACGCCGGGCCGCCGCACCGTCGTCACCGTCCGCGTCGAGGGCTCACGCGGCCATTCACACACGGCGGCCACGCGGTGACCCCAACCCGACCGCCCTGCGTCGAGGCTCGCGCAGCCATTCACACACGGCGGCCATGCGGTGACCCCGGCCCAACCGCCCCGCCCCGCTCGCCACACGCCCCGCCTCACCCGACAGGCACCTCGCGCCCCGACGCACGCCTCGTCCTGCCCGACCTTCACCCGCACCCCGCGCCCCGACCCACGCCTTGGCTCGCCCGACCCGCACCCGCACCCCGACCCACACCCCGCCTCACCCGACCCGCACCCCGCGCGCCCGACTCATGGCCCCGCCCCCTTCGACACCCCCCACCCGACACCGCCACCCGCCCCGTCCACGCCACCACCCTCACCCGCGCCTGCCCTCACCAGCCGGCCTCCGTTGGAGCCGCCCAGATACCCGGCAGCCCCGTCGAGCCACCGCGGACGGACGTAACCGCACCAGCACCCGCACCCGCACCCGCCCCCACCAGCGCACCACCTGATCCACCCCAGCCGATCCCCCCTCGAAGGACTGCACCATGAGATCCACTCCGCCCCGCCGTACCGTCCTCACCGGCCTGGCCGCCCTCACCAGCGGCGCCGCCCTGCTCCCCTCGCCCGCGCGGGCCGTCACCGCCGCGCGCCGGAAGGCCGCGCCCCGCGCCGCCGTCACCGTCAACCTCACCGCCCGCGTCTCCGCCGAGCCCCAGCGCATCCGGCTCGGCGCCGCCCAGCGCGCCAGTGACTTCTTCACCACGGCGGCCTACGCACCCGCCGGCACCCCCGTCACGGTCACCGTCTCGGCCCCGGACGGCGTCCTGCCCACCCTGTACGTCGGCATCCCCGACCACTACGCCACCCCCAACGCCCCGCGCTCCTACACCCTCAAGGCCGGCGCGAACACCGTCACGGACCCGCACGGCGGCCCGCTCCACCTGACGATGACCGGCAGCGGCCAGCGCGCCACGGTCACCATCGGTACCGGCTCCGTGCCGATGCCCACCTTCACGCACGGCTCGACCTCCGAGGCCTCCTTCCAGGCCCAGCTCGACTCGGCGACGGCCGCCGGATATGTGCAGCTGCGGTCC
This sequence comes from Streptomyces sp. NBC_01381, assembly GCF_026340305.1. Lineage (NCBI taxonomy): Bacteria > Bacillati > Actinomycetota > Actinomycetes > Kitasatosporales > Streptomycetaceae > Streptomyces > Streptomyces sp. NBC_01381. Next base: position 2,846,453 of record NZ_JAPEPI010000002.1, on the reverse strand, counting down.
GCGCACGCCATCGTCACGCTCTCCCGCGCCACCGCCCTGCAGTACCGCGCCGAGAACCACGCCACGCTCCTCGACACCTACGAACAGCTCCTCACCTCCCACGCGACCTTCAGCGGACTGAGCGGCAGCACCGGCACCCACGCCCGCAATCCGCTGCCGTACCACTTCGTGAACGTCACGAAGGTCGCATCGGGCGTCGGCGCCTACGCGACGCACGGCTACACCGGCTACCCGAGCGGCGCGATGACGTACATCGCGGGTGTGAACGGACTGCGCACCGGCGGCTGGGGCATGTACCACGAACTCGGCCACCAGCATCAGCAGTTCGCCTACAAGCCCGGCGCGCTCACGGAGGTCACCTGCAACCTCTACTCGCTCGCCGCGCAGCGCACCCTCGGCCAGACCTCACGGCTGCTCACCAAGGACGCCAATGGAAAGGACGTGTACGACCGCGCCTTCACCGCCCGCGACTCGGGCACGGACTACGCCACGCTCGACGTATGGCAGAAGCTCGTGCCGCTCTGGCAGCTGCGGCTCGCCTTCGGCACCGGCGTCTGGCCCGAACTGCACAAGCTGATCCGCACCGACAACCCCAACTCGGCGACGGACGCGGACCGCTACGACAACCTCGCCGTGTACGCGAGCCGGGCCACGGGACGCGACCTCTCCGAGTTCTTCGTCACCAAGTGGCGCTTCCCGATCACCGCGTCCGGCAAGGCGCGCATCGCCGCGCTCGGCCTTCCCAAGCCGACCGTCGACGCCGGCACCTACCGCGAATGACGCCGGCCATCACCTACCGCGAATAGGGAGCACCGACCCCACCATGCCCGCACCGCACCTGACCCTGCCGCCCACCGACCGCGTCCTGTCCCCGCTCACGGGCTGGACCCGGTCGCACTGGGAGGCGCTCGCCGACCGGCAGTTGGCGGCGCTCGTCCCGTACGCGACGCCGAACTTCGCGCAGTACCGCCTGCCGGGCCGGGGCAGTTGGTCGGGGGTCGTGTCGGACGGGCTCGAAGGGTACGCACGGTCATTTCTCCTCGCTTCGTTCCGGATCGCCGGAGCCGGCGGTGAGGTGGACCCTCACCTCATAGAACGCTATACGCAGGGTCTGACAACGGGCACGGACCGTGACGTCGCGGGCGGCGAGGCCTGGCCCGAACTCACCGACTGCTCCCAGCAGATGGTGGAGGCGGCGTCCATCGCGATCGGGCTGCACGAGACCCGCCCCTGGATCTGGGACAGGCTCGACCCCCGGGTCCAGGAGCGGGTCGTCGACTGGTTCTCCGGCTTCGTCGGGGGCAAGACCTGGGACAACAACTGGCGGCTCTTCCAGGTGGTGTCCGAACAGTTCCTGGCCTCCGTCGGCGCCCCGCACAGCCGGTCGGACATCGGCGGCGGCCTGGACCGCATCGAGGACTGGTACCGCGGCAACGGCTGGTACAGCGACGGCGACGGGCGCAACTTCGACTACTACATCGGCTGGGCGATGCACCTGTACCCGCTGCTGTGGGCGCGGATGGCCGGTGCGGAGGAGGACGGCGGGCGAGGCAAGGTCTACCGCGAGCGGCTGTACCAATTCCTCGCCGCCTACCCGCACTTCTTCGGCGCCGACGGCGCCCCCGTCCACCAGGGCCGCTCCCTCACCTACCGCTTCGCGGCGACCGCGCCCGTCTGGATGGGCGCCCTCGCGGACTGCACACCACTGGCCCCCGGCCTCACCCGGCGGCTCGCCTCCGGCACCGCACGGCACTTCGTGGAGCGCGGCGTCCCGGACGAGCGCGGGCTGCTTCCGCTCGGCTGGTACGGCACGTTCCTGCCCTCGACGCAGGCCTACTCGGGTCCGGCGTCGCCGTACTGGGCCAGCAAGGGCTTCCTCGGCCTGCTGCTTCCCGCCGACCATCCCGTGTGGACGGAGCGCGAACTGCCGCTCCCCGTCGAGGAGTCCGACCAGTACACGGCGCTCCCCGAGCCCGGCTGGCTGCTGCACGGCACGCGGCACGACGGCATCGTCCGCCTCGTCAACCACGGCAGCGATCACAACCCCCTCGAAGGCCCCGCGGCCGACGACCCGCACTACGCCAAGTTCGGCTACTCCACGGCGACCGCCCCCGAGACGGCGCCGCGCGCATGGCACCGGACGGTGGACGGCCACCTCGCGCTGCTCGCGCCGGACGGCACTCCGTCCCGCCGCCGCCGGATCCACCCGCTGAGCTGCGCGGAACGCACCGCCGCCTCCCGCCACGACGTACAACTTCCGGGCTTCGACGGTGAGTTCCCCATCGAGACGACCAGCGTGCTGCACGGCCCGTGGGAGATCCGCGTCCACCGGGTCCAGGCCCCGGCGGGCGTGACGGTCCGCGAGGGCGGCTACGCCGTGGCCGACGGGACCCGGCCGTACGCCGAGCGAGGACCCGGCTGGGCCCTCACCCGTACGGAATCGGGCCTCACCAGCGCCGTCGTCGCGCTCCACGGCTGGGACGAAGAGGCGGGCATCGCCCGCGAGGTGGCGGCGAACGCGTTCGGCCCGCACTCGGCGACTCCGTATCTGACCCGCGCCGGCCACGCGGGCGGCGCAAGCGTCCACGTCACGCTCGTCGCGCTGTCCCAGGACACCGTCCTGCCCACGGCGTTGCGGGAGTCCATCTCCTGCGCGGTGGACGGCGACCGCGCCCGCGTCCGCTTCCCCGACGGGGCGGTACTGGAGGTGTGAGCGTCAGATCGCGCTTCCCCGACGGGGACGTACTGGAGGTGTGAGCGTCAGATCACGCTTCCCCGACGGGGACGTACTGGAGGTGTGAGCGTCAGATCCCGCCGTCCTCCCGCCGGTGGATCTGCTCGATCAGCTCCGCCGCCATCGCCTTGATCGTCTCCAGGCCCGACCTGCCCCAGGGGCGCGGCTCGACGTCCACGACACAGACCGTGCCGAGCGCTGTGCCGGTGCGGTCGATGAGCGGGGCTCCCAGATAGGAGCGGATCCCGATCTCGTCGACGACGGGATTGCCCGCGAACCGCGGATAGTCGCAGACGTCCTCCAGGACGAGGGCCTTGCGGCGTACGACCACATGCGGGCAGTAGCCGTGGTCGCGGGCCATGTAGCGGCACGCCGCGCCCTCCGCGGCCGCCGCGGCGGTGAGTTCGCTGCCCGATCCGGTGCTGTCCGGGGTGTGCAGTCCCGCGAAGAACTGCCGGTTCTCGTCGATGAAGTTGACCATGGAGTACGGCGCCGCCGTGACCTCGGCGAGCCGGTCGGCGAACGCGTCGAACGCGCGGTCGGGATGCAGCCCGATGCCGAGCCTGCGCAGCCGCCGCACCCGGGTCGGCGCCTCCTTGTCGACGGGAGTGAGCAGCAGATGCGCGGTCGGGTCGTACATCAGGTGTGGGCTCCGTGGCTCGGTGCGGTCGGGGCGTGGGCGAGCAGGTGTTTGACGAGAGTGAGGAGCGTGGCGATGCCGGAGCTTGAGATCCGCGCGTCGCAGCGCACGACGGGCACCTGGGGATCGAGGTCGATGGCGGACCTCACCTCCTCGGGTTCATAGCGGTGGGCGCCGTCGAACTCGTTGATGGCGACGATGAATCCCATGCCGCGCTGCTCGAAGAAGTCCACGGCCGCGAAGCAGTCCTCGAGGCGGCGCGTGTCGGCGAGCACCACCGCGCCGAGCGCGCCTTCGGAGAGCTCGTCCCACATGAACCAGAAGCGTTCCTGGCCGGGCGTGCCGAAGAGATAGAGCACATGCGCGGGGTCGAGCGTGATGCGGCCGAAGTCCATGGCCACGGTGGTCGTGGTCTTGTTCTCGACGCCCGACAGATCGTCGGTGCCCTCGCTGACGGTCGTGAGGAGCTCCTCCGTGCTCAGCGGCGCGATCTCGCTCACCGCGCCCACGAAGGTCGTCTTGCCGACCCCGAAACCTCCCGCGACCAAGATCTTCAGTGCGGTGGGGAAGGGGTCAGAGCTGTCGTCGTAATCCATCGAGCACTGCCTCCAACAGGGACCGGTCAGTTGGGTTGTGGTAGAAGTCCGGGGCTCTCAGGGTGAGCGCCCCGCAGTCGACGAGATCGGAGAGCAGCACCTTGGTCACGACGGCGGGCAGTTTCAGCTGCGCCGCGATCTCCGCGACCGATGTGGGTGCCGCGCAGAGCCCGAGCGCCTCCGCGTGCTCGGGCCCCAGATGGCCGAGCGGCGGCGCGCCGCCGGTGGCCAACACCTGGGTCAGCAGGTCGAGTTGGGTGGTCGGCCGGGTCCGCCCGCCGCTGACCGTGTAGGGGCGGATGAGTCGTCCCGCCGCGTCGTCGAGCCATGGCCCGTCGTGCGGGGCCGCCACGCTCAATGCCTCATCGGGGCGGGTTCGCCGGCCGGCTGCCGGGGTGCGGTCATCAGGTACGGCCGTACGCTCTTGACGAGCATCGCCATCTCGTAGCCGAGCACCGCCGCGTCCGCCTCGCGCCCGGCGAGCACCGCCAGACAGGTGCCCGATCCCGCCGTCGAGACGAACAGCAGGGTGGAGTCGAGCTCCACGACCACCTGGCGTACGTCACCGCCGTCGCCGAACCGGACGCCCGCGCTGCGCCCCAGCGAGTAGAGCCCGGAGGCGAGGGCCGCCATGTGGTCGGCGCTGTCGGGGTCGAGGCCATGGACCGACTTCACGAGCCCGTCGGAGGAGAGCAGGACCGCGCTGTGGGTGTGCGGCACGCGCTGTACGAGGCCGCTCATCAGCCAGTCGAGGTCGGATACCTGGCTGGTCTGCACATCGCTCGCCATGGTCGATCGACTCCTAGAGGTACGAGGGTCTGCCGTGGCAGACGTGGTGCTTGCGGTGTGGTGCGGGTCAGCCACCCTGGTCGCCCCTGTCGCGGGGGATGCCGAAGTCCGGTCCGGGTGCCGGGTCGCGGGTCTCCTGGGCGGCGGCGAGGCCGATGCCGCGCTGGAAGGCGGCCATCAGGCCCGGGTCGTGGCCGACGTGGTAGTCGGGGTCCTGGCGCGGCGACGGCGTCGTGTCGCGCAGTTGCGGTGCGATGTGCTCCTGGGCGCGCCGCTTGGGGAGCCGGGGCCGGTCCATCCGGCCGTGCACGGCGCCGCCGAGCGGGACCGGCGGGGTCCCCGTGTGCTCGGCCGCGGCCTGCCGGTCCTCGGGCCGGATGCCCGGCACGGCTTCGGCGGGCGTGGGCCGGTCCGCACGCGCTCCGCGTACGGGCAGCGGCCCGTTCCCGTTGCCGTTCGCCGCCGGCATGCCGGGGGTCTCGTCCCGCAGCGGCTGCCGCGGCACGACGACCGGTTCGGGGCGGGGGGCCTGCGGGGGTGCCGGTGCCGTTTCCGGTACGCCGACGGGGGCGCCCGGCGGTGCGGTGCGCGGGGCGGCGGCGGGCTCGTTCTGCGGTTCGGCTCCGAGCATCCCCTGCGGCAGGATGACGACGGCCTGTACGCCGCCGTAGATGTTGGTCTGCAGGCGGACCCCGACGCCGTGTCTGCGGGCCAGCGCGGAGACCACGTAGAGCCCGATGCGGCCGTCCTGGAGGAGGCTCGCGACATTGACCTGGTCGGGGTCGGCGAGCAGGTGGTTCATCTTGTTCTGCTCGGTCACGGGCATGCCGAGGCCGCGGTCCTCGACCTCGATGGCGAGCCCGGCCGTCACCAGGTTGGCGCGCAGCAGGACTTGGGTGTGCGGTGCGGAGAACACCGTGGCGTTCTCGACGAGTTCGGCCAGGAGGTGGATGACGTCGGCGACGGCGTGCCCGCGCAGGGTGCCGTCGATCGGCGGCACCAGTTTGACCCGCGAGTACTGCTCGACCTCGGCGATGGCCGAGCGCAGCACCTCCATCATGGTGACCGGTTTGCTCCACTGACGCCGGGAGATGGCGCCGCCGAGCACGGCGAGGTTCTCGGCGTGGCGGCGGATGCGGGTGGCGAGATGGTCGACGTGGAAGAGGCCCTTGAGCAGCTCCGGGTCCTCGACGTCGTTCTCCAGCTCGTCGAGCAGCGAGATCTCCCGGTGCACCAGCGACTGCAGCCGCCGGGCCAGATTGACGAAGACCTCGACCTTCTGTTCGCTGCCCGCGTGGCTGGAGAGCTGCGAGGCCTGGACGACCACGCTGACGGCGACCTCGTGGGCGCGGTTCAGCTCGTCGGCGAGCAGCCCGAACTCGTCGCCGTCCTGGGCGGATCGGGCCGGCACCGCCGTGCGGGCGGGCGGTCCGTCGCCGCGCCGCAACTGCTCCACGACCCGCCGCAGTTCGGCCTGCCCGCGCGCGGTGCTGCGGCGCAGCGAGCCGACACGGTCGCGTACGGAGTTCGCGGCGCGGTCGGCCGCGACGGCCGCGATGACGACGCTCACCAGGGTGATGGCCCCGGCGGCGGCGAGGATGACGAGCAGCGCGGGGGCGAGCGGGGTGGCGGTCTCCCGGACGACGAAGAGCACGGCCGCGCCGGCGCAGAGCGCGACGGCGACGGGCGGCAGTACGGCGATGCGCAGCAGCTGCGGACGTATCCGGGCCTCGGGCAGCGGCGCGATGGTACGGCTGCCGGGCCTGCCGTGCCGGCCGCCTTCACGGCGGTCTGCGCGGGCGGCCGGTGCGCGAAGGTGAGACATCAGCGTCCTCGGTCAGGGTGCGGGCTCCGACGATCGCGCGAGGGCCGTTTCGCGACATCGCCGTGCCGGCCGTGTGGACCATCCGATGATCCTTGCGTCGACCGACGGCAACTCACGGTAGTCGGCAACGCATCATGTGCGAGGGGCAGTTGACAAAGTACGGCGGCCGAGGTCCCGCTCTGGTATGACATCTCGCACGGCAGTCCGATTGCACCTTCGGACGCCAGTTCCAGCCGGGCCGCATGGCTCGGCGAACGGGCTTTCCCTTCGGGGGAAGGGGGCGGTCATGACGTCGGGGCGGCCACGTCGTACGTGACCGCCCCGAACCGGTCGAGGGGCACCGCGAACGTCCGCGATGCCCCTCCCCGCTCCCCGTGACTTCTCTCAGCCGACCCGCGCCGCCTCCGGCTCCCCGGTGTCTTCGGCGTCCTCGGAGTGCCTGGTGCCCGGGGCGCCCGGCACCACCCGGGGCCATCCGCCGCCCGGCTCGACTGCGACGCCGCGCCACCACGGCTCCGAGGGGACCAAGTCCGCCGCGGGCTCGAACGGCTGGCCCGGCACCGGCAGCGCGATCCGTGCCCCCGCGCGGGAGGCCGCATCGACCGTGCCCTCGCCCGGCTCCGACCACGGGTGCGGGGCGAGGTTGAAGGTGCCCCAGTGGATCGGCAGCAGCACGCCCGACGGGCGGCCGCCCTGGAGGTCGAGGTGGGCGCGCATGCCCTCCTCGGGCGTCATGTGGATGTCCGGCCACCACTCCGAATAGGCCCCGATCTGGATCATCGTGGCGTCGAAGGGCCCGTGCTGCGCGCCGATGTCCTGGAAGCCGGGGAAATAGCCGGTGTCCCCGCTGTGGTAGATCCGGTGCTCGGGACCCGTGACGGCCCAGGACGCCCAGAGCGTGTGCTGCTGGTTGCGCAGGCCGCGGCCGCAGAAATGGCGTGCGGGCGTCGCCGTCAGGGTCAGGCCCGCCACCTTCGTGGAGTCGTGCCAGTCGAGCTCGCGCAGCCGGTCGGCGGGTACGCCCCAGCGCTCCAGGTGGGCGCCGACGCCGAGCGGGACCGCGAACACCGTGCCCGTGCCGGCCAGGGCCTTGATCGTGGGCATGTCGAGGTGGTCGTAGTGATCGTGCGAGATGACCACCGCGTCCACCGGGCCGAGCGCCGCGAGCGGCACCGGCACGGGGTGCAGCCGCTTGGGCCCGACCCAGGAGAACGGCGAGCACCGCTCACCCCACACCGGGTCGAAGAGCACACGCCGCCCGTCGATCTCGGCGAGCACGCTGGAGTGCCCCATCCAGGTGAGCCGCAGCCCACTGGCCGGGGGCTTGGCAAGGTCGGCGAGGGTCGTGGCGTGCACGGGCACGGTGCCCGTGGGGCTGCGCCGCAGCCGCTCCTCCTTACGGAAGTAGACCTTCGCGAACTCCACAGCCGTCGAACCGGAGGGGCGACTCTGCGCCCCTACGGGGTTCTGGAAGGAACCGTCGGCGAAGTTCGGCGATCTGTGGATCCGTGCGAGCCGCTCTCCGGCCGGATCCGCGCCGAAGGCAGCGGTCCTGAGCGAGCGGAGCCCAGAGCTCAGCGAACGGGACACAGCACCTCCTGGAAGGGGTAGATCAGGCCTCCATTATGTGCACCGCCTCCGGCAGCGGCCGTCCGAAGGGATCGTCATCGGCCGCCTCCGCGTAACGGGGCACCATCGGCAACCCTCGCACCGCGTGATGTACTCCTACTGATTCTCCATTCAGTAGGAGCGCGCCATGCCCGCCCCCTTGCTCTCCCTCACCTGGACCGACCACGTCACCGGCCGCCAGGGCTTCCTCGTCGTCGACCGCCTCGTCCGCGGCGTCTGCAGCGGCGGGCTCCGGATGCGCCCCGGCTGCACCCTCGACGAGGTCACAGGACTTGCCCGCGGCATGACGATGAAGGAGGCCCTGCACTACGACCCCAGCGCCCGCTACGTCCCGCTCGGCGGAGCCAAGGGCGGCATCGACTGCGATCCGCGCTCCCCGGAGGCGTACGACGTCCTGGTGCGCTACCTCCGGGCGATGCGCCCCTACGTAGAGCACGCCTGGACCACGGGCGAGGACCTGGGCCTGACGCAGGACCTGGTCGACAAGGCGGCGCGGGAGGCGGGGCTCGTCTCCACGATCCAGGCGGTCCACCCGCTCCTGGAGGACGAGACCGAGGCCCGCGCCCGTCTGGCGGACGCCTTCGCCGTGCGGGTGGACGGCCTGGGCCTCGACGAGCTGGTCGGCGGCTGCGGAGTCGCCGAAGCGGTCCTTGCGGCGCTCGACCGGGCGGGCCACGCACACGCGGGCGCGCGCGTGGCCGTGCAGGGCCTGGGCACCATGGGTGGCGCGACCGCGCGCTTCCTCGCTCGCGCGGGACTGGCGATCGTGGCCGTCGCCGATGTCAGGGGCACGATCGCCAATCCGGCGGGGCTCGACGTGGAGGCGCTGCTCGCCGCCCGGGACGCGCACGGCGCCGTGGACCGCGCGGCCCTGCGCCCCGGGGACCGCGAACTGCCGGGCGAGTCCTGGCTCTCCACGGAGGCGGAGATCCTGGTCCCCGCAGCGGTGTCGTACGCGATCGACGAGGTGAACCAGCAGCGGATCACGGCCCGTTGGATCGCGGAGGCGGCCAACATGCCGGTCCTGCCGGAGGCGGAGAACCTCCTGGCGGCGCGCGGCGTCACCGTGCTGCCTGACGTGGTCGTCAACTCCGGCACCAACGCCTGGTGGTGGTGGACGCTGTTCGGCGACATCGGCGCCGACCCGGACGAGGCGTTCGCGCACATCCGCCGCTCGATGCGGGCGCTGGTCGAGCGGACACTGGGGCGGGCGGAAGCGGACGGCACCACACCGCGCGCCGCCGCACACGCCCTGGTCGCGGACCGCCTCCCGGAGATCGCGGACCGCTTCGGGTGGTACGCGACTCCGAGAAAGGACGCCCCGTAGGTGGCCCGCCCCTCCCCGTGGATAGGCTGCCCGACGTGGCAAGGGTGCGGTTGAGCGTGGCGGAACGGCGTGCGGAGCTCCTGTCCGCCACCGTCGAACAGATCGAGGTGCGCGGCGTGGCCGCCGTACGCATCGCGGACGTGGCGGCCGCGCTGGGGGTGAGCAACGCCCTGGTGCTCTACCACTTCTCGACCAAGGAGAACCTGGTAGCCGCCGCCTTCGCGCACGCCGCCGAGGGCGACCTGGCCCATCTGCGCGCCCTCCTGGGCCGCCGCACCACGGCGGAGCGCAGGCTGCGCGCGGCCGTCCGCTGGTACGCGCCCACCGGCCAGGCCAAGGGCTGGCGCCTGTGGATCGAGGGCTGGTCCGCCGCACTGCGCGAGCCCACCCTGCGCACGGTCACCCGCGACCTCGACCAGCAGTGGAAGGCGGCGATCACCGAGGTCATCGCCGAAGGCGTCGCCGCGGGCGAGTTCCGCTGCCCCGACCCTCAGGGCGCGGCGCTGCGTCTGACCGCCCTGCTCGACGGCCTCGCGGTCCAGCAGACGGCGTACGAGGGAACGGTCCCGCGCGGCAGGATGCGCGCCTGGGTGGACGAGGCCCTCGACCGCGAACTGGGCCTCGCCCCGGCCCGCCCCACGACAGCCTGAGCGTCGGCGGACGGCTCAGGACGCCGACTCGATGTGCATCCTGACGGTGTACGGGTCCACGGCCCCCTTCGCCTCCACATGGTCCCCGGACGACTCGCCCCGCAGGCGCCGCCCGATCCACGGCACCAGGTACTCGCGCGCCCAGTGGATGTCATCACGCCGCACTTCGAGGGTGTTCCGGGGCGGCAGCGGCGGCCACGGCTGGTCGGGGTCCGCGGGCACGTCGAGGCCGAGGACCTGTCCCGCGCGCAGCGCCACGCGCGTGTGCCCCTCGGCGGAGAGGTGCAGCCGGTCGCCGTCCCAGGCGCGCCGGTCCTGGACGGTCTTGAGCGACCACAGGTCGAGCACGGGGCAGCCGTAGCGGTCGGCGATCGCGCGGACATGCATGTTGTACGTGGCGATCTTGCCGCGCAGATGCTTGAGCACGGCGACACTGCGGGTGTCGAAGCCGGTGGTCACCATGACGGTGCCGACCGCCGAGGTGAGGTCGGCGACCGCGCGCTCGAACCGCTCGGCCACCTCGTCCGGGTCGGTGCCGGGACGGATGATGTCGTTGCCGCCGGCGCAGAAGGTCAGCAGGTCGGGGGCGAACTCCCTGGCCTTCGGCACCTGGTCCGCGACGATCTGGTCGAGGAGTTTGCCTCGTACGGCGAGATTGGCGTACCGGAAGGTGTGCTCGGGCACCCGGTCGTCGAGCAGGACGGCGAGACGGTCGGCCCAGCCGACGAACGCGCCGTCGGGCCCCGGGTCCCCCACCCCCTCGGTGAAGCTGTCGCCGACCGCTGCGTAGGAGGTGAATGTGTCACGAATGAAGGATGTCGACTCTGCTGTCACGTCGTCACATCTTTCACCTCGTCAAGTGACCTACGCCACCGTAGGGAGGGGTTGACGGGGGGTGAGATAGGCCACCGGTCAAGATTGTTCCAAGCCGGAATACGCGGTGGTCCGCCGAGCCGCTCACATCCTGCGGAAGCGGAACACCGCCGCGTCCAGGTCACCGCGCAGCCCCGTCCGCAGCCCGTGGTGCAGCAGCACCGCGCCCCGGTGGACGACGCCGGTGCCCTGGCAGACGTAGGCCGCCGCGGGGTCGAGGCCCCGCAGCCGCACCCGGGGCGACGGCTCCCCGTAGGACTGCGCCCGCAGCCACGCGAGGACGACGGTCTCGTCGCCGTGGACGTACTGCACCGCGCTGAGCGAGTCCTCGGGCGGGCGCAGCCGGTAGAGGTCGCCGAGCTGCACCACGGGCCGGATCTCCTTGTAGAGGCTCACCCACTCACCCGCCTCGGCCAGCTCGCCCTCGGTCCACTCCGTGAGGTCGCCGCCGATGCCGAGTACGCCCGCCATGGCGCTCACGAAGCGGAAGCGCAGGCCGCTGACCCGGTCGTTGAGCTGAGTGTTCGGGCTGTCGGTGACCCAGGCGGCCATGACTCGGGCGGGGTGCAGCTGACTGAAGCCGTGCTGGATGGTGAGCCGGTCGAGCGGGTCGGTGTTGTCTGAGGTCCACACCTGGTCGGTACGGGAGAGGATCCCGAGGTCGATCCGGCCGCCGCCGCCCGAGCAGGACTCGAAGGCCACGCCGGGATGCGCGGCCCGCAGCCGGTCGACCAGTGCGTACAGGGCGTGCACATGGTCGTGCCAGATCCGCTGCGGATAGCGCTCGCCCGGCCAGCCGGGGTCGGTGAAGCTGCGGTTGAAGTCCCACTTCACATAGTCGATCGGGGCGCTGGAGAGCAGCGCGTCGAGCCGCTCCCAGAGATACTCCTGGACGTCCTCGCGGGCGAGGTTGAGGACGAGCTGGTTGCGGAACTCGGTGCGGTCGCGTCCGGGGTGGTGCTGCACCCAGTCGGGGTGGGCGCGGTAGAGGTCGCTGTCGGGGTTCACCATCTCCGGTTCGACCCAGATCCCGAAGCTCATGCCCAGGGCGTGCACCTCGTCGGCGAGGGGCTTCAGACCGCCGGGGAAGCGGTCCGGATTGGGGGTCCAGTCGCCGAGCCCGGCACGGTCGCTGACCCGCTGCCCGAACCACGCGTCGTCCACCACGAACAGCTCCACGCCCATCGCCGCCGCCCGCTCGGCGAGCGCCCGCTGCTGGTCCTCGGCGATGTCGAAGCCGGTGGCCTCCCAGGAGTTGTAGAGCACGGGCCGCGTCACACCGGCGTCGGGGATCACGTGCTCCCGCTGATAGGCGTGCCAGGCCCGGCTCGCGCCCCCGAAGCCGCCGTCGCTCCACAGCCCCGCGAAGACGGGCGTCACGCACTCCTCGCCGGGCGCGAGGAGCAGCTGCCCGGAGTCGTCGGACCCGCTGCCGCCGGTGATCTGCACGGCCCCGTCCGGCAGTTGCGCCACCGCGATCCGCCACGACCCCGACCAGCCGAGCGCGCAGCTGTAGACCTCCCCGCGCTCCTCGGTCGCCCCCTCCGCGTCCAGCGCCACCCAGGGCAGATGCTGATGCCCGGTGTGGCCGCGCCGGCTGCCGATGACCTTCTCTCCGTACGTGACCGGTGACCGCACCAGCTGCGACTCGGCGGCCCAGCGGCCGTGCAGCTGCGAGAGCCGCCAGTGCTCGCGCGTGGGCAGGGTCCAGGTGGCGGAGTCGGCGCGGAGCAGCTCCAGCTCGGGGGCGCTCGCTGGCCCCTCGTGACGCAGGACCGCATGGCGCTCGATGATGTCGCCGCGCATCCGGTAGACCAGCGTGACGGCCAACTGGTGTGCGGAATCGTTGAATTGAAGCCGCAGCTCGCCCTGCCCGGCCTCGTCGTCCTCTCCGGTCCCGGCCCCGGAGAACCGCCACTCGGTGCCGCGCACCCCGGCACCCCGCACGGAGAGCGCGGGACGCGTGAACCGCCGCCCGCCCTCGACGGGATACTCCTCCCACCCGTCGAGCCCCGACTCGAAGCCCCGCTCCGCAGGCAGCGGCTCCGCCGCGAGGGCCTCGGCGTCGGCCAGGGCGATGCGGGGACCCCAGTGCAGATGCAGCAGTTCGTCGCGGGCCGTGAGCCGCAGCGCGTAGCTGCTGGTGGGCCCGGAAAGCAGCCACGTACGACCGTTCTCGCCGACCTCGATCATCAGTCCCCCACAGATTCGACCCGATACCGACAGGCACGCGCGTGTACGCACATCATCGAGGCGGCATCAGCTGTGAGGCAACGCTCGTGCACCGGCAGTGATTGCCTCAGGATCCCGTGTCGTATCGTCGAAGTCGCACCCCACCGGCGAGCAGCGCCGGCGGCCGGACGGAGGAGCCCCCGTGACGCAGCAAGTCCCGCCGACCGAGGTGTCGGAGCCCGAGCTGACCGGAGTCCGTAATTTCCGCGATGTGGGCGGGCTTCCGACCGTCGACGGCCGCCGGGTCCGGCAGGGGCGGCTCTTCCGCAGCGGTCACCTCGCGCACGCCACGGAGGCCGACTCCGCGTTCCTCGCGTCGCTGAGCCTGCACACGATCTTCGACTTCCGCAACGCGGCCGACCAGCGGCTCGAAGGCCCGGACGTCGCGCTGCCCGGCGTACGCAATGTGAATCTGCCGCTGACCGACCCGGCCGACGGCGCCGAGTTCTGGCAGATGGTGCGCGACGGCGATCTGGACCAGCTGCGCGCCGCGCTCGACGACGGGCAGGCCGCGGGCCGCATGTCGTCCTCGTACCGCACGATCATCAAGGACCGCACCGCCGAGCACAGCCGGGTGCTGCACGACATCGCGGGCGACAGCGTCCCTGCGCTGATGCACTGCGCCGCGGGCAAGGACCGTGCGGGCCTCTCCATTGCCGTCACGCTGCTCGCCGTCGGCGTCGAGCGCGATGCCATCGAGGCGGACTACCTGGAGTCGAACGCCACCCACCGCCGCTACAAGGTGCACCGCAGCAACAACTCCCCCGACGCGATGTCCCCCGAGGTCATGGCGCTGCTCAGCCCGCTCTTCGAGGCCCGTGCCGAATATCTGGCGGCCGCCTTCGAGACCATCGAGCAGACCTGGGGCGACACGGAGACCTACCTCACCGAGGGCCTCGACGTGACCCCCGAGACCCGTGAGCGGCTGCGCGCGCACCTGCTGGACTGAGCCGCCGCCCGGCGGTCCCTACTGGTTCTGCGCGCCCAGCGAGAAGAGCAGGTAGATGAAGGCCGCGAAGAGGTGCCCCACCGCGACGTAGACGATCAGCCGCACCCAGAGTCCCCGCGGGAACTTCTCCTCCATGGCCATGGCCTTGCGAGCGGGCTGCTCCTGGTCCCGGTCCCGGTCCGGCTGCTGCGCTTCAGGTTCCGTCATCGCGGGTCTCCCAGGGTGGGGCTGTGCGCGGTCCCGCCGAGGCACAGCGCGGTGGCGGGACTCTGCAGCAGGGTGTGGACGAAGAGAAGATCGGCACCGAGGCGGTCCGCGGCGGCGATCCGGTGCGGGGTCAGCGAGTCGAAGTGCGCGCTGTCCCCGGGCTCGAGGGTGTACGTGGCGTCGCCGAGCCGCAGCCGAAGCCGCCCCTTCAGGACGTACAGCCACTCCTCGCCGGGATGGACGCGCACGATGTCGCCCTGCGCGCCGTGCGGCACATGCACCCGCAGCGCCTGCATGCCGCGCGCCGGGGCGCCGGCCTGCCAGTAGGTCCAGCCGCCCGCCCGGGTCGGCTCCATGTCGGCGGCGCGGACGATCGCGTCCCGGTCCGCGGGGGTCTCGCCGAGCAGCTCCGAGACCGTCGTACCGTAGGTGCGGGCGAGCGCGAGCAGCATCGGCAGCGACGGCTGGCGCTGCCCGGTCTCCAGGCGGGAGAGATGGGCGGGCGAGAGCCCGGCGGTGCGGGCCGCGGCCTCCAGCGTGAGGGCGGCACGTCGTCGCAGGTCACGCAGTTGCGGCGCGACGGCGGGCAGCGGTTCGGCGGCCTCGGGTTCGACCGGCTCCGGCTCGGCAGGGCTCATACCTTGATTGAGCCAGGCCCTTACCCCTGAGGCAACTTTCTTGCCCCAGAGGCAAAGACCCGATGGGGCGCCTCAGCGGTTCGCGACCGCCTGCTTCACCAGCGTCCTGCCGAAGTCCCACATCAGCCCGCCGCCGCTGTGCGCCTCGTCCATCACCGCGGTGAAGGCCTCGACGAACCGGTCCACCTCGCGCTCCCCGATGATCAGCGGCGGGATCAGCTTGATGACCTCCAGATGGTCACCCGAGACCTGGGTGAGGATGCGGTGCTTCTGCAGCAGCGGCACGACCACCATCTGGGCGAAGAGACCCTTGCGCGCCGCCTGCAGCATCGTCCAACGCCCGCGCAGTTTCAGGGACTTGGGCCGACCGAACTCGATGCCGATCATGAGGCCGCGGCCGCGCACCTCGCTCAGGAGCTCATAGCGGTCGACGAGCGCGGCGAGCCGGCTCTTGAGCAGTTCCCCCGTCACCCGGGCGTTCTCGACGACCTTCTCCTCGTCCATGACGGAGAGCACCGCGAGCCCGGCGGCCATCGCCTGCGCGTTGGAGCCGAAGCTCGCCGAGTGCACGAGCACCCGGTCCATGGACGAGAAGACCTTCTTGAAGATCCAGTCCTTGCCGAGCGTCGCGCCGACCGGCACATAGCCGCCCGAGAGTGCCTTCGCGACGCACACCAGGTCCGGCTCGACCCCCTCCTCGTGCTGGTACGCGTAGAAGTCGCCGGTCCTGCCGAGGCCGGTCTGCACCTCGTCGGCGATGAGCAGCGCCTTGTGCCGGCGCAGCAGCTCCTGGGCGGCGCGCAGATATCCGGGCGGCGTCTCGTGCACGCCCTTGCCCTGGATGGGCTCCAGGATGAGCCCGGCCACGTCACCCTGCTTCAGCTCTTTCTCCAGGGCGTCCAGATCGCCGAGCGGGATCGCCGTGTCGGGCAGCAGCGGCGCGAAGCCGTCCCGGAAGCCGCTCTCGCCGTTGACCGAGAGCGAGCCTGTGGTCAGGCCGTGGAAGGCGTGCGTGCAGTAGAGCACCCGCGGCTTCCCGGTCGCGTACCGCGCGAACTTCAGCGCCGTCTCGACGGCCTCCGTACCGCTGTTGCCGAAGAAGACCCGGTCCAAGTGCGGGCTGTGCGTGAGGAGTTGCTCGGCGAGCAGGCCGGGCAGCGGCTGGCAGTCGAAGCGCGTCAGATCGGCGAGCGAGGCGTCCAGGACGTCGTGCAGCGCCTTGCGGACGACGGGGTGGTGCCGGCCGAGCCCCATCACGCCGAAGCCCGCGAGCATGTCGAGGTAGTCGTCGCCGTCCGCGTCCCAGAAGTACGCGCCCTCGGCCCGTTCGTAGACCTTGTCGAAGCCGATGGTGTGCAGCATCCGCGGCAGCTGGTGGTTCAGGTGCCGCGCATGCAGGTCGTAGCGCTCGGCTCCTCGCTCGGCGAGGAGTCTGCCGAGGTCGAACTCCTTGGTCATGCCCGCTTCTCCTTGGTCATGCCCGTGTCTCCTTGACTGTGCCCGCCTTCTCCTCGGCGGCCGCGTTCTCCTTCTCGCGGCGGGCCACCGTCGCGCTGATCCGCCCCGCGATCTCGACCGGCGTCAGGCCGAGGTCCGCGAGCACCTCGCCCCGCTTGGCGTGCGCCAGGAATTGGTCGGGGATGCCGAACCGCCGTACGGGTACGTCGACTTCGGCCTCGTCAAGCGCCAGCGCCACCGCGGATCCGACGCCCGCGGCCCGGCTGTTGTCCTCGACGACCCCCACGACCCGGTGCCGTGCGGCGAGCCCCGGCAGCTCGGCGTCGACCGGCTTGACCCAGCGCGGGTCGACCACGGTGCAGGCGAGACCCCGCTCGCGCAGCAGCTCGGCGGCCTGCAGACAGACGGGCGCCATCACCCCGACCGCCACCAACAGGACCTCCGCGCCCGGGTCCTGGGCCAGCACGTCCATGCCGCCGATCCGGTCGACGGCGGGGATCGCGGGCCCCACGGACTCCTTGGGGAAGCGAAGGAGCGTGGGCGCGTCGTCGACATTGACCGCTTCCCGCAGCTGCGCCCGCAGTTGGTCGGCATCGCGCGGCGCCGCGATCCGCAGCCCCGGCACGACCTGCAGGATCGACATGTCCCACATGCCGTTGTGCGACGCACCGTCGACGCCCGTGACCCCGGCGCGGTCGAGGACGAAAGTGACCCCGCACTCGTGCAGCGCCACATCCATCAGAAGCTGGTCGAAGGCCCGGTTGAGGAAGGTGGCGTAGAGCGCCACGACGGGGTGCAGTCCCCCGGTCGCGAGCCCGGCAGCCGACACCGCGGCATGCTGCTCGGCGATCCCCACATCCCACACCCGGTCCGGGTAGGCCTCGGCGAACTTCGTCAGGCCGACCGGTCCGAGCATCGCCGCCGTGATCGCCACGACGTCATCCCGCTCGGCCCCGATACGGACGATCTCGTCGCCGAACACCGAGGTCCAGGAAGGGCCGTTGGAGGGTGCGAGCGGCTCGCAGGTCAGCGGGTCCATCACACCGACGGTGTGGAAGCGGTCCGCCTCGTCGGCGAGCGCCGGTTCGTAGCCGCGCCCCTTCTCGGTGAGGCAGTGGATCAGGAC
Organism: Streptomyces sp. NBC_01381; assembly: GCF_026340305.1. Lineage (NCBI taxonomy): Bacteria > Bacillati > Actinomycetota > Actinomycetes > Kitasatosporales > Streptomycetaceae > Streptomyces > Streptomyces sp. NBC_01381. The sequence goes on along the minus strand of NZ_JAPEPI010000002.1, from coordinate 2,828,780 downwards.
GGGGCCGTGGAAGCGTTTCGCGCGGCGCAGCGCCGACTCGACGGCGCCGATGTCGTGACCGTCGATCGGCCCGACGTACTTGAGCCCCAGGTCCTCGAACATGCCCTGCGGCGCGAAGGCGTCCTTGAAGCCCTTCTTGGCGCCGTGCAACGACTCGTACACGGTGTGCCCGATGACGGGAGTGCGCTGGAGTATGTCCTTGCCCCAGGCGAGCACCCGCTCATAGCTGTCGGTCGTACGCAGCGTGGCGAGGTGGTTCGCGAGGCCACCGATCGTCGGGGCGTACGAACGCTCGTTGTCGTTCACGACGATGATCAGCGGCCGGTCCTTCGCGGCCGCGATGTTGTTGAGCGCCTCCCACGCCATGCCGCCGGTGAGCGCGCCGTCCCCGATGACGGCGACCACATGCCCGCGCTCGCCGAGCACCTGGCGCGCCTTGGCGAGACCGTCGGCCCAGCCGAGCGCGGTCGAGGCATGGCTGTTCTCGACGATGTCGTGCTCGGACTCCGCACGCGAGGGATAGCCGGAGAGGCCGCCCTTGCCGCGCAGCTTGGAGAAGTCCTGCCGCCCCGTGAGCAGTTTGTGTACGTAGCTCTGGTGGCCGGTGTCCCAGACGATGCGGTCGACCGGCGACTCGAAGACCCGGTGGAGGGCGACGGAGAGTTCCACCACCCCCAGATTGGGCCCGAGATGGCCGCCGGTTCTGGCGACCGCGTGCACCAGGAACTCCCGGATCTCCTCGGCCAGTTCGTCGAGCTCGGCCTCGGTCAGCGCCTTCAGATCCCGCGGCCCCCGAATGGTGTCCAGAATGGTCATGCTCGGGCCCCCTCTCTGGTTTGTTCAGCTCACGGTGACGGCGGGCAGCCCTGAGGCGATGCCGTCGTCCTCCATCTGTGCGGCGATCTTCATCGCCTCTTCGATGAGGGTCTCCACGATCTTCGACTCGGGCACGGTCTTGATGACCTCGCCCTTGACGAAAATCTGCCCCTTGCCATTGCCGGACGCGACACCGAGATCCGCCTCACGGGCCTCCCCAGGACCGTTGACGACACATCCCATGACGGCGACGCGCAGTGGCACCTCCATGCCGTCGAGGCCCGCCGTGACCTCGTCGGCCAGCTTGTACACGTCCACCTGCGCCCGCCCGCAGGACGGGCAGGAGACGATCTCCAGGCGCCGTTGGCGCAGGTTCAGCGACTCCAGGATCTGGATTCCGACCTTGACCTCCTCGGCGGGCGGTGCGGACAGCGAGACACGGATGGTGTCGCCGATGCCCTCGCTCAGCAACGCCCCGAAGGCGACCGCCGACTTGATCGTGCCCTGGAAGGCCGGACCGGCCTCCGTCACACCGAGGTGCAGCGGATAGTCGCAGGCGGCGGCGAGCTGGCGGTAGGCATTCACCATCACGACCGGGTCGTTGTGCTTCACCGAGATCTTGATGTCCCGGAAGCCGTGCTCCTCGAAGAGCGAGGCCTCCCAGAGGGCCGACTCGACGAGCGCCTCCGGAGTGGCCTTCCCGTACTTCTTAAGAAGGCGCGCGTCCAGCGAACCCGCGTTGACGCCGATCCGGATCGGCGTACCGGCCTGGGAGGCGGCCCGCGCGATCTCCGCGACCTTGTCGTCGAACTGCTTGATGTTGCCCGGGTTCACACGCACCGCCGCGCAGCCCGCGTCGATCGCCGCGAACACATACTTCGGCTGAAAGTGAATGTCGGCGATCACCGGGATCTGCGACTTGCGCGCGATCGTCGCCAACGCGTCCGCGTCATCCTGCGTCGGGCACGCCACGCGCACGATCTGGCAGCCGGACGCCGTCAGCTCGGCGATCTGCTGCAGCGTCGCCCCGATGTCGGACGTACGCGTCGTCGTCATCGACTGCACCGAGACGGGCGCACCGCCCCCCACCGCCACCGGCCCGACCTCGATGCGCCGCGAGACGCGACGCTCCGAGATCGGTCGGACCGGCAGCTCGGGAAGGCCCAGCGAAACGGGCGTTCCAGGGTTCATGACGTCACCCGCGGTTTCCGGAGACCGTCTCACGGGCGGCGCGGAGGGACTCCTTGAGGGAACCCATGGTGGCGAGTACGGCGGTCGGTTCGTAGCCGCAGTGCGCCATGCAGTTGGCGCACCGCGGGTCCTTGCCGCGGCCGTACTTGCTCCAGTCGGTCTCCTCGATGAGCTCCCTGTACGTCGGCACGTACCCGTCGCTCATCAGATAGCAGGGGCGCTGCCAGCCGAAGAGCGAGTAGTTCGGGATCGCCCACGCAGTGCAGGAGAAGTCCGCCTTGCCCTCCAGGAAGTCCAGGAAGAGCGGCGAGTGGTTGAGCCGCCAGCGCCGCCGGTTGCCGCCCGCGAAAGCCTTCTTGAAGAGTTCGCGGGTCTGCTCGACGCCCAGGAAGTGCTCCTGGTCCGGCGCCTTCTCGTAGGCGTAGGCGGGCGACAGCATCATCTCGTCGACCTGCAGTTCGTCATTGAGAAAGTTGAGGACCTCGATGATGTTCTGCGGCGTGTCGTTGCTGAAGAAGGTGGAGTTCGTGGTCACCCGGAAACCTTGTTTCTTGGCTTCCTTGATGGCCTCCACCGCCTCGTCGAACACGCCCTCCTTCGCGACGGATTCGTCGTGCCGCTCCCGCATTCCGTCGATGTGCACGGCGAACGCGAAGTACGGGGAAGGCGTGAACTTCTTCAGCTTCTTGCGCAGCAGCATGGCGTTGGTGCAGAGGAAGACGTACTTCTTCTTCGCCACCAACTGCCGCACGATCTCGTCGATCTGAGGGTGCATCAGCGGTTCGCCGCCTGCGATGGACACCATCGGCGCACCGGATTCGAGCACGGCGCCCACGGCCTGGGCCACCGGCATGCGCTGCTTGAGCACTCCGGCCGGGTGCTGGATCTTTCCGCATCCCTCGCACGCGAGGTTGCACGCGAAGAGCGGCTCCAACTCGACGATCAGCGGGAACTTCTCCCGCTTGCGCAGCTTCTGTTCAAAGAGATATGTCGCGACCTTGACGGTCTGGCGCAGCGGCATGGCCATCTGGCTCACCTCCGGGGGAGCAAAGAAGAACGGTGCCATTCGAAGAAAGCGGGAAGCACGGCGCGAAGAACGCGGAAAGCTGATATTCCACCGCGCACCGTGCCGATACGGACCAGTTCGTGCTGTGGGGTGTCAACGACCACCCGGACGGCGGCAACGGGCCGCTGTCCGGCCCGCACCGCACTGTGCAGCGTCGCGGCGGACTCCATGTCCACCGCGATCGCGCCCGTGGTCAGCAGGTCGGCGCGTTCGTGCCCGCGGACCACGTGGTCGGAGCCGATGAGCGGGCCGGTGTGCACGGTGCGGCCCGGCAGGGCCCGCACCAGCTCCTTGACCAGGAGTTCGGTTCCGACGCACGGGGTGCGGCCGTGCGCGGACCGGGTCTCCTCGGCGACAACCAGGTCACCGGGGTACATGCCCGGGGCGAGCCCGGCGCAGAAGCCCGTGGCCACCACGGCCGCGTCGTGCAGCGACTCCTTGCCGAGCGCACCGGTGACGGCCCGCTCGGCGTTCTTGGGGCCCATGCCCGTACGGAGCACGGTGACCCGTCCATGGGCGCCGCCGCGTTCGCCCGTGCGCAGGGCGAGGCGCTCGATGCCGAGCGCGCAGGCGATCAGCAGCGGTGCGGGGTCCGGACGGGCCGGGGCTTTGGCCATCAGCTCCCCTTGCCGGACAACTCGCCGGACAGCTTGCCGGACAGCGCCGCGAACGGGTCTCCGTTGACGTACCTGCCGAGCGCGGTGAGCGGGAAGACCTGCCGGTACAGGTGGTAGTTGATCGAGAAGTCCCAGGGGAATCCGGTGCCGGTGAAGTACGGCTCGTCCCAGGAGCCGTCGGGCAGCTGGGTCTCGGCGAGAAAGGCGATGCCCCGCTCCACGGCCTTGCCGTCGTGCTCACCGGCCGCGAGCAGCGCGAGCAGCGCCCAGGCGGTCTGCGAGGCGGTGGACGCGCCGTGGCCCCGCCACTCCTCGTAGCGGTAGGAGCGCAGATCCTCGCCCCAGCCGCCGTCGTCGTTCTGCACCGACTCCAGCCAGCCGACGGCGCGGCGGATCGCCGGGTGCGAGGCCGGCAGGCCCGCCGCGGTGAGCGCCGGGACCACGGAGCCCGTCCCGTATACGTAGTTGACGCCCCAGCGGCCGAACCAGGCGCCGTCCGCCTCCTGTTCGGCGAGCAGCCACTCGATGCCGCGCCGGGTGCGCGGATCGTGCGCCTTGCCCTCGACGGCGAGCATCTCGACGACGTGCCCGGTGACGTCGGCGGACGGCGGGTCGATGACCTCGCCGAAGTCGCAGAACGGCAGCCGGTTGGGGAACGGGCTGGTGTTGTCGGCGTCGAAGGCGGCCCAGGCGCCGTTCCTCGACTGCATGCCCAGGTTCCAGCGCATGCCTCGGCCGATCGCGTTCTCCAGGCGTGCGCGGTCGGGATGCTCGACCCGGCGCAGGGCCAGGATGACCTCCGCGGTGTCGTCGATGTCCGGGTAGTTGTCGTTGTGGAACTCGAACGCCCAGCCGCCGGGGGCCAGTCGGGGCCTGCGCACCGCCCAGTCGCCGGGGCGCGCGATCTCCTCGCCGAGCATCCAGTCGGCGGCCTTGACCAGCTGCGGATGGTCGGCGGGCACGCCCGCGTCGGCGAGTGCGATGGTCGCGAGGCAGGTGTCCCAGACCGGCGACTGACACGCCTCGATCATCCGGGCGCCGTCCTCGCGCCAGACGGCGAACCGGTCGAGCGAGGCGAGCCCGGCCTTCAGGACCGGGTGCTCCAGGTCGTAGCCGAGCAGGTGCAGCGCGATGACCGAGTAGACCGCGGGCGGCTGGATGCCGCCCCAGCAGCCGTCGTTCTCCTGCCGCTCGATGATCCAGCGAGCGGCTGTGTTCATCGCGGCCTTGCGCACCTTGCGCGGGGCGACCTTGTGATAGAGGTGCAGCGCCTTGTCCAGGCGCTGGAAGACGCCGTCCCAACTCGCCACGGGGGCAAGGGGCTTGCCCGGATTCGGCCGGCGCGCGTCGCTGTGCAGTTCGTCAAGGGGGAAGGGCGCGGGCCGCACGGGCCGCTTGGCGGAGACGATCGTGAGCGGCACGATCGTCTGCCGGGCCCAGCACCCGAAGTCATAGATGTTGAGCGGGAACCACTTGGGGAAGTAGATGAGCTCCGGCGGGAGTTCGGGCAGGTCGTCCCACTTCCACCAGCCGAACAGGGCGAGCCAGATGCGGGTGAAGACCCGGCTCGCGGCGATGCCGCCCTGGTCGCGGATCCACGCGGAGGCCTTCGCCATGTGCGGGTCGTCCGGGGCGTCCCCGGCGAGCCGCAGCGCGACGTATGCCTCGACGGTGGTGGAGAGTTCGGAGGGTCCGCCGTGGAAGGTGGCCCAGGTCCCGTCGTCGCGCTGCTCGCCGCGGATGAAGAGCGCGGCCGCGCGGGTGGTCCGCTCGTCCCGGATCCCCAGGAACTGCCGGAGCAGCAGGTCCTCGGCGTCCATCGTCACGTTCGTGTCGAGGTCGCCCTTCCACCAGCCCTGGGTGTCCTGCTGGGCGAGCAGGAAGTCGGTGGAGCGTTGTATGGCCCGCGTGGCGGCGTCGAGCGCTCCTGCCGTCGCGGCGGTCGTGGCGGTCATGTCGATGGGCTGGCTGGCCGAGGCTGCGCGGGGCGTCACCGCTCCGGTGCTTCCGTCGGTCGTCGCTGTCATGGCTTCCCCTTCGTGCAGTGCAGTGAATACGTCTGCTGTGGGTCCGCCGTCGGCCGACGCGAAGCGCCGGCCGGCGACTGCCTGGGGGTCTGGGGGTTACCCCCCAGAAGGCCCGCATATCCGCGCGATAGTGATCATCTCTTTCGTACGACGACGAAGTCGGCGAGCGCGACGAGCTGCGCCCGTACCCGGTCCGGCATCTGGATGGTGTCCAGCGCCTCGATGGCGATGGCGTGCTGGCGCCGGGCCTCCTCGGCGGTCCACTCGCGGCCGCCCGCCTGCTCGATCAGGGCGGCACGCGCGGCGAACTCCTCCTCGGAGAAGCTCTCGAAGTCATTGCTCTTGGCGTCGGCGGCGAGCAGCTCGGCGAGCTGCTCGGACGCGGCTCCGCCCGCGGCGAGCGCGGCGACGACCGGCAGGGACTTCTTGCGCTGGCGAAGGTCGCTCCAAGTCTGCTTGCCGGTGGCCTCCGGGTCGCCCCAGATGCCGAGCAGATCGTCCACGGCCTGGAAGGCGAGGCCGAGGTGGTAGCCGTACTTCTCCAGGGTGTCGGCGGTGTGGTCGTCGGCGCCGCCGAGGACCGCGCCGATGGAGACCGCGCAGGCGAGCAGGGCGCCGGTCTTGTTGCCCTCCATCTCCAGGCACTCCTCGACGGTGACCCGCTCGCGGTGCTCGTAGGAGATGTCCTGCGCCTGGCCGTCGATCAGCGCGCGCGTGGCGGTGGTCAGGCGGCGCGTGGCGCGGCCCGCCTCGACGGTGCCGAGCTCCAGGAGGATCTCGTTGGCGAGCGCGAAGAGGGCGTCGCCGACGAGGATCGCCTGGGCCGGGCCGTGCACCTTCCACACCGTGTCGCGGTGGCGGCGCTGCTCGTCGCCGTCCATCAGGTCGTCGTGCAGCAACGAGAAGTTGTGTACGAGTTCGACGGCGACCGCTCCGGGGACGCCGACCTCGGGCGCGGCGCCCGCGGCCTCGGCGGAGAGCAGGGCGAGCGCGGGGCGCACGGCCTTTCCGCCGTCGCCGTCGGACGGGTTGCCCTCGGCGTCGATCCAGCCGAAGTGGTAGGCGGCGACGGTGTCCATGGGCGGCGCCAGGCGGGCCACGGCAGACCGCAGCACCGGGGTGGCCAGCGTCCTTCCGCGCTCGAGCAGTGAGGTCACGTCCACCGTGTCGGCAGCCGTTTCGGCCGAGGGCACAGTCGGCACAGTCTCTCCTCTTGTTCCGGTGCTGGATTTCTGGGGACCTGACCCCAGAAGGTCTAGCTTCACGCGGCCTCCTCGACGTCGAAGAGGTGGTCACGCGGGCGGTCGAGTGTGGAGAGAGCGGCCCGGGCGGCACTGATGCCACTGCGGACGGCGCTCTCCATGGTCGCGGGCCACCCGGTGGCGGTCCACGCCCCGGCCAGGTACAGGCCGGGAGCCTTGGTGCGAGCACCGGGCCGCAGCCGGCCCACGCCGGGAGTCGGCGCGAAGGTCGCCGTGCGCTCCCGAGTCACGAAGAAGTCCCGTACGCCGGCGCCGTGCGCGGCGGGCAGCAGCCGCTCGAGCTCCGGCAGATAGCGCTCGCGCAGCGCGGCGACGGGCGCGTCGATCTCGTCCTGGGCGGCGGACTGGGAGAGCGCCAGATACTGCCCTTCGCGCAGCCCCGAGGCGTCGGTCCGGTCGAAGACCCACTGCACGGGCGAGCCGATGGCCGCGAAGAAGGGCCGCTTGAGCACCTTGCGGTCGTACACGACATGGATGTTGAGGATCGGCGCCGTGTCGATGTCGAGCAGCCGGTCGGGTTCGTCGAGCACACCGTCCGGCAGCAGGTCGTGGGTCTCGGCCTGCGGCACGGCGAGCACGACCGTGTCGGCGTCGAGCGTCTCGCCGGGAACTTCGACCCGCCAACCCCCGTTCTCCGTACGGGAGATGGAGGTGGCGCGTGTCCTCAGTTCGGTTCGTACGCCCGCGGAGTCGAGCGCCTTGCGGGCCAGCGTGTCATGGAGATCACCGAGGGGCACGCGTGCCCAGCCGATGTCGGCGGCGCCGGGTTCGGAGAGCAGCCCGGTCTTGAACACCATCGCGGCGAGGCCCAGCGAGGAGTCCCCCGCGACGGCGTTGAGCGTGGCCACACCGACGAGGTCCCACAGGGCCTCGATGGCGCGCGCCGACTGGCCGTGCCGGGCGAGCCAGCTGCCGAAGTCCTGGCCGTCCAGCTGGGGATCGGCCGGGTCGAGCCCCTGGAGGGCGAGCGCCGCGCGCCCCACCTTGGCGCGCTCGGCGAGCGACAGATGCGGATACGTGGCCAGGCTCGCCGCCAGGTGCAGCGGCACGGGCAGCGCGGTGCGCCGAAGCCGTCCGAGCCGGTTCCGGTCGGCGTCGAGCACGGGCACGTCGAGACGTTCCTGCAGGGGCGCGAGCGCCGCGCCTTCGACGCGGTCGAGGAACCAGCGGTAGGCGGTGCAGCAGCGCAGATAGACGTGCTGGCCGTTGTCGACGGTCAGGTCGCCGCGCTTGAAGGAGAACGCGAGGCCGCCGAGGCGCGGCCGCCCTTCGAGCAGCGTCACCCGCAGTCCCGCGTCGGCGAGGGACAGCGCCGCGGTGATGCCGGCGAGACCGCCGCCGATCACCACCGCCGCGCCCCTGCTTTCCTCACCCTTCATGCTTTTCCCCCTTGACCGTTGAAGTCTGGGACGCCGGGGCGGTGCGGAGGGTTGCCCGCCGGTTGCGCGGAGTTGCACCGAGTTGCCCGCGTTCACCGCATTCGCCGTGGATGCCCATCACGTACGCCTCCTGACGGCCTGCCGGGAGATGGTCCGGGCGTCGAGACCGGAGAGTCCGCGCACGGCGACGTACGCCTTCTCGCGGCCCGGCAGCGAGACACGGCCCCGCAGGACCGCCTCCGGCTCGCGCTCGATGCGGTCGAGAAGCCGCCGGTAGATGCCCGCCATGGCGGCGACACAGGCGCCGCTGCGCCGGTCGAGCATGGGCAGCAGCCGGTACCCCTCGGCGAAGAGCGCCCGCGCCCTGCGCACCTCGAAGTGCACGAGCCCGGCGAAGTCGGAACCGGCCGGCGGCTCGGAGCCCGAGAACCCGGCGGAGCAGCCGAACTTGGCGAGGTCGTCGGCGGGCAGATAGGTGCGGCCGCCCTCCGCGTCCTCGCGAACGTCCCGGAGGATATTGGTCAGTTGGAGCGCGAGGCCGAGCGTGTCGGCATACTCCGGCGCGCGCTCGGCGTGGAGCGCCCCCGGCTCCGTACCGAACACGCCGAGGGAGAGCCGCCCGATGGCCCCGGCCACACAGCGGCAGTAGACCTTCAGGTCCTCCCACGTCTCGTACGTCTCACCGCGGACATCCATCAGGACGCCGTCGATCAGCTCGTCCAGACCGCCGAGCGGGATCGGGAAATACGACGCGGCGTGCGCGAGCGCGACGGCGACCGGGTCCGTGTCGTCCTCGTCCACGTCACCGGCCTGGATGCGGGCGAGCAGCACCCGGGTCTCGTCGAGCCGCTCGGCCTTGACGTCCGACGCGAGCGCGCCGTCGCCGATGTCGTCCACCCGCCGCGACAGCGCGTAGAGGGCCGACATCGCGCGGCGCTTGGGCATCGGCAGCAGCCGGATGCCGTACGCGAAATTGCGTGCTTGCTGTCCGGTGATTGCCTCGCAGTAGGAATACGCGGCGAGCACCGGCGCGGACACGTTCGGGCCTGACTCCACGGTCCGGCTCACCCCTCTCCTCGCAGAACCGCCCCCACCTCACGCAGCAAACGGAGCTTGGTGGGCTTCGGCGGACCAGGAAGTACGTCGTATCCGGCGACGGCGATCGCAGAGACCGCCGCCCTCCCCCCTGCCACGAAACCGGCGAGCAGCACCTTCAGCCGCCCGTGGACGCTACCCACCAGGGGGGTGCCTTCATTCAGGAGGCAGCGGGCGCGTTCTGCTTCATATGCAACCAGCGCGCGCACGGACGCGCCTGCTGTCGGTGCGGCCAGATCCCGCTCCTGGACATGAAAACGCTTCATGTCCTCGGCGGGCAGGTAGATGCGGCCCTGGCCCAGGTCCTCGGCCACGTCCTGGAGGTGCTCGACGATCTGGAGCGCGGTGCACACGGCGTCCGAGCGGCGGACGCGCTCGGGCGTCTCGGTGCCGGTGATGCCGAGGACGAGGCGGCCCACGGGGTTCGCGGACAGCTCGCAGTAGGCCAGAAGATCGTCGTACGTCTCGTAGCGCGCGACGAGCTGGTCCTGGCGGTTGGCCGCGATCAGGCCGAGAAAGGGCTCCGGGGTGAGACCGCAGCGGCGCACGGTGGGCTGCAGCGCCCGCAGCAGGGGGTGGCGCGGGGTGGAATCGAAGACCCGGTGCAGGTCGGCCTCGAAGGCGTCCAGGAGGAGCAGCCTGTCCTCGGCGGCCTCGGGGTCCACGCCCAGGTGGCGGGCGTCGGCGCCGCCGGGTGCCAGGTCGCCGTCGCCGATGTCGTCGACGAGGCGGGCGTAGCCGTACACGGCCATGACGTCGTCGCGCCAGGCGCGGGGCAGGAAGAAGGGCGCCACCGGGAAGTTCTCGTCCGCGGCCTTCTCGAGGACGGCGGATGCGTCGCGTAGCTGGAGATCATCCGTAGCCATTGCCGTCACATCTCCCGTTCTACACTGCCGACCCAATACATCCCATTTCGGACACGCCGCCCGGCCCTCCGCGAGGTGGACCGTGACCTGAGCCGGGGCGCCGCGCGATATCGCCCCACTTGCCGCGAATCAGCACCGGTACAGCTTACGTTGTACAACGCGGCGTGCATCGTCGGGGTGTTCCGCGCATCACAACAACACACCGATTGGCCCCAATCTTCCCTGGGCGCCAGCGACTTGAGTTGTCCACCGGTGCGTACGAAGACTCATGACGCGGCAGGGCCCCACCGGGTTGAGTCCGGCGGGGCCCTGCTGCATACGGGTGCAGGTGACGGGCTACTTGCCCGTGAACTTCTCGTACTCCTTGATGACCTCGTCGGTCGGTCCGTCCATGCGCAGCTCGCCGCGTTCCAGCCACAGCACACGGTCACAGGTGTCGCGGATCGACTTGTTGTTGTGGCTGACAAGGAAGACCGTTCCCGCCTCCTTGCGCAGCTCGCGGATGCGGGCCTCGGAGCGCTTCTGGAACTTGCGGTCGCCGGTGGCGAGCGCCTCGTCGATCATCAGTACGTCGTGGTCCTTGGCGGCCGCGATGGAGAACCGCAGGCGGGCGGCCATGCCGGAGGAGTAGGTGCGCATCGGCAGGGTGATGAAGTCGCCCTTCTCGTTGATGCCCGAGAAGTCGACGATCTCCTGGTAGCGCTCCTTGATCTGCTCGCGCGTCATACCCATCGCGAGCCCGCCGAGTATGACGTTGCGCTCGCCCGTCAGGTCGTTCATCAGGGCCGCGTTCACGCCGAGCAGCGAGGGCTGGCCGTCGGTGTAGACCTTGCCCTTCTCGGCGGGGAGCAGGCCCGCGATGGCGCGAAGCAGCGTCGACTTTCCGGAGCCGTTCGAGCCGATCAGGCCGATGGCCTCGCCGCGGTAGCTGGTGAAGCTGACGCCACGGACGGCGTGCACCTTGCGTACGCCCCGCTCCTCGCCGCGCCTGACGATGCGGCTCAGCGCGGAGGTGGCGCTGCCCTTGCCCGTCTTCGCGCCGTTGACGCGGTAGACGATGTGCAGCTCGTCGGCGATGACGGTGGGGATGTGCGTCCTGTCGGGCTTGTCTGCGCTGTTGTCGTCAGCCACGGCCGTACCTCTCCTCAGCCTTCCAGAAGTACACGAAGCCGACCACACCGAACAGGACCGCCCAGCCGGCGGCGATGAACCACACGTGCTCGGGCAGGTACGAGCTGCCGTAGTCGTCGATCATGGCGAAGCGGATCAGGTCCATGTACACAGCGGCCGGGTTCCACTGGAGCACGTCCCCCACCCAGCTCGGCACGCTCTCCTTGGTCGCGAGCATCGCGGGGATGCTGAACATGACGCCCGACGCGTACATCCACGTACGCATCACGAACGGCATCAGCTGTGCCAGGTCGGGTGTCTTGCTGCCCATCCTGGCGAAGATCAACGCGAGCCCGGTGTTGAAGACGAACTGCAGGACCAGCGCGGGCACCACGAGGAACCAGGACCAAGTCGGGAAGATCCCGAAGCCCAGCATGATCAGAACGAGCACGACCATCGAGAAGAGCAGCTGCTGGAGCTGTTGCAGCGAGAACGAGATCGGCAGCGAGGCCCGCGGGAAGTGCAGGGCCCTGACCAGGCCGAGGTTGCCGGAGATCGCCCGTACGCCCGCCATGACCGAGCTCTGCGTGAACGTGAAGACGAAGACACCGGTCACGAGGAACGGCACGTAGATGTGGTGCGGAATGCCCTCCCTCGCGCCCAGCAGCAGTCCGAAGATGAAGAAGTAGACCGCCGCGTTCAGGAGCGGCGTCGCCACCTGCCACAGCTGGCCGAGCTTGGCCTGGCTGTACTGGGCGGTCAGCTTCGCCTGCGAGAAGGCGAGGATGAAGTGGCGCCGTCCCCAGAGCTGGTGGACGTACTCGAAAAGTCCGGGCCGTGCGCCGCTGACGGTCAGACCGTACTTGGCGGCGAGATCGGCCCGGGAGAGCCCGTCATCGGGCGACGGGGGCGCGGTCACCGCGACCCCGCCGTCATGCGTTGTCTCACTCACGAGTGGAAACTTTCGTCTTCAGATGCGCAGCCGGTCGAGCGTAGGCGTGGGCCAGGGACCGGGGTATGGCCCAGATGTTCTCAGACCCGAGCTTGTCAGATGACAGGAGGTCGGCCCAGTCGGGTCAGGCGCCACACCGTACGCCACTTCATCGGCTTGCGAGGCCCGCAGGGCGTCGTCCAGCCCTCCTTGAAACCGCCGAACCAGGCCTTGAGCGCGGGGCCCGAAGGGCGCCTGGCCAGGGTCAGGAGCATCCAGACCCCGAGGTAGACCGGGACCAGGAGGAGGGGCAGATTCCGGCGGGCGAGCCAGACGCGGTTGCGGGCGACCATCCGGTGGTAGACCGCGTGCCGGGACGGGGCGGTCGTCGGGTGGAAGAGCACCATGTCGGCGCGGTAGTCGATCATCCAGCCCGCGTTCAGGGCACGCCAGGCGAGGTCGGTCTCCTCGTGGGCGTAGAAGAACTCGTCGGGCAGGCCGCCGACCTCGGCGATGACCTTCGTACGGACGGCGTTGGCGCCGCCGAGGAAGGTCGTCACGCGCGAGGAGCGCATCGGGTCGGCCGCGCGGAGGCGCGGGACGTGGCGGCGCTGGGTCTCGCCGGTGTCCGGGTCCGCGATGCGGAAGCTGATGATGCCGAGCTTCGGGTCGGCCTCGAAGGCCTCGCGGCACAGCTGCGCCGTGTCCATGTTGGCGAGCAGGCCGTCGTCGTCCAGGAAGAGCAGGATGTCGACGTCGGTGCCGCCGGGGCCGAAGGCCTCGATGCCGACGTTGCGGCCGCCGGGGATGCCGAGGTTCTCGGGCAGCTCGACGGTGCGTACGCCTTCGGGGACGTCGGGCACGGGGGCGCCGTTGCCGACGACGACCACCTCGACCGCGTCGCCGTCCTGCTTGGCGACCGAGTCGAGCAGGGCGCGCAGCTCCTGCGGCCGGTTGCCCATGGTGATGATGACCGCGCCGACCTTCAGGGGCCGGCTCCCCGCGGCACTCACTTCAGCCTGCTCGAAGCGAGGATGGACACGAGGTGCAGCAGGGTCTGCAGGAGCGCGATGCCGGCGAGGACCGCGACACCGATCCGCGAGAAGAGCAGGTCGCCGCGGACCGAGTCCACGATCGCGAGGACCAGGATGAGCAGCGAGGCCTCGATGCCGAGCACGAGGCGGTGGAACTTGAGCGCCGCGGCGGCCTTGCGGGCCAGGGCCATGCCGGAGGAGCGCGGCTCGGAGGCCGACTCCTTGACCGGCGCGAGGCCCTGCTGGTGACGGGCGACACCGACGAGGTCGGTCTCCGCCTTGATCAGGATGGCGCCGAGCGCGGCGAGCGTGCCGAGGAAGGCCCACAGCCAGTCGATCCGGCCCGAGCCCCACAGGTCGGCGGCGCGCAGGCCGAAGCCGACCAGGACCGCGGCGTCGCACAGGTAGGCGGCGACACGGTCCAGGTAGACCCCGGCCATCGAGTACTGCTTGCGCCAGCGTGCGATCTCCCCGTCGACACAGTCGAGCAGGAGATACAGCTGGACCATCACCACACCGAGCACGGCGCCCGTGATCCCCGGCACGAGAAGTGCCGGGGCGGCGAGGGCGCCGGCCACGGTCATCAGATACGTGAGCTGGTTGGGCGTGATCCTGGTGTTCACCAGGTAGCGGTCGCAGCGCAGCGAGATCTCTCGCATGTACAGGCGTCCCGCCCAGTGCTCACCGCTGCGCCGGTCCTTCACCCCTGCGGGGTGAACGACGGGGCGGAGTTCAGCTACCGATGGCCTTGGCATAGTCGGCGTATGCGTCCTTGATCTGGTCGGAATTCAGATTGAGGTGCTCGAGGATCGTGTAGCGCCCGGGGCGCGTCTGCGGGGCGTACTCCACGACCTGGACGAACTCGTCCACGGTGAAGCCGATCTCCTCCGGCGTCACGGGGAGGCCGTGCCTGCGCAGCACCTCGACCATGTACAGCGACTCCTCGCGTGCTCCGCGCAGGAACATCGCGAAGGCCGCGCCCAGGCCGCACTGCTCGCCGTGGCTGGCAGCGCGCTTGGGGAAGAGGAGGTCGAAGGCGTGGTTGATCTCGTGGCAGGCGCCGGACGCCGGACGGGAGTCGCCCGAGACCGACATCGCGATGCCGGTCAGGACCAGCCCCTCGGCCAGGACCTGCAGGAAGCCGTCGTCGCCGACACCACCGGGGTGGCGCAGGACCGCCTCGCCGGCCTGGCGCGCCATCGCGGCCGCGAGACCGTCGATGTCCTCGCCGCGCTCACGCGCCGCCAGCTCCCAGTCCGCGATCGCGGAGATGTTGGACAGAGCGTCGCCGATGCCGGAGCGCACGAACCGTACGGGGGCCTCGCGGATCACATCGAGGTCGATGACGACCGCTATGGGGTTGGGCACCCCGTACGAACCGCGGCCCGCGTCGTTGTCGAGCGTGGCGACCGGCGAGCACAGACCGTCGTGCGACAGGTTCGTCGCGACGGCGACCAGCGGCAGGCCGACGCGCGCGGCGGCGAACTTGGCGCAGTCGATGATCTTGCCGCCGCCCAGGCCGACGACGGCGTCGTAACGGCCCTTCTTGATGGCGTCGGCGAGCTTGATGGCGTCATCGAGCGTGCCGCCGCCCACCTCGAACCACTCGGCGTTCGGCAGCGAGGGCTCGAGGCGCTCGCGCAGGACCGCGCCGGAGCCACCGCTGATCGCGATGGCGAGCTTGCCGGCAGACGAGCAGATCCGCTGATCGGCGAGGACACCGGCCAGGTCGTTGAGCGCCCCCGGCCGGATGTCGACGACGACCGGCGAGGGAATGAGCCTCGTCAGTACAGGCACGCGATCTCCCTGCCCTTGGCGAGGTCGTCGTGGTTGTCGATCTCGACCCACTTGACGTCGCCGATCGGCTCCACGTCGACCTTGAAGCCGCGGTTGACGAGCTCCTGGTAGCCGTCCTCGTAGTAGAGGTCGGGGTCGCGCTCGAAGGTGGTCTTCAGGGCGTCGGCCAGCTCGTCGGCGGCCTCGCCCTCGATGAGCGTGACACCGATGTACTCACCGGTGGCGGACGCCGGGTCCATCAGCTTGGTGATCTTCTGGACGCCCTTCTCGGGGTCCACGATGACCTTCATCTCCTCGTCGGCGAGGTTCTTCACCGTGTCGAGGGCGAGGATGATCTTCTTGCCGTTGCCGCGGGCGGCGAGCAGCGTCTTCTCGACGGAGACCGGGTGCACGGTGTCGCCGTTGGCGAGGATCACCGTGTGCTTGATCGCGTCACGACCGCACCAGAGGGAGTAGGCGTTGTTCCACTCCTCGGCCTTGTCGTTGTCGATCAGCGTGAGCTTGAGGCCGTACTTCTCCTCGAGCGCCGCCTTGCGGTCGTAGACGGCTTCCTTCTTGTAGCCGACGATGATCGCGACCTCGGTCAGACCGATCTCCGCGAAGTTGCCGAGGGTCAGGTCGAGGATGGTGGTGTCACCGTCGACCGGCACCAGGGCCTTGGGGAGGGTGTCGGTGTAGGGGCGAAGACGC
Organism: Streptomyces sp. NBC_01381; assembly: GCF_026340305.1. NCBI lineage: Bacteria > Bacillati > Actinomycetota > Actinomycetes > Kitasatosporales > Streptomycetaceae > Streptomyces > Streptomyces sp. NBC_01381. The sequence goes on along the minus strand of NZ_JAPEPI010000002.1, from coordinate 2,812,899 downwards.
CGTCCGGCGCCGGCCGCCAGCACGAGGCCGATCATGCGGGTTCTCCTTCATCGTGTACGGCGGGTGCTCCAGAGGAGACCCAGAAGCGGATGCTCTCGACGAGCACCACGAGTGCCACGGCCACGGCGAGTGCCGTGAGCGCGACGGTGAAATCTGTGGCGGGCAGCAGGGTCGCGGCCAGCACGACCGCGAGGGTCCTGCCTTCTTGGCCGCCGATCGCCCGCACCAGCCAGCGCGGGGGCGCGCCGGTGCCGCCCTTGATGCGGTACACCGTGTCGTAATGATGGTAGGCGACCGCGGCCACAAGCCCGAAAGCCGCGGGAAGCGCCCCGTTCACATCGGCTTTGGCCGCCAGTACCAGGACCGTGCCGTATTCGGCGGCGCGGAAGAACGGCGGAACCAGCCAGTCGAGGGGGGCCTTGAGGGGCCTGCTCAGGGCGAAGCCCGACAGGACGACGTACGCCACCGCGCCCACGACGACCACGGGGCTGCCGTAGGAGTTGCTCAGTGCCGTGCCGACGACCACGGCACCGCCCGCGAAGGCGATGACCGGAGCGGGGCGCACCAAGGACCCAAGGCCCAGCGCGGCGAACGCCGAGGCCAGCGGGCCGTTGTCGGCGAGGTCACACAGGGCGAGGGCCGCGCGGTCGGTGCGGGTCGCCTTGCGGGTCAGCGAGCGGAGCACACGGCCTGCCGTGGTGTAGCAGGCGGCCAGCGCGCAGCCGATGATCAGCACGGTCAGGGTGATGCGGGGCGTGGTCACCGCGGTGAGGACCGCGATCATCGCCCAGCGCTCGCCGATCGGCAGGACGATCATCCGGCGCACCCAGACCGTCCACCCGACGCTGTCGAGCTTGTCCGAAAGGGCCGCGGTGGGGCTGGTGTTGGCCGTCGCGTCGTGGTTCGCCTCGTTGAAGGAGAAGTCCACGACATGGCGGCAGGTCTGCAGCACCATCGCGCCGAGCGCGAGCGCCCATACGTCGTCGCCGCCGCGGGCCGCGCCGAGCGCGAGGCCCGCGTAGTAGGCGTACTCCTTGGCGCGGTCGAAGGTCGCGTCGAGCCAGGCGCCGAGCGTCGAGTACTGCAGGGAGTAGCGGGCGAGCTGCCCGTCCGTGCAGTCCAGGACGAAGGAGAAGAGCAGGAGGAAGCCGGCGGCGACGAACCCGCCGCGCGTTCCGGTCGCCGCGCAGCCCGCCGCGATGAGCGCGGTGAGCAGGGACGCGGTGGTGACCTGGTTCGGGGTCAGGCCCCGGCGCGCGCACCAGCGGGCGATGTAGCGCGAGTAGGGGGAGATGCAGTACGTCGTGAAGAAGCCGTCCCGCGACTTGACCGCGGTGCGCAGGCGTACGGCCTCTTCGTCCACGGCGGCGACGGCCTGCCGTGCCTCGTTCCGCGCCTGCGGATCGCCGGGCACGGTGGCGACGAGGGTGCCGAGGTCGGGGCGGTGGACGTCCTGGCCTTCGGCCTCGATCGCCTCGGCGATGTGGTCCGCGAGGGCCTCGACGGCCGTGGCGGAGCCGCCGCCGTTGCCGCTCGTCGTCGTGTGCAGGGCCCGGGTCAGGCCCGCCCGCGCCTCGGGCTTCGCGGAGACGGCGCCGGGCACCGCGGAGGCGTCGAAGCGCGGGTCCGTGAGGCCGACGCGCAGCGCGTGGACATGGCCCACGAAGCGCGCGTCGACGACCGCGACCCGCTGACCTGCGGGTACAGCGGCGAGCAGCGTCTCGGTTTCCGCCGCGTCGGAGGCGATCCGCACGTCAAAGCCCAGGGACCGCAGATCGCCTTCGAGCGGCGACCCGGGGACCGGCTGACCGGTCAGGATGGCGGTCGACAGACGAACTCACTCCTTGATTCACGGCGCGGCTCGCGCCGCGCACGTGCGTGATGAGGGGCGCCCCAGGCCGGTGCGGCCGGGCGGCACGTCGGCAGAGGCTATCGGATGAATACAAGCGGGCGTTCACCGCCCGTTTACGGCCCGATAAGCACGGCCTGCAGGGCCGCCGCCGACGCGATCATCATGGTCGATGGGGGCCCGGCCCCACAAACCGCCCTTCATCGACCGGCATAAAGTGGACGCCCATGACGTGGATGATCACAGGTGGAGCGGGATATATCGGGGCACACGTGGTGCGGGCGATGGCCGGCGCCGGCGAGCGGGTCGTCGTCCTCGACGACGTATCGGCCGGGGTGCCGGAGCGGCTGCCGGCGGACATCCCTCTCATTCGGGGCTCATCGCTCGACGGTGAGCTGCTGCGCCGGGTCTTCGCCGAGCACGGCGTGACGGGTGTGGTGCATCTCGCGGCCCGCAAGCAGGTCGGCGAGTCCGTGGAGCAGCCGCTGCGCTATTACCGGGAGAACGTGGGCGGCCTGGTGACGCTGCTCGAAGCGGTGGCCGATGCCGGGATCAAGCGGTTCGTCTTCTCGTCGTCGGCCGCGGTGTACGGCAATCCGCCCGCCGTCGACCTCGTGAGCGAGGACACTCCGTGCGTACCGATCAATCCGTACGGCGAGACGAAGCTCGCCGGGGAGTGGCTGGTGCGGGCCGCGGGGCGGGCGCACGGCATCGCGACCGTGTGCCTGCGCTATTTCAACGTGGCGGGGGCGGCGGCTCCCGAGCTCGCCGACACCGGGGTCTTCAACGTCGTACCGATGGTCTTCGACCGGCTCACCCGTGGCGAGGCGCCGCGGATCTTCGGGGACGACCACCCGACGCCGGACGGCACCTGCGTCCGTGACTACATCCATGTCGCCGATCTCGCCGACGCGCATCTCGCGGCGGCCCGCCGGGTGACCGAGCGGCCCGAGGGCGATCTGACGGTGAACATCGGCCGCGGCGAGGGCGTTTCCGTACGCGAACTCGTCACGCTCATCGGCGAGGTCTCCGGCGATACCCGGCCCGCCCTCGTGGAGCCCCGCCGCGCGGGCGACGCGCCGCGGGCCGTCGCGGACGCGGGCCTCGCCGCCAAGGAGCTGGGCTGGACGGCCCGGCGCGGGGTACGCGAGATGGTCGAATCCGCTTGGGCCGGCTGGCGCCTCCACCACCCCGAGGCGCGCCGCCCCTGATCACTCCAACGCTCTGACCTGCGGTCATTTCCGCAGGTCAGAGCATATGACAACGGTGTTCAGTGCCGCGTTGCCAGATACCCCCCACCCGTAGTTCACTGTGATCGCGTCAAGCACACGACCGGGGAACAGAAGACCGATACCGAGCACACGGAGGCGGCTTCCATGGGGGCTGGGCACGATCACGGACACACGCACGGGGGGCCCACCACGGGCACCGCGGCGGCCGCCTATCAAGGGCGGCTGCGCGTCGCGCTCTCGATCACGATCACCGTCATGGTGGTCGAGATCGTCGGCGGGATCATGGCGGATTCGCTCGCGCTCATCGCGGACGCGACGCACATGGCGACGGACGCCCTCGGGCTCGGCATGGCGCTGCTCGCGATCCACTTCGCCAACCGGCCGCCGACCGAGTCCCGCACGTTCGGGTACGCACGCGCCGAGATCCTCGCCGCGCTCGCCAACTGTCTGCTGCTGCTCGGCGTCGGCGGCTATGTGCTGTACGAGGCGATCCAGCGGTTCATCACGCCGGCCGAGACCGAGGGCGGACTGACCATCGTCTTCGGCGTCATCGGCCTCGTCGCGAACATGATCTCGCTCTCGCTCCTGATGCGCGGCCAGAAGGACAGCCTGAACGTGCGGGGCGCCTTCCTCGAGGTGATGGCGGACGCGCTCGGCTCCGTGGCGGTGCTCGTCGCGGCGGTGCTTATCCTGACCACCGGCTGGCAGGCCGCGGACCCGATCGCCTCGCTGGTGATCGGCCTCATGATCGTCCCGCGTACGGTGAAGCTGCTGCGGGAGACCCTGAACGTGCTCCTGGAGTCGGCACCCAAGGGCGTCGACATGGCCGAGGTCCGCGCGCACATACTGGCTCTGCCGGGCGTCGAGGACGTCCACGATCTGCACGCGTGGACCATCACTTCGGGGATGCCTGTTCTCTCCGCGCATGTGGTCGTCAGTTCCGAGACGCTGAACGCGATCGGCCACGAGAAGATGCTGCACGAGCTGCAGGGCTGCCTGGGCGACCACTTCGATGTCGAGCACTGCACGTTCCAACTGGAGCCGGTCGGGCACGCGGAGCACGAGGCGAAGCTGTGCCACTGAGGGTGTCAGGCCCTTCGGTACGGCAGACTTGAGGTTCGTAGACCGAAGCGAAGGATGGGTATGCCGATCACACCTGCCACCGCGGCGAACAGCTCGTCGAACGGCACCGGAGAAGCAATCTTGCTGGAACTCGTGGACGAGGACGGCAGGACGATCGGCACAGCGGAGAAACTCTCCGCGCATCAGGCGCCCGGACAGCTGCACCGGGCGTTCTCCGTTTTCCTCTTCGACGAACAGGGCCGGCTGCTCCTCCAGCAGCGCGCCCTGGGCAAGTACCACTCCCCCGGCGTCTGGTCGAACACCTGCTGCGGGCACCCGTACCCGGGCGAGGCGCCGTTCGCTGCGGCCGCCCGCCGCACGTACGAGGAGCTGGGCGTCTCGCCCTCGCTGCTCGCCGAGGCGGGCACCGTCCGCTACAACCACCCGGACCCCGACTCGGGCCTGGTGGAGCAGGAGTTCAACCATCTCTTCGTGGGGATGGTGCAGTCGCCGCTGCGGCCCGACGCGTCCGAGGTCGGCGAGACCGCTTTCGTGACGGCCGCTGAACTGGCTGTCCGGCACGCACAGGGGCCGTTCTCGGCCTGGTTCATGACCGTGCTCGACGCGGCCAGGCCCGCGATCCGCGAGCTGACCGGGCCCTCGGCGGGCTGGTGAACCCGTAGCGTCAGACGGTGCCGTTGGGCTTCAGGGGCAGGGCCGCCCAGATGACCTTGCCCCCGCTCGCCGTGTGCTCCACGTCGCAGGCGCCGCCCGCCTCCCGGGTGATCTCCCGGACCAGCAGGAGACCGCGCCCGCCCGTCTGTCCGTGGTCGGCGACCAGGGCGGTCGGGCGGTAGGGGTGGTCGTCCTCGACGGAGACCCGCACCCACTCGGCGCCCACCGCGACCTCCACCGCGAGCATCGGCGAGAGCAGGGCGGCATGCCGCACCGCGTTGGTGACCAGCTCGGAGACGATGAGCAGCAGGCCCTGCACCAGATCGTCCGATGCGGGCACACCCTGCCGGGCGAGCAGATCACGTACCGCGTGCCGTGCCTGGGGCACGGAGGCGTCGACGGCCGCGGCGGTGAATCGCCACACGCCCTCGTACGACACCCTTCCGCTCCCCCGAGGGAGTGGGCTGTGCCCCCTCCCGTCGTCGTCCATCGTCCGGTCGCCGCCCTCGCGCTCGATTGTCACCACACGTCGAGTGTTGGGAATGCTCTGGTCCGGACCGCACTACTGACCATAAGTCAGCGAGTATCGACGGCATTTGATCAGTGCCGCATGACCGCGTCAGTTGTGTGACTGTTCCTGCCCCCTTGGTTTCTCTTTCAAGCTTTCTTCGGTTTGTACGGGTTGTCCTGGTCGCTCCGCGGTCACTTTCGCCGTTCGGGGTCCGGCCGCTCGCCGACCATCCCGACGATCCGGCGCCCGCCGACGCCCGCGGCGAGCAGGCCGAGGCCGTCGAAGAGCAGGGCCAGCGAGAAGAAGCAGCCGATCACGTACTGACTGCTGCTCGGCCACTCGGCGAGCACCAGGATGCCGAGCAGCAGACCGAAGGCGCCCTGCACGAGGGTCCAGCCGAACTGCGGGCCACGCACCACCAGGCTGCCGACGAGACGGAACACACCGCCGGTCAGGAAGAGCAGCGCCGCGAACATGGTCAGCGCCGCGGCCGCCACGTCGGGCCTGGCGATGATCACGACGCCGGCCGCGATGTTCAGCGCGGCCACGACGACACCGACCCAGAAGAAGTCCGTGCCGCGCGACTGCACCGCGTGCAGCAGGCCGACGCAGCCGCCGACCAGGAGCAGCCAGCCGAACAGGAGCATCGAGGTGAGTGTGGCGACACCGGTGTAGACGAGGCCGACGAGCCCGGCCACCGTCAGGATCACGCCGAGCAGGGCCAGCGTCCCGAAGCTGCGGCTGAGCTGTCGCGCGTTCTGCGCCAGGGGGGTCTTCGCGCCCTTGGATGCGGCCATCAGCATCTCCGTTCCGCGCCCCTTCTTGATCGTACGTTCGAGGGGTCCGGATAGCATCCGGCGCATGGAGCCGCAGCTGAGGCAGGCCGTCACGCACGGCGTCGCCACCGTCGTCATCGATCATCCGGCCAAGCGCAACGCCATGACCACGGACATGTGGCGGCGGCTGCCGGCGCTGCTCGAAGGGCTCGCCGCCGATTCCGCGGTGCGCGCGGTCGTGCTGACCGGCGAGGGGGCGACCTTCTGCGCGGGCGCCGACATCTCCTCGCTGCGTCAGTCGCCGGGCGAGGCGCAAGAACTGGCGGTGCGGGCCGAGGACGCGCTCGCCGCCTTCCCCAAGCCGACGCTCGCCGCGGTGCGCGGCCACTGCGTGGGCGGCGGCAGTCAGCTGGCGGCGGCCTGCGATCTGCGGTTCGCGGAGGAGGGCGCCCTGTTCGGGATCACTCCGGCGAAGCTGGGGATCGTCTATCCGTCGTCGTCCACCCGGCGCCTGGTGTCCCTGGTGGGGCCCGCGACCGCCAAGTATCTGCTGTTCTCAGGTGAGTTGATCGAGGCGCAGCGTGCGCTGCGCACCGGCCTGGTGGACGAGGTGCTGCCGGCCGGCGAACTGGACAAGCGGGTCGCGGAGTTCACCAAGGTCCTCGCGGCGCGCTCCCAGCTGACGCAGGCGGCGGCGAAGGAGTTCGCTGCGGGGCGCACCGACCGGGACGCGTACTGGACCGGGCAGGCACGCGACGGCGGCGACACCGCCGAAGGGGTCGCCGCCTTCCTGGAGCGCCGCGAGCCGCGTTTCACGTGGACGGCTGGCTGAAACGGCTCTTGGCACGGAACGTCTCGACCAGGTGCGCGGGCGCCTTCTCCGGGGACCCCGCGTCGTACGGCGGCTGAGGGTCGTACTCCGTCAGGAGCTGCACGGTGCGGGCCTGCTCGTCGCCCGCGATCCGGCCGACGAGGGCGAGCCCCATGTCGATGCCGGATGAGACGCCGGCGGACGTGACGTACTTGCCGTCGAACACCACCCGCTCCCCCGTCGGCTGCGCGCCGAACTTCTCCAGCTCCGCGAGCGCGAGCCAGTGCGACGTGGCGCGGCGGTCCTTGAGCAGCCCCGCCGCGGCGAGCAGGAGGGAGCCGGTGCACACGGACGTCGTCCAGGTGCTGGTGGCGTCGGCGGAGCGGAGCCAGCTCAGGAGCGGCTCGTGCGCCATGTGCTCGCTCTGGCCGGGGCCGCCGGGGACGACCACGACGTCCGGGCTCGGCACGTCGGCGAAGGCCCGGTCCGCCACGAGTGCGAGGGAGCCGCGCTCGTTGCGCACCGGGCCCGGCCGCTCCGCCACAAGGACGGTATCGGCTCCGGGGATACGACTGAGGGTCTCGTACGGGCCGACCGCGTCCAGGGCGGTGAAGCATTCGAACAGGGCGATGGCGATCTGCATGGGGGGCCTATCCGTGGGGGGCGGATGCCGCCGGGGTGGTGAGTGGGGGCTGGAAGCGGCGCCGGTATTCGGCGGGCGCCGCGCCGAGGGTCTTGATGAAGGCCCGGCGCATCGCCTCGGGGGTGCCGTAGCCGCAGGCGCGGGAGACCTCGGCGATGCCGTCGGAGGTGTCCTCCAGGAGGCGGCGCGCGTGCTCGATGCGGATGCGCTCGACGTACTTGCCCGGCGTCATGCCGGTCTCCGTCTGGAAGGCGCGGGCGAAGTGCCGGGGAGAGAGCCGGGCACGGGCGGCGAGCGAATCGACGCACAGATCGCCGTCGGGGTGCTCGGTGATCCACTGCTGGACCTCGCGCAGGGGTTCGCGCTGAGCCGTCTGCGCGGCCAGCTGGGCGCTGAACTGCGACTGGTTGCCCGGGCGCCGCAGGAAGACGACCAGATGCCGCGCCACCGTGAGCGCCGCCTCCCTGCCCAGGTCCTCCTCGACGAGGGCCAGGGTCAGGTCGATGCCGGCGGTGACGCCCGCCGAGGTCGCGACATGGCCGTCGCGCACGAAGATCGGGTCCGGGTCGACCTCGACGGCCGGGTGGTCGTGGGCCAGCTGGTCGCTGTACGCCCAGTGGGTCGTCACCCGGCGGCCGTCCAGGAGGCCCGCCGCGGCGAGCAGGGCCGCGCCGGTGCAGACCGAGACGAGGCGCTGTGCGCGCGGGGCATTGATGCGGAGCCAGTCGATCAGGCGGGGGTCGGGGCCGCGGCTGCCGTTGCCGCCCGGCGCCAGGAGTGTGTGCGGCACGGGGGCTTCGGCCAGGGACGAGTCCGGGACGAGGGTGAGCCCGCTCGATGTGCGGACGGGAGCGCCGTCCAGGGAGGCGGTGCGGATCCGGTACGCCGGCTCGGGGGCGCCTATGTAGGCGGATGCCCCGGTGAAGACCTCGACGGGTCCGGTGACGTCGAGGCTCTGGACGCCGTTGTAGAGGACGACCAGGACCGTTCGCTGCTCCATGCCCTTGATTCTTCGCCAGGCGCGCATTGTCCGCAATGACGAGATCCCCACCTTTACTGCCACCGCGGATCTTGATGGTTCAGGCGGACTGCGGGATTGCTCCTGGCTCCGCCAGAAGTCGCGTTCCGCAGCGAGCGCGGCCAGGAGCGAGAAGGTGAATCAGCGCAGCAGCGCGGCGACAGCGGCGGCCGGCTTGGTCGCGTCGGGCTGGTCACCGGTGATCAGGTCCGCGTAGACGAACGATTCGCCGATGCGGGTGATGACGTAAGCGAGGTCCGGAAGGGCCATCGGCGGGTCGAGGGCACCACGGTCCACCTCTTCCTGCAGGAGCTCCTGGATCTTCACGACGATACGACGCTGCACGACGCTGGCCCTCATGGTCAGCAGCCTGAGACTGGCCTCGGGCTCACGCGAGACGAACGTGTGGAAGTAGTCCGCGTCGATGATCCCGCGCGTGAAGGTCTCGACGATGGCGGCGATGCGGGCGCCGCCCCGGCCGGGCGCGGCGGCCGCGGCCCGCTCAAGAGCCGGCTCGGTGAAGGACCAGATGACCTCGGCGATCAGCTGGTCCCGATTGCCGACCCAGCGGAACAGCGTGGCCCGGCTGATGCCGAGCTCGGCAGCCAGGTCCTGCATGTCCACCCGCTCGCCGGCCAGATACCGCCGACGCGCGAACTCGAAGGCGTCCCTCGGGCTGCGGCGCGGCACCTTGCCCGCCGCCAGATGCCGCGTCAACGGCGTCTCCGCTACGACCACCACACTCGACCTCCCCGATAGCTGCCGAGACGATCATACAGCCACCTCAGGATGAGACGTTTCTTGAAGTGTTGCATGCAGGAACAATCTGTGTAACGCTTCACCAGAGCCTTGCGACTGTTGATCGAAGGAGCACTGGACATGACGACTGGACTCACCGAGTCCCAGCGGGCCGTCCTGCGGGCGGTGTGCGACACCGTCGTGCCGCGCATCGAGCGCGCCGACGATCCCGACGGCTTCTGGAGGCGCACCGCCTCCGACCTGGGCGTCGACGTGGCCCTCGAGCAGTTCGTCGCGGCGATGCCGACCGAGCAGCGGGCCGGCCTGGTCGAGCTGCTCGACGGTCTTGCCGCGCAAGACTTCCCCCGCGTCTCGCAGCTCTCCCGCGAGCAGATCCTGCGCACCGTGGCGATGCTCGGCTCGCAGGCCGCCGCCGGAATGAGCGGGCTGGTGGGTGTGGTTCTCTTCCTCGCTTATGGCGCACCGGACCCGCAGACCGGGCACAACCCGAACTGGCGCGTCTTCGGCTATCCCGGCCCGATCAGCACCCCTCCTACGGTGCCGAAGCCGATTCAGCCCCTGGTGCCGGAGCGCGAAGAGGTCTCGTACGAGGCGGACGTGTGCGTGGTCGGCTCGGGCGCGGGCGGTGGCGTGATCGCCGGCGAGCTCGCCCGGCGCGGTCTCAAGGTGGTGGTGCTGGAGGCAGGCGGCCACTTCACGGAGGCCGACTTCAACCAGCTCGAACTCCCCGCCTACCAGAACCTGTACTGGCGCGGCGGCCCCCAGACCACCGCCGACGGCAACGTGGCGATTCAGGCGGGTGCCTGCCTCGGCGGCGGCA